>CAJWPG010000016.1 GCA_913045275.1 uncultured Pelagibacteraceae bacterium
ATTCTTCCCAAGATCGAGAATCTTTGCTGATATTAAACCATTTACTGCCGTTACTCCCGTTTTTCATAATATTTCCTTTTTATTAAATTTAATAAAATCATTTGATGTCCACATTCTTTTTTCCAACTTTAAGAGCTAGTAACGTTATGAAAATTATCATTAAAATACTTATAATTATTGTAAGTATGTACCGAGAAGAAAGGGCGGTTGACGAAGTTGATTCTTGACTAATATTGTTGTCAATATTTTTTAAATATAAAATTATTTCTTTTATTTCTTCATCGCTTAAACCTAGAGCAACCATCGGCATGTTAAATTCTTTCAAAAGCTGCAATGCAATAGGATCCTTTTCTTCAACTAATCCATCTGGGTCTTTAATTTGCCTTATAAGCCAGTTTTCTTCCCTACGTATAGTTACTCCGGATAAATCAGGTCCTACCGAATTTCCTTTTCCAATAGTATGGCATCCTGAACAGTTGTCTTGAAAAATTTCTCCTCCAATTTCAGAAGAAACAACATATTTAATCGGTAATAAACAAAAAATAATAAAAACAAATGCCGTAATACTATTTCTCATTAAGAAAAAATAAAACATATGATCAAGTAACAGTCACTTGATCAAATAAAATTGATACAAATCAATAAAGATATGAAAAATTATAAATTGATTTAAATCAATTTTGTTTTAAATCAATGTGTGAGTAATAGAAAATCAATATATTCTTTTACACTAATAATTTTTTGAAAAGTTTAATAAAAATATTGTCGATTTAGTTTTAGTAGATTATTTTTTAAAATCTAAAATTTTATCTAAATCTTTAAAGATATTTTTTGATGATACTTCAATATAATTAGTGCTATCTTTGAGCCTTTTGACCATATACTTGGCCCCAACATCTCCTTTAATCTTTCTGAATTTATTGAAAACTGAAATGTCAAAACCTATTGGATTTCCTATGATTTTTTTATATTTAAGAACGTGAACAAGATATCTTTTATCTAAAATTGAATTATATATTTTATTAATTATTGAAGATTTAACAAAAGGCATATCAGATTGAACAATTATAAAACCTTTGTCTTTTGATGATATTTTTTTAATTCCTACCTTAATTGAAAATGAGATTCCTTTTTTATAATTTGCATTTTTTATAAATTTTATTTTTTTATTCTTTTGAATTACATTTTTTAATTTATCGCTTTCATATCCAACAACAATTATTATTTTGTTGACTTTGCTTTTAATTAAAGAATTTATTATATGATTTATTAATGGTTTTTTTTTATAAATTTTTAGTAACTTGTTCTCGTTTTTTATCCTTTTAGATTGGCCCGCGGCTAACAAAATAGCCTTAATCATTTTTTGTAGGTTTCAGAAATTAATTGTGAAATAATTGATAAGGCAATTTCTGGTGCAGATTTTCCTCCAAGCTTAATTCCTATTGGTCCGTGTATTGAATTAATTTGTTCTTCATTGAAACCTGATTCTTTTAATCTTTGACATCTATTTTCGTGAGTTTTTTTACTTCCTAATGCCCCAATATAATAAAATTTATTATTAAGAGCGTGTTGTAATGCTGGATCGTCTATCTTTGGATCGTGTGTTAAAGCAATTAATGCTGAATTTTCATTAGTTTTTATTTCTTTAAATGCTTCATCTGGCCACTTATTTATTATTTTCATATCTGGAAATCTTTGTTCAGATGCAAAATAACCGCGAGGATCAATAATAGAAATTTCGAAGTTTAAGCTTTTTGCAAAATCTACAATATATTGAGCTATATGAACTGCTCCAACAACTACAACTTTTATCGGCCTAATATAAGTTTCAACAAATATTTCTGAGTTTTCAATCACACCATTTTTTTTTAAACTAAAAAAATTTTCAATATATTTTTTATAATTTTCAAATTCTTCACTTAAAGATTTTCCTGGTTCAAATATTTCACTAACACCATTTTTTAGATTTGTTATAATTGCAAATTCAGTTTTGGATGATTTTTTTTTTAAAATTTCTTTAAGTGTTTCAAGTTTCATTAATTTATTTGTTCAAGGTAAATGGCAATTTCTCCACCACAAGCTAAACCTATTTCCCATGCACTTTCATTGGACACTTTGAATTCAATCTTTTTGCACGGTTTGTTTTCTTTTATTAATTCAATGCATTCTCGAACTACAGCTGATTCTACACATCCGCCAGAAACAGAGCCTGAAAAATCACCTTTTTCATTAACAACCATTCTGCTACCCACTTGTCTTGGCGAAGAGCCCCATGTTTGTATTACTGTTGCAAGAACTACTTTTTGATTGGAACTTGCCCAATCATGTGCTTCATCAAGAATTTTTTCATCAAATGAACTTTTCATTCAATTAGAAATTAATACTGATAGATTTAATTAGCAAGCTTCAACAGCTTTTTTTGCAAATACTTTTATCATATTAGCTCTATATTCTGCTGATGCATGAATGTCTGAGTTCATACCTGAGGAAGAAACGTTAACATTGCTAATTGCTGAAGATGAAAAATTATTAGAAAGTGTCTTTGCTATATTCTTATCATTATAAACGCATGATTTTGCTCCAGTAACCCCTACATTAACTCCATCTTTGTGTTTAGCTACATATACTCCAACAATTGCGTATCTTGATGCCGGATTAGGATATTTTTGATAATTTGATTTTTCTGGTATTGAAAATTCTATTGCTTCTATAATTTCTCCACTTTTTAAAGCAGTTTCAAACGTACCTTTAAAAAATTTGTCTGCATCTATTTTTCTGTTATTGGTATGAATAATCGCGTTTAAAGCTATGCATGCTGATGGATAATCTGCTGATGGGTCATTGTTGGCAATAGAACCTCCTATTGTTCCTCTGTTTCTTACTTGAGCATCTCCTATCCCTTCAGCTAAAGCTGCTAAAGATGGTATTGCTTTTTTCACGTCTTTTGAGTTTGCTACTTCTGCATGTTTTGTAGTTGATCCTATTTTTACTGACTTTCTACTAATTTTAATTCCTGAAAGACTTTTTATTCCTTTTATATCAATTATGTCTTTGTAAGACGCTAATCCTAATTTCATTGAAGGAATTGTTGTCATTCCTCCTGCTAAATAAGCAGAATTAGAAGAGGCTAGCTTTGAAGCTTCTTTTACATCTTTTGCTGTATGATAATTAAATGTTTTCATAATATCTCCTTAAGCTGCTTCCGATTTTATTTTTTTATTTTTATTGCATGCTTTCCAGACCTTTTCGGCTGTCGCTGGCATTGAAATTTCTGTTCCTATTGCATTCATAACAGCGTTCATTACTGCTGGTGGTGCAGCTATAGCGCCTGCTTCACCACATCCTTTTGTTCCTAAAGGGTTTGTTGTTGCTGGTGTACAAGTCCAATCTAGTTGAAATTCTGGAAAATTGTCTGCTCTTGGCATAGTATAATCCATATATGATGCTGTAATTAACTGACCAGATCCATCATAATGACAACTTTCATAAAGCGCCTGACCAATTCCTTGAGCCAAACCTCCATGTACTTGGCCTTCAACAACTAAAGGATTTATAATAGTCCCAAAATCATCAACTGCCGTGTATTTAACAACTTTCGTTTCTCCTGTTTCTGGATTCACTTCTACTTCGCATATGTGGGAGCCTGCTGGAAAAGAAAAGTTAACTGGATCAAAGAATGAAGTTTCTTTAAGCCCTGGCTCTTCTCCTTCTGGGAGAGGAGACTTAACTTCTCCATAAGTTCCTGGTAGATAGCAAGCAAATGCTACTTCACCAATTGTTTTCTTTTTATTTGATTTTGCTACAACAAATTCTCCGTTACTAAATTCAACATCCTCAACACTTGCTTCAAGCATTTTTGCTGCAACTCTTTTACCCTTAGCTATTATTTTTTCGCAAGCTTTGACAATTGCAGTTCCACCTACTGTTAATGATCTTGATCCATATGTTCCATATCCAAAAGGTCCTTTATCAGTGTCGCCATGAGAAATTTCAATATTTTCTATTGGTACTCCTAATTGATCAGAGGCTATTTGTGCAAATGTAGTTTCGTGACCCTGTCCATGGCTGTGTGAACCTGTAAACACTGTTACATTTCCCGTTGGGTTAAATCTAACTTCAGCTGATTCCCAAAGTCCTATCCCGCATCCTAACATCATAACAACTGGAGAAGGAGCTATTCCGCACGCCTCAAAATATGAACAAAAACCTATTCCTCTTAACTTGCCTTTTGACGCTGATTGTTTTTTTCTTTTCTCAAAGCCTTTATAATCAGCTACTTCCATAGCTTTATTTAAACCTTTAACATAATCACCTGAGTCAACTGAATGAACTAAAGTTTGTTGATATGGAAATTGGGTTGGAAAATTTTTCATTCTAATTTCAGCAGGATCCATGCCTAATTCTCTAGCTGCTTTTTCTACTAAAGTTTCAATTGTATATGTCGCTTCTGGTCTTCCAGCTCCTCTATAGGCATCTACAGGTGCTGTGTTAGTAAAAACAGCTTTTACATTGCTGTAAGCTGCAGGCATTTTATAAACGCCAGTTGCACACGGTCCAAATAAATAAGTTGGCGTGACCGTTGCAAACACTGAAGCATAAGCTCCAATATTTGCCGTTGTTTCATTTTTAAATCCTAGAAATGTTCCATCATTCTTAACTGCCAGTTCAGCATGAGTGACATGATCTCTGCCATGGCAGTCTGATAAAAAAGATTCTGTTCTATCGGCAACCCATTTTACTGGTCTTTCGATTTTTTTAGCAGCCCAACTACAAACAACTTCCTCAGCATATGGATAAATTTTTGAACCAAAACCACCTCCTACATCTGGGGCTATAACTCTGAGTTTGTTTTCTGGAGCCACTCCATTAAATGCGGAAATAATTATTCTAGCTAAGTGTGGATTTTGACTTGTAGTATACAATGTTATTTCTTCATTTGAAGGATTGTAATCAGCATTCGCTGCTCTTGGTTCCATAGCGTTTGGAATAAGTCTGTTATTAATTAAATCAATTTTTATAATTTTATCTGCTTTATCAAAAGCTTCCTTTACTTTTGCTCTATCTCCTAATAGCCAGTCAAAACATAAATTTTTAGGAATATCTTTATAGATTTGATCGGAGTTCATTGCTTCAGCCGTATTAACTACAGCCTTTAAAACTTTATAATCAACTTTAACAAATTCAGCTGCATTTCTAGCTTCATCAAGTGTGTCGGCAATAACAACCGCAACATGATCTCCTACATAATTTACAGTATCGCTTGCTAAAGGTGGGTGTGCAGGAACCTTCATATCAGAACCATCTTCGCTTTTAATTCTCCAGCCTGCTATTAGTCCTCCAATTTTATCATCTGCTATGTCTTTTCCTGTAAGTACAGCTACAACGCCTGGAGCTTTTAAAGCTTTTGAAGTGTCGACATTTTTAATTTGAGCTCTTGCATGGGGAGAACGTACAAAATAAGCAAAGGTTTGATTAACAAAATTTATATCGGCAGTATATTTTCCTCTCCCGGTTAAAAGTTTCTTATCTTCTTTCCTTTCAACTCTTGATCCAACTAAACTTGCCATATTTTTATTCTCCTACATTTTTGAAGCTGCTTCTTTAACTGCAGCAACAATATTTTGATAACCGGTGCATCTACATATATTGCCTTCTAACCATTCTCTTATTTCTGCATCGGTTGGTTTTTTGTTATTTTTCAAAAGATCTATCGCACTCATAACCATGCCTGGTGTGCAAAATCCGCATTGTAAACCATGAAGTTTTTTAAAAGCTTCCTGCATGGGGTGGAGTTTTCCATTTTGTGTTATTCCTTCTATTGTGGTAATTTTTGTTCCTTCAAGATCTGCAGCAAATGTAGTGCAACTTTTTATTGATTTTCCATCTACATGAACCACGCATGCTCCGCATTGACTAGTGTCACATCCAACATGTGTTCCAGTCAAATTTAATATATCTCTTAAAAAAACTGACAAAAGCGTATGATCAGGTACTTCTTTGCTAACTTTTTTTCCGTTAACTTCTAAACTTACCTTCTTCATCGTCCGCACTCCTTGAATAAGGTTGTTAATTTATATTATTAGTGTTTTAGTAAAACATAATAAATCAAGATGATCAATTATTTTACTTTTATTATTCTAGCGTAACGCGATTCAAATTATTAAATAACCAACAATAACAAGTAAAACTAGTGCAGATAAATAAAAAATATATTTATTATTAATTTTTTTCTGAATATTTGTTTTTTCTTTTTGCTGAGTTTCTTCTTCCTTCATGTTTTCAATTTCAGATAAAATACTTTCTGAAGAAATCAATTCAGAAAATTTTCCAAAAAAAATATCGGCCATTTTTTTTGCTGTCATATCAATTAAGCGTGATCCTACCTGAACAATCTTTCCTCCCACATTTGCTTCAACTTCATAAGAAAGTTTTGTGCCTCCTTCAGCATCTTCTAATTTTACCTTAGCTTTTCCAGAAGCAAAACCTACTGGTGAGTTTCCTGATCCTTCGATTATGTAACTATCAGGTGCATTAATTTCCTTTAATTGTATATCACCAGTAAAACTCGCATTAAATGGTCCTATTTTATTTGTGGCAGTCGCTGCAAATTCAGTGTCAGAATTTTTAATAAATTTTTCACATCCTGGAATTGATTTTCTTAATATTTCAGCATCATTTAATGCCTCCCATACCTTTTGTTTTTCTAAATTTATTTGATAAGATCCAGATAATTTCATACTAACGAAATATACTAAATTATGGACGAAGACACCAAAAAAGAACTGCAATCTGCAGCATTTGAAAGATTAATTAATCATCTTAGAAAAAGAACAGATGTTCAAAATATTGATTTAATGAATCTTGCTGGGTTCTGTAGAAATTGTCTATCAAGATGGTACAGAGAAGAAGCTGAAAAAAAAGGAATACAAATTTCTGATCCAGATGCTAGAGAGCATATTTATGGAATGCTCTACTCTGAGTGGAAAGAAAAATATCAAAAGTAAATATTTTTCTTTTAAATGATAAGACTCTTTCCTTTTATTTTTATTTTACTTTGGTCGTCTGCTTTCATAACGACAAAACCAATTATAGATAATAGCGATCCTTTTTCAGCATTATCATTTAGATTTATTATTGTATCTTTAGGTTTTTTAATTTTTTCAATTTTAACAAAAAAGAAAATTTTTTGTCAAAAAAAACATCTCATACAATCTATTTTTAGCGGCATCCTATTTCATGGTTTTTATCTTGGTGGAGTTTTTTTTTCAGTATCAAAAGGCTTGCCTACTGGAATAGCTGCTTTAATTGTCACTTTGCAGCCTATTTTAACAAATGCTTTGGCGGGTCCAATATTAAAAGAGAAAGTGACATGGAAACAATGGGTTGGTGTTATTTTAGGTTTTATAGGTGCGGTATTAGTTTTGGGTTTTGATATAGGAAAAACATTACCGGCAATTGGTATCTTTTCTGTGTTTATAGCATTGATTGCAATTACTTCTTCTACGCTCTGGCAAAAAAAATTAAGTAATGATTTACCATTGTCTGTTAGTAACATGTATCAAGCAATTGGAGGTTGCTTGTTTCATTTGGTAATAATTTTGTTATTTGTAGATCCTTATATAATTTTTTCTAAAACTTTTATAATAGCAATGAGCCATCAAATTTTTTTAGTATCATTTGGTGCTTTCACTATACTAATGTATTTAATTAAACATAATTCGGCCAGCAAAACTGTAACTGTATTTTTTTTAATTCCAGCAACTTCTGCGATTATGGCATGGTTGTTCTTAAATGAAACTCTTAGTTCTTATGATGTAATTGGATTTGCTATTGCTTCTTTAGGAGTATTTATTGCAACTAGAGTAAATAAGTAAATTAAACTTACTTTTCTTTTAATCTTGGAATCAATTCAACAAAATTACAAGGTCTATGATTTATATTCAGTTGATGTACTAAAATTTTATCCCAAGCATCCTTTACTCCACCTGATGATCCTGGAAGTGCAAATATATATTTGCCTTTTGCTAATACAGCACAAGCTCTTGATTGAATTGAGGATGTTCCAACAGTTTTTAGACTTACATATCTAAATATTTCTCCAAAACCTGGTATTCTTTTATCAGCCACCTCTTCTACTGCTTCAGGAGTAATATCTCTTCCTGTTAACCCTGTTCCGCCGGTTGTTATAATAACGTCTATTTTTTTCTTTTTTAACCAATATTTAAGAATTTTTTTTATATCTCTTTTATTATCTTTACAGATTTTTCTATCAATTAAATTATGTTTGGCCTTTTTGATTTTTTTATAAAGTATATTTCCTGATTTATCTGTTCTTAAAGTTCTTGTGTCAGTAACAGTTAATAATGCTATATTTACATTCATAATTTTTCTATGACTATATTATCAATTCTTTTTTTTGTAACTGCGTTAATTTACTCAAGTGTTGGTTTTGGAGGAGGTTCTACTTATCTAGCTTTATTGCTTTTGTGGGCTATACCTTATCAAATATTTCCCATTATAGCATTAGCTTGTAATATAATTGTAGTTTCAGGAAACTCATTCAACTATATAAGAGCAGGAAATTTAAATTTAAAACTTCTTTCACCTTATTTGCTTGGATCAATACCTTTTGCTTTTATTGGAGGATCAATCCAAATTGAAAAAGAATTATTTGAAATAATATTATTTTTTGTTTTAGGAATTGCTGGAATATTGTTGTTGATTAATTTTAAATCCTATGGCAACAATTCATCAAGTTACAAAACCTTACCGCTTTATATTTCTGCATTAATAGGTGTTATTTTAGGATTTGTTTCAGGGATTGTTGGAATAGGAGGGGGTATTTTTTTAGGACCTATTCTTTATTTATTTAGAGCCGCTAATCCAAAACATATAACAACTACTGTTTCATTGTTTATTTTAATAAATTCTATATTTGGAATAATCGGTCAATTAAGCAAAAATCAAAATTTAATTGAAATTAAAGAATATTATTACTTATTATTAGCAGTTTTTATTGGTGGACAAATAGGAAACTTCTTAAATTTAAAATTATTTTCAACAAAGATACTGGCTTTCATTACATCTATATTGGTAATTTTTATTGCCATCAGAATGGGATTAAATATTTTTAATATATAGATGAAAGTTTTTTTTTTTATTTTTTTAATCTTATTAACTTCATCAAAAATTTTATACGCTCAAAATTTATCAAAAGCTTATTTTGCAGGTGGATGTTTTTGGTGTATGGAAGAATCTTTTGAAAAGATAAATGGAGTAACTGAAGTTATATCGGGATACTCTGGAGGAACAACAAAAAATCCATCTTACAAAGAAGTCACATATGGAGACACAGGACACTTTGAAACAATTGAAGTTATTTATGATAGCTCCACAATATCATACAAAAAACTTTTAGATAATTTTTGGATTAACATTGATCCTTTTGATGAGTATGGCCAATTTTGTGATAAAGGGTATAGTTATAGATCTGTTGCTTTTTATCAAAATCAAAAGCAAAAAATATTGATTGAAGATAATATTAAAAAAATAGAAAAAAAATTTCAAAAAAAAGTATTAACTTATATAAAAGAATTTGACGAATTTTATAAAGCTGAGGATAAGCATCAAAACTATTATCAAGAGTATTTCTTAAATTATTTAAGGTATAAAAAAGCATGCAGAAGAGAAAAGATTCTAAATAATATTTGGAACTTTTAAGAAATTATAATACGTATGGTTCTGGTCTTGCGTTACTGTTTAACACTCTTTCAACTGCAAAAACACTAATATCAATTGTTTGATAACTTCCTGTAGTAATCAACTCAGTAAGAGCCCTTCCTATTCCAGGTGCTTGCATTAATCCTCTTCCAGTAAAACCTGAGGCTATATAAACATTTTCATATTTTGGATGTTTTCCAACTACAGCATTGTTATCAAGTTTATTACAATCGTAATAGCCTGCCCATCCTCCTGTTAATTTTAGTTCTTCAAATGCAGGTATTCTTTTTGCTAGAGCTGGCCAAACTAGTTCTTCAAAATCATTCCAAGCTGGCTCAAGATTTTCAGCATCAAATACAGATAAAGGTGATCCAGCTAAATATTCTTTGCCTTCAGGTCTCCAATAGACACCTGTTGTTAAATCTCCAATTAATGGCATTTCAGGATAATGTTTTGGGCATTTAACTCTAAAAACCGTATGTTTTTGAGGAACCACAGGAATATCTTCTAACAGTTCTTTTGTCCAGCAACCGGCTGCCGATACTATAGTTTTGGCATTAATTTCAGATAAACTTTTAACTTCTCCTTTCAAAAATTCGGCACCCAACTCTGTTGCTTTACTTTTAAGTGCGCCATGAAACATGAAAGGATCAATCCATCCTTCACTTTTGTTATCTGTGTAAGTTGCAGTTTCAATTCCTTCGTTATTGATGTATGGAAAAATTTTACTTACTTCAGAACCTTTTATATTTTTTGTCCCAGCTTCACATTCTTTATGATTTTCTAGAGCTCTATATTGTTCTTCTGCTTCATCTTTACCAAACATCAACAAATATCCATTTGGCACCATGCTGGCAGTTGGATTTGGATTCTTTTCTGTTTTTAGCAATTCTGGAATTTGAAAAATAAAATCTTTAGCAAATTTTCCAAGAAGAATATTTTCTTTTTGAAAAAATTGTCTTCTAAATCCCCCTAATGATAAAGGAAAAGAGGCAGATTTATAAGTTGGATCTCTTTCAATTACCTTAACTTTTCTTCCTTCTTTTGATAAAAAATAGGCTGTCGCCGCCCCTATTATGCCTCCACCTACTATTACTACATCATCCATGAATCGTTTTAATATTATAACTTAATATTACATTTTTTATAAAAGAAGATAAAATAATTTATGAAAAATATTTTGTGGTTTTCATTTTTATATTTTTTCTTTGATTAACAAAGAATAAAATTGAATAAAAACTGCAAATAAAATAATTGATCCTCCTATTAATGCATAAAATTGTGGATTTTCATCTAAAAAGATCCATGCCCAAAACGGTCCTAATACCGCCTCAGTCATCATTAAAATTCCTACCATTGCTGATAGGGTTTTTTTTGCTCCTATAGTTATGAAAATAAAACCTAAACCAACTTGAAAAAAACCAGCTATGAAAGCTAAAAATAGATCATTTGCAGATATACTAATTTTTGTTGAAACAAAATAACCTATGAACATTGCTGCTATTCCAGCAAAAAGTTGTAGTGGTATCATATCAACTTTGGGATATTTTCTTACAATAATAATTAAAACCGCAAAAGAGATTGGCATAACAAATGCAACAAGGTTTCCTGATAATTGTCCTGGTGATAAAGAATTGCCAACCATTAGCAATATTCCAGATATTGCAAGAATTATAGATGCTAAAGTTAATTTAGATATTTTTTCATTTAAAAATAAATATCCAAAAATTGCTAGAAAGATTGCTTGTGTTTGAATAATAAAGTTAGCATTTGCAACTGTTGTATTGTACATCGCAAAAACATAGGCACTAAAACCAAAACCAAGTATTATTCCACCAATAAATCCGGGTATTCCTGATTGATACAATGCAATAAATATTTTTTTTTTATAAGTAAATAATAAAAATATAATGACTAATACAACAAAAAATAATTGTCTCCAAAACAGTATTTGCCATAGAGTAGCTCCTTCAAAAGACTTAACTATTAAACCTCCAAAACTTAATAAAAATGCACCCAGAAAAACCAGCAAAGCTCCTGGTAATTTCGAAATTAATTTCATTTTATTTTTAAAATCAAATTTTTTGTTTCCATTTGATAAAGCTTAAACAACATTTCGGCTTCAGGTAATTCTATTTCTTGAAATTTAATTTTAGAGCCAGGTGGCAATTGAACTAATTTGTCATAATCAGCGCTTATCACAACACCTATTTTTGGATAACCTCCAATTGTGCCATGATCTGATAGCATAATTATAGGATTTCCATCCGCAGGAACTTGAATTACACCTTTGATTATTCCTTCAGATTTAATGTTTGTATTAACAGCATTTTCAATTTTATCACCCTCTAATCGCATTCCCATTCGATCGCTTAATTTTGTAACAGTAAAATATTTTTCAAAAAAATTTTTTTTTCCTTTGTCAGAGAAATAATCAAAGTTTGTACCTTTAATAACTCTAATATTTTCTATTTTAGTATTTATATATTCCAATCTTCTTTTTGAATTTTCTGAATGAATATCTAAAATATTAATTAATTGATCTTTTTCTATTTTTTTACCATTGTTAGCTCCAACATTTGCTTTAGTATTAGTAGAACAGCTGTTCCATTGAAATTGAACTTCAAAAGTTCCACAAATTGCTAGATAGCCATAGACTGATTTATTTGTGGAGAATATGTCTAATTGATCTCCTTCTTCTAAAGTATAATTTTGATAACAATTGCCTTCTATTGGTCCTTCTTTTTTTATTAAATTAAAACTTACATTTCCTGTTATATTAAAATTAATTTTTTCGCCTTTAAATTTTAATAGCGGACCTTGATAAGCGAACTCAATAACTGGAGTATTTTCTTTGTTTCCTGCAATAGAATTTGCTAAAATAAAATTTCTATTGTCCATTGCGCCGCTAAAAGGAATTCCAATATGATAGAGATTATTTCTACCTAAATCTTGAAATGTGGTATTAATTCCAGGTCTAATTACTTCAAAATAATTTTTAATCATTGTACTTTTCGTATTGTGCTTTTGAGATTTTTTCAAAAATTACTGTATCACCAGGATTAATTAAATTTGGTTTGGCTTCATTTGTCTTATCAAAGATATTTAACGGAGAATTACCAATTATATTCCAACCACCAGGACTTTCAAAAGTGTATATATTACAAAACTGTTCGGCTAATCCAACTGAACCTTTTGGAATTTTAACTCTAGGAGTTTCCAATCTTTTTGTTTTTAAAGATAAATCTAAATCACCTAAAAAAGGCAAACCTGCTATAAAACCTGTCATATAGCAAAAATATTCTTTAGAAAAAAATTTTTCATGAATTTTTTCCTCTGAAATTTTTAGGTTTTTTTCTAATCTTTTAATATCAAGCGCAAACTCTTTTTCGCAACAAATTGGAATTTTAATTTTATTATTTTCTAATTTTTCAATTTTATTTAATTCCAAATCTTCAATTAATTTTTTAAGAATTTTGTAGTTTGTTACTTTTAAATCAAAAGAGATGATTAATTTGTTATAGGATGGTGTAAGATTGGTAATTCCTTCAATATTTTTTTTTTTAATATTTTTAAAATATTTTAGTACTTTAGAATTAATTTCTCTATTTACATCATTCCCAAAATCACAATATAATGCTGAGTCTCCAAGATTTGATATATTTTTTATCATGCCATGTTATACTTCAAGTAATAAAACTATGGAAATTAATATCAATTGTGATTTGGGTGAAAAATCAAAGCATCATTCTAACAAGTATGATCCTGATTTGCTTAATATAGTAAATTCAGCAAATGTGGCTTGTGGGTTTCATGCGGGTGATGATGAGTCTATGAATCAAGTAATTGAAATATCCAAAAAAAATGGAGTTAGCATTGGTGCTCATCCTTCTTTTAATGATCCAGAAAACTTTGGAAGAAAAAGAATGAATTTATCTTTTTCAGAAATTAGAAAACTAATAATTGATCAATATGCAATTTTGCAAGAAATAGCATCTAAACATGGAGAAAATGTAACTCACATCAAGCCTCATGGTGCATTAAATAACATGGCTTGTGAAGATATTGAATTAGCTACAACACTTGCCAAATCCATAAATGAAATAAGCAAAGATCTTATTTATTTGGTTCCAACAGGATCTAAAATGGAAGAAGCAGCAAAAAAATTAAATATGAAAATAGCATGCGAAATATTTGCAGATCGTAATTACGAGGATGATGGTAATCTCGTTTCTAGAAAAAAACAAAATGCTTTAATTACAGACCCTAAAGAGGCAAAAATACACGTTTTAAGCATGGTAAAAAACCAAGCATTAAATTGTTATAGTGGAAAAAAAATACCTTGTGAAATAGACTCGGTCTGCATACATGGTGACAATGAAAGCTCATTAGCGACAGCAAAATCTATAAAAGACAACTTAGTGGATAATGGACTTGAATTAAAACCTTTAAATATAATGAAAAAATTTATTTAAATTTTTTAAGAAGTGCTATCCTCCTCCGGAACCTCTGACTGTGCTTGGTAAATATGTAGCCAATTCTGGAAAAGCTATCATAATGAATACCATTACTACCATCATTAAAAACATTGGAAGTGCTGACTTGGCTAAAAACAACATTTCATGTTTGGTCATTCCTTGTAGAACAAATAAATTAAATCCTACTGGTGGAGTTATTTGGGCCATTTCGACAAGAACAGTTAAATATATTCCAAACCAAATCACATTTATACCAGCATCTCTGATCATTGGTTCTATTACGGCCATCGTTAATACTATTGATGATATTCCATCTAAAAAACATCCTAACACTATATAAAAAACCATTAAGCATAATAATAATTGTAAATTAGACAATCCGATAGAACCTATCCACTCTGCTATAGATCTTGGCAAACCCGTAAATCCCATTGACAAAGTTAAAAATGCTCCTCCTGCTAAAATAAAAGCAATCATACAAGAGGTTTTAGTTGCACCTATTAAACTTGCAAAAAATGTTTTAAAATTTAAAGATCCTTGAATTGCTGCAAGTACTAATCCACCAATAACTCCAAAGGCCGCTGCTTCAGTTGGGGTAGCCCAACCCATATACATAGAACCTATTACAAAAATAATTAAAGAAAAAATTGGAATTAAAAATCTTGACCTTTTGACTTTTTCTAAAAATGATATTTGCGGATCTTTTTCAGGCATTTTATTTTTATTAAAAGTTGCCCAAGTACCAACATAAGTCATGAAAAGTACTGCTAGTACTAAACCAGGAAATATACCCGCCATAAATAATTGAATAATAGACTCGTTGATAGTGACTCCATAAACAATTAAAGTTAACGAAGGAGGTATCATTAAACCTAGTGTTGCCGATCCTGCTAAAGTTCCTATTGTCATATTTTCAGGATACTTTCTCTTTCTTAGTTCTGGTACGGACATTTTTCCAACTGTGGTTAATGTTGCCGCTGAAGAACCTGATACCGCTGCAAAAAATGTACATCCAACAATATTTGTATGAAGTAGTCTTCCAGGTAAATTATTCATCCATGGAGCTAAACCTTTAAATAAATCTTCAGATAATCTTGTCCTATATAATATTTCACCCATCCAAATAAATAGAGGCAGAGCCGTTAAAGACCAGCTAGATGAGGTCGTCCAAATAGTTGTGATCATTGCGTCTCCCGCCGGTCGAACTGTAAACATTTCCATTCCAACGTATGCAACACCCATTAACGCAAGTCCAATCCATACACCGCTACCTAATAGAAAAAATAGTGTAAATAAAAAAATTACTGTTAAATATAAATTTTCCATAAAATTCTATTCAGCATCAATTGCTTTTTCGTCTTTTACTTTCCATTGAATTTCTAAATCTTCATATTTAAAAAAAATTGCTTGATAAAATCTATCTAAAAAGGCTATAGCTAAAAGTAAAGTACCTAACACCATTACCATTTGCGGTATCCACATAGGCCATGCATCATCTTGTTGTGAAATATCGTTTAATATATATGAAAAATGTGCTCCTCTAGAAGCGTAATAAAAAAAATAAATTGCAAGCAATGAACCAATTCCATAACACCACCTTTCGCCCCATTTTTTATTTTTACCTAATTTATTTAAAAGTATTCTTACTCGAATATGCCCATCTTGATGAAGTGTATAGGCCATTGCAAAAAATGCTGATGCTGCCATTGCATAGCCAGCATAAGCTGTTGCTCCCATGACAACAAAACCTGTCCATCTAGCTATCATTTGAACGCATATGATTACTAATATACAAACTAAAAAAAAAGCAGCCAGATATGCTGCTCCAAGATATGTTTTGTCTAGAATGTTTCTCAATGGATGCTTTTTTTCCATAAAATTATAAAAAAAAATTGAGCCCAAAATTAATTGGGCTCAATAAATTGATTTACTTAATTATTATTCAGATTTAAAACCGTCAATTATCTTTGCACCAACAGCTCCGGCATTTGCCATCCACTCATCTGACATAGTTTTTCCTATTCTTTCTAAGTCAGCTCTCAATTGACCTTCTGCAACTTGAACTTTCATTCCATTTGCGGCTAATTGAGTTAAATACCATCCTGAAAGTTGCTCTGATCTAGCAGTACCTGCTGCTTCGGCCATTTGTGCAACACCCATAATTATATTTTGCGTACTTTTATCAAGTTTATTCCATGAATTTTTGTTAACCATTACATAGTTTCTTGGTAACCAAGCATTAACTTCATAAAAGTGAGATAAATGTTCCCATACTTTTCTGTCATAACCAGTTGAACCTGAAGATACAAAAGATTCTGCAACACCTGTTGCTAGAGCTTGTGATAGTTCTGCTGCCTCTACTTGTACTGGCAACATTCCCATTAGCTCAGCTATTCTAGCCGTTGAATTGTTGTATGATCTAAACTTTATACCCTTGCTATCAGCAACAGAATTAATTTCTTTATTAAAATATAATCCTTGAGCTGGCCACGGCACACCGTAAAGCAACACTAATCCTTGTTCATCTAAGATTTTAGTTAATTCTGGCTTTAAATGTTTCCATAGCTTATCTGATGCTTTGTAAGAAGTTGCTAGAAAAGGTATTGAATCAGTTCCAAAAATCAAACTTTCATTTTGGTGTCCTGATAACAATCTTTCTCCTATTGGAACTTGTCCAGTTTGGATAGCTTTTTTAATTTCACCACCTTTAAACAAAGATCCACCAGGGTGAACCGTTATATCTACTTCACCGCCTGTTGCTACTCTAACCGCGTCTGCAAACAACACCCCATTCATACTATGGAAGTTTGTTGCAGAATATGCCATTGGCATATCCCATTTTTCTCCAGCATTTGAATTTACTGCTGTGAAAAAAGAGATCGCTAAAATTGAGATAAGACTAAATATTTTCTTAATCATAATTTCCCCTCTATATTTTAAGTTAATTGTACAATTAAGAATTGATTTCAACAGATTACAAAACAAATATCAATAGACTAAATATAAATACAATGTGAGATTGTATTATTATCTGTCCGAACTGTAAGGTGTTAAGTCATATTGGTTATTATCTCTTAAAATATTTTTTCCAATCATTTCACCAGTTTTAGGTCCGGCAGTAAGACCAATATGATGATGGCCGTAAGCAAAAAAAATCTTATTATCAATTTTTGAAGGTCCAATAATAGGTAAGCTATCCACAGTTGATGGTCGATGACCGCTCCATTCTTGTTTGTGTGCGTAAGTAATACCGGGAAACATTGATTTTGCATTTCTCAATAAAAGTTCATATGCTTTATTATTTGGTTTTGAGTTAAAGCTTCCAAACTCAACAAGTCCAGCAAACCTTATTCCAGTGGGTCGCGGAGTAATAGCAAGTTTGAGATAACCATTCATTATTGGATATTTTATTCTAATATTTGTTTCAAATAATTCTAAATGATAGCCTCTTTCTGATTGAATAGGCACTTCAACACCAAATTTTTTTGAAAAAGATTCTGAATAAATTCCTGAAGAAATTAAAACATTGTCAGCATTTAAATTACTATTTTTTGTTTTAATCTCGACTTTGTTTTCTTTTGAAACAATATCAACAACTTCATCTTCAATAATTTCACCTCCTAATTCTTTAAACCCATTAATTAAATCATCTAAATAATTTTGACTATTTGAAATATATCCTTGCCCATCAATTTTTATTGCAAATTGATATTCATTTGAAAGTCCAGGTAATAAATTTTTAAGTTGGTTTTTTTCTATTTCAATTAAATTGAATCCATGTTTTTTTCTTAAATCCCAAGTAAAAGAATCTTTAATATAATCATCTTTGTTTTTGTAAATAAATAAAAATGGTGATTCTTCAATCCATTTTATGGCTTTCGTTCCTTCTGCTAACTTTTTATGCTCTCCAATACTATCTGAAAGAAGCGTAACCAAATGTTTAGAAATATACTCAACTTTATCAACTTTTGCGTAAGATAAATATTTTAATAAAAATGGAATAGTTTTTAAAACACCTGGAAATCTTAAAAAAAGAGGTCCATCTTGTGAAAATAACATTTTTGGAATTTTAGCAAACATTCCTGGCATGAGTACAGGTGTAATTGATGGGCTAGACAACCATGAGGCATTTCCATATGATGCTGATTCTCCTTTTAAATCTTTATCTATTAAGGTAATTTTACAACCTCTTCTTATTAAATATAATGCCGAGGATATTCCTATAATTCCACCTCCAACTATAGCTATATTTTTTTTTTCTAAATCCATTAAGCTATCCATTCACTAACTGGAGCTTTAGCTTCTTCTAAAGGTTGGCTAATAATATCAATTAAACAGGGGCCTCTTTTATATTTAATTGCTTCTGAAATAATTTTTTTCAGTTCATTAGGTTTTTTTACTGTCCAAGTCTTAATTCCATATGAAGCAGCAACTCTTGCATGATCTGTTCTTGAAAAATCTACAGAATAATATCTTTTGTTAAAACTCGATTTTTGTCCTGCTTTAATCCATCCATACACACTATTTGAAATTACAATAAAAATTATTGGCAAACTTAATCTTTTGGCGGTCTCAAGCTCACCAACTGCAAAACCAAAACTTCCGTCTCCCATAACTGAAACAACTTTATTCTTTGGTCTTCCAATTTGAACTCCAATTGAGGCTGGTAATGCATATCCTAAAGCACCATGAGCTCTATTTGTAACAAAATACCTTCCAGATTTTTTAAAATTATAATAAGCAGAAAAATAAGGGCAAGGAGTTCCTGGATCTACAACAATATATGTATTGTCTGGCATTACGTTATTAATTTCTTTAACAATTCTCTCTGGTTTTATAAGTCCTTTCTCCTCTTTGCAAAGTTTGTTAAATTCGGAAAATTTTTTTTTCTTTGTGATTTTAATTATTTTATCTCCATTAAAATTATTTTTTTTAATTTTTTTATTTAACTCAATCAGTGATTTTTTTGCGTCAGCTACTAAAGAAATATGAGTTTTGTAATTCGCCCCTATAACGCGAGGATCAATATCTATATGTATAATTTTGCTTTTTGAGCTTGGATATTGCCATTTCTCGGTTGTAACAGACCCTGCTCTGCAACCAATAAAAATAATTAAATCTGATTTTTGCAATACTTCACGCGTATATAACGAGCCACCATTACTTCCCACCACTCCTAAACAGTTGGGATGGGAATCTTCTAAAGTTCCTTTGCCAGTAACACTGGTAGCCAAAACTATGTTTAATTTCTCAACTAGTTTTTTTATTTCTGTTTCTGCAAAAGAGTTTTTTATTGCTCCGCCACAAATAATTATTGGATTTTTTGCTTTAGATATTTCTTTAGCTATTAAATCTATTTTTTTTGGATCTGGCTTAATAGGATCAGATGGAAATTTACAATACTTTTTATTTACCCAAATATCTTCATCAGAAATTTCAGCTGTTTGAACATCAAAAGGAAAACTGAGATGACAGGCCCCAGGTCTTCCAGATGTGCTCATCTTAAAAGCTTTTCTTATATTTTCGCCTAATTTTTTTGGGTTATTTAAAATTTCATTCCATTTCGTTAATGGTTTAAATAATTCTTTTTGGTTTAGTTCGGTTAATGGAAAATGACCAATCGAAGTCGTTGGAACATCTGATGTAATAGATATAACGCTAATAGAAGACTCATTTGCTTCTACAACACCAGGAATTATATATGTTGCTCCACCTCCACTAGGACCTTCGCATACACCCACCTTTCCAGTAACTCTAGCATAGCCATCTGCCATGTAACTGGCACTTCTTTCGTCTCTTGTTAATATGTGCTTTATTGAATGATTAAGTCGATACAAAGCATCATAAAAAGGAAGAGATGTATCTCCACACAATCCAAAAATATAATTTACTTCGTGTTGATCTAATAATTTAACAAGTGCTTCTGCTCCAGACAAATAATTTGATCTAGTGTCTTTTGTCATCTTAAAACAATTTAATATCTAATCTTTATTGAAGTCAAATTTAATTGCTTGTTTAGAAATTAATTTAAAAGTAGGATAGAATTATGAAATTTGATGACAATCAAAAAAATATAGCTGTGGGTGGAAAAACTGTTTATGGAGGAACTGTTGGTGTTTGTATGTTAGATACTCAAT
>CAJWPG010000017.1 GCA_913045275.1 uncultured Pelagibacteraceae bacterium
TTTCTTTTATAAATTTCTTGCCAGTTTCTATGTCCATATTATAGTATTGGTATTACTACATAATTTAAGAATATTAAATTTATACTTGTGAAAAAAGATTTCAATTTTCCAAATAAAATCCCTATTTTTCCTTTATCAAACTTTATTATTTTTCCAAATACTACTGTTCCATTAAATATTTTATTTTTAGTCGTTGGCCAACTATATTTGTTTTAAGTTTGAACTTAAAAATTCAAAGTTATTTTTTGAAATACCAATAGTTCTATTTGTTTTAGTTCTTTTTCTTATTTTTTCATATAGTATATCAACTGTAAAACTTTTTTTTATCAACGCTAAAGCAGTTACAAAATTAGTGAGGTTATATCCTATTAAACAAACGTTCATAATATTATTTAATTTTAACAATAATAATAAAATGATACAAAGTGACAAATTTGTTTTTTAATTTATATGAATGAATTTATTAATAAAATAGGTAGTTTCTGCATAAAAAGACTTGCTGAATTGATAGGTATAAGTTTAATAACAATTTCTATTCTTCTACTAATATCACTGCTTAGTTACTCTCCAGAGGATCCAAATTTTATTTTTCCTGAAAATACTGTTGTAAAAAATCTTTTGGGGTCGAAAGGCAGTTATGTGTCTGATTTACTCTTTCAGAGTTTTGGCTTAATTGCTATTTTAATACCAATCACATATTTTTTTACTGGCATAAATATTCTTATTTCTAAAACCTTTTTAATAATAATAGAAAATACATTTTTTGCAGTTTTTTACATTTTTATTGGATGTTTATTTTTTACAGCTTTTCATGAAAAATCTTTTTGGTTAATAATAAATGGCAATAATGGATTTTTAGGGAATTTATTTGAAGATAATTTTCTTTTGAGTGTAGTTACTTCGAATAAAAAATTTTCTTATTATTTCTTAATAATTTTAATTTCTTTAGTTTTTTTTAAAAGCATAAATTTTAAGATATTTTTTATTTTTAGTTTAATAAAAAAAATTCTTTTTATATTTTCAAAAAAACCCAAAAGAGAAAGTGATTACAACCAAGTTAATTTTGAAAAACCCACAGAGCCAATGGTAAATGAAACAAGAATTCAAGAAAACTTCTCATTCAAAAAAGAACCAATATCGGATACTAAAATTGTCAAGTTTAAACTACCTATTATAGATTTTTTAAAAAAACCAACTAAAAAAGAAAGAGAAAATTCTTCTGAGATAAAAATAAATGGAAACACTCTAGAAAAAATTCTTTTAGATTTTGGGGTTGAAGGTAAAATTAAAAAAATTAGCAACGGACCAGTTGTAACATTAAATGAATTTGAGCCTGCACCAGGCGTCAAAGTTTCAAAGATTATAAATTTATCGGAAGATATAGCTAGAAATACTAGTTCAGAATCTGCAAGAATTGCTACTATACCAGGAAGTAGTTCGGTTGGAATTGAATTGCCTAAGTCATTTCGAGAAAATGTCTATTTAAGTGAAATAATATCTAGTAATGATTTTTCCAAAAAAAATATCAAATTACCTATAGCTTTAGGTAAAAGTATTTCGGGACTACCTATCACTGGAGATCTAAGCTCAATGCCTCATCTTTTAATAGCTGGAACAACAGGTTCGGGAAAGTCAGTTTGTATAAATACCATAATTTTATCATTGCTCTACAGACATCCGCCTGAAAAATGTAAGTTTATTTTAATTGATCCAAAAATGTTAGAGCTTTCAACTTATGAAGGGATACCACACTTGCTATGCCCTGTAATAACTGAAGCTAAAAGGGCGGCATCAGTATTAGGTTGGGTAGTTAAAGAAATGGAAAGTCGATACAGACTTATGACTAGAGTAGGTGTAAGAAATATTGACGGATATAATGAGAAACATAAAGTTTCTATGCCCTATATTGTTGTCATAGTGGATGAAATGTCAGATTTGATGCTAGTAGCAAGCAAAGAAATCGAAAATTATATTCAAAAACTTTCTCAAATGGCTAGAGCTGCCGGAATACATATTATCATGGCCACTCAAAGACCAAGCGTCGATGTAATAACTGGAACCATAAAAGCAAATTTCCCGACTAGAATATCTTTTCAAGTAACATCTAAAATTGATAGCAGAACAATTCTCGGGGAACAAGGTGCAGAGCAACTACTCGGTAAAGGTGATATGTTATATATGTCATCTGCCAACAGAATTGTTCGTATACATGCTCCCTATGTTTCAGAAAACGAAATTGAAAAAATAAATAATTTTTTAAGAAACCAAGCTGAGCCAAATTATGTTGATGAAATTTTAAGCTACGCAGATGATAAAGAAGCAACCTCTAGTTTTAAAGATAAAGAAAATATGGATGAACTATATGATTCTGCCCTTGAAATTATTAAATCAGAAAGAAAAGCTTCCACTTCTTTTTTACAAAGAAAGTTACAAATTGGATACAATAGAGCAGCAAGAATAATTGACCAAATGGAAATCAATGGCGAAGTCAGTAAAGCTAACCATGTTGGTAAAAGAGAAGTTCTTAAATAATGAGAATTTTTATATTAATATTTTTTTTTTTATTTCAAAACTCCGTTAATGCATCAATAAAATCTAAAATAATAAGTAATTTTAACTTAACTGAAAATTTAAAATTTAATTTTGTTCAAAAAATTGGCAAAAAAATTGAAAAAGGTGAATGTATAATAGCCTACCCAAAAAAAATTTTTTGCAAGTACGATGATTATTATAATAAAATATTAGTTTCTAATGGAAAATCATTAATAATTAATAGTGATAGAAGCAATCAATACTATAGATATCGTTTGGACAAAACTCCATTAAATCTTATTTTAGATAAAAACTTTTTAATTAAAAAAATTAAAGATTCTGAAAACCAAACTAACTCTTTAAATTATTATTCATTTAAAATTCTTTATGAAAAAACAACGATTATTCTTCATTTCGATAAAAATACTTTAAACTTAATTGGCTGGATAACTTATGATATTTACCAAAATAAAGTAGAAACAAAAATATCAAATGTGGAAAATAATCTAATGATTAATAACAATATTTTTAAAATACAAAATTATATTAATTAACATTTAAATTTAACGTTTCCGATTTAAATATTTTCATTCCTCTGGCTTTATAATTTTTTAATGCAGATTCATGGTCTAATGAGCATGTATGTAACCACACTCTTTCAATCCCATCTATAAAAGAATTTTTAATTGCTTTAGATAAAAGAAAACCTCCATATTTTTTTCCATAATATTCTTTTAAAATTCCAAAGTATGCAATTTCACAATTTTTTTTTTCAAAATGAAAAATTTGTTCACAATACCCAATTAAATCTTTTTTATCTTGTAATACGTAGGTTTTTACTTTTGAATTTTCCACATATTGAATCCATTTTTGGTCATCCCACACCAATCGATCTATCCATTTATTATCTTTTCCAATTTGTTTGTAAAAAAATTTATTTATTTGAAAATCGGGTGGATCTATAAGTTGCAAATTACAGTTTTCGTTTGGTTTTTGTGAATAATTTAGATCTTCTATAGAATTTAATTCTAGGTAATTTCTTTCAACTTTAATAATCACAAAACCATTTTACCAACTTTTTCACCACCAAATAAATGAAAATGTAAATGTGGAACTTCTTGTCCACCATCTTCACTTATATTTGCTAATGCTCTATAGCCCTTACCTGTATCAACTGAAATACCAAGTTTTTTTGCAACAGTATTTATTCCTTTTAACAGTCCAACCATCTCCTCTGATGAAGCGTTCTGACTGAAGTCATCAAGATCAACATATTTTCCTTTTGGAATAACTAATGCGTGAATTTTTTTTTGTGGATTTATATCGTGAAAAGATAAAACAAAATCATCTTCATAAATTTTTTTACAAGGAATTTCTCCTCTTAAGATTTTTGCAAAAATATTATTATCATCGTAACTCATTTTTTTCTATTATTTAATTCTTCCATTACATCCTCGATTTTAATTTCGTTAGCCTCGAGATACATTGTTAAATGATAAAAAACATCAGCCGCTTCATGAATTTTATTTGTATCTTTTTCTACTGCTTCAATTAATTCATTAATTTCTTCTAAAATTTTTTTTTTACTTAAAGATTTATCACTTAGAAGTTTATTAGTATATGAGCCTTCTACAGGAGTATTTTTTCTTTCTCTTGCAAGCTTAAATAGGTTTTCAAGTGCATTGAGCATATCAAATTCTAACAGGAATTCCTTTTGAGTCCAAATATTCCTTGGCCTGTTTTAATGAATATTTACCATAGTGAAATATAGATGCTGCTAAAACAGCACTAGCATTTCCTAATTTAATACCCTCGACTAAGTGATCTAAATTACCTACTCCACCTGATGCTATTACCGGTATATTAACTTTAGAAGATGTCTTTGACATTAAATCAATATCATAACCAACTTGAGTCCCATCTCTATCCATAGAAGTAACTAACAATTCTCCAGCTCCACTATCTTCCATTTTTTTTGCAAATTCTATTGCGTCTATTCCGGTATTGTTTCTTCCTCCGTGTGTAAAAACTTCCCATTTATCTCCATTTTTTTTAGCATCTATTGCAACAACAATGCACTGTGATCCAAATTTTTTAGAACTTTGAACAACAACTTCTGCATTTTGAACTGCAGCAGTATTAATAGAAACTTTATCAGCTCCACAATTTAATAATTTGCTTATATCCTCAACACTTCTAACTCCTCCTCCAACTGTTAGGGGCACAAAACATTTTTTAGAAGTGTCTTTTACAACATCATAAATGATATCTCTATTTTCATTTGAAGCAGTAATGTCTAAAAAACAAATTTCATCAGCACCACCATCACTATAAATTTTTGCTTGTTCTACAGGATCTCCGGCATCTTTAAGATCAACAAAATTTATACCTTTAACGACACGACCATTTTTAACATCTAAACAAGGTATTATTCTATTTTTAAGCATCTATTTCTTTTGCTAGTTCTTCTAATTTAATATCACCATCGTATATAGCTTTACCAACTATTACACCTTCAATATTTTTATTATTTAAATTTTTTGCTTTTTTAACATCATCAATAGAAGAAACTCCTCCTGAAATAATAACTGGACAATTAGATTTGTCGGCAACTTTTGATGTTTCTTCAAAGTTTGGGCTTGCTTTAGTGCCGTCTCTATTAATATCGGTATAAATTAATCTACTAGCACCATAATCATTAACTTCTTTTAAATAATCTAAAGTTAATTGATTTGAACTTTCTTTCCAACCAGATACGGATAAATACCCATCTTTAGCATCTAAACCTAGGGCAATTTTATTAGGAAATTTTTCACATGCTTCTTGCAAAAAATTTTTATCTTTAATAGCTGCGCTTCCTAATATTACTTTTTCAACACCTACATCAATATATTTTTGAATACTTTCAAAGGTTCTAACACCTCCACCTATTTCAATTTGAAGATCAAATTTACCCACTATTTCCTCAATAATATCAATGTTAAATATCTTTCCAGTTAAAGCTCCATCTAAATCAACAATGTGTAAATTTTTAAAACCATGATCTTTATATTTTCCAGCCTGATCAACTGGGGACATTTCATATTCAGTTTTATTATCAAAGTCTCCTTTGACTAATCTAACACACTTTTTATCTTTAATGTCTATTGCTGGAAAAATTTTCATTTACAATTTTATAAAGTTATCAATTATTTTAAGTCCAATTTTATCACTCTTTTCGGGGTGAAATTGAGTTCCAAAAATATTTTCCTTTTCAATAGAACAAACAATATTTGATGAATAATCTGTTGTTGTAGAAATTACATTTTTATCTTCTGGTATAAATTCATAACTGTGAACAAAATACATGTGCGATTTATTTTCTATATCTTTAAAAATCTTACTTTCTTTAACAATATTTATTTGGTTCCAGCCAATGTGAGGAAGTTTATATTTTCCGTTTTGATTATCTATCTTTGATACTTTTCCTGAAATCCAACCTAAACCTTTTGTTTCTGTTTCCTCATAACCAATATCTCCAAACATTTGTAAACCTACGCAAATTCCAAGAAGAGGTTTTTTATTATTAACTGCAAACTCATTCAAAGTATCAACTAAACCATTGATGTTGTTAAGAGCATCTATACAACTCTTAAACGAACCCTGTCCTGGTAAAACAACCTTATCGCTTGATTTAATCTTTTTTAAATCTGAGGTTACCTCGATATTTACTTTATCTTTAGCAACTTCCTTAAAGGAGTTTATTACAGAGCTAATATTGCCCGAGTTATAGTCAACAATTGTGACATTCATTAAACTTATAAAGAACCTTTTGTAGAAGGAATTGCATTTTTATTCCTTGGATCCATTTCTAATGCAGCTCTTAATGATCTTGCTAATCCTTTAAAACAAGACTCAATTATGTGGTGGCTATTGTCACCATAAATATTTTCAATGTGCATAGTAATTCCCGCTGCTTGTGAAAATGCTTGAAACCATTCTTTGAATAGTTCTGTATCCATCTCACCTAGTTTTTCGACTTTTAATTTAACATTCCAAATTAAATAAGGTCTGTTTGACATATCTATTGCAACTCGAGTCAATGTTTCATCCATTGGAATTAATGCATGAGCATATCTTTTTATTCCTACAAATTTCTTAGATGCTTTTTTTAAACATTCGCCAATAGCAATTCCAGTATCTTCTGTTGTGTGATGAAGATCTATATGAGTATCGCCTTTTGCTTTAAGATTTATATCCATAGACGAGTGCTTTGATAATTGTTCAAGCATATGATTTAGAAAACCTATGCCAGTTTCTATTTTATATTTACCTTTACCATCAATATTTAAATCAACATTGATGTTGGTTTCTTTAGTTTTTCTGCTTATTTTTGCTTTCCGCTTCATAACTTAAAAAAGGTATATATCTATTATTGAATTATGGCAATAATACCGAGTTTAGTCTTGAACTATTAAATTTAGTATCCATTTATAGGCTATGACAACAATTGTATTAGTTAGAAAGAATAATGACGTGGTAGTTGCTAGCGATGGACAAGTTAGCATGGGAAATACCATTATAAAAAAAACAGCTAACAAAGTACGTAAAATCGAAAAAAGAAATGTGATCGCAGGTTTTGCTGGATCAACTGCAGATGCGCTAACTCTTTTTGAAAGATTGGAATCAAAATTAGAAAAACATGCTGGAAATTTAACAAGAGCAGCTGTTGAATTAGCTAAAGACTGGAGAACAGATAAATATTTAAGAAGACTTGAGGCGTTAATGGCGATTGGTGACAAAGAAAAAAGTTTTATAATTTCAGGTACAGGAGATGTATTAGAACCTGAAGGAGACGTAATAGGTATTGGTTCAGGTGGAAATTATGCTCTAGCTTCTGCTAAAGTTTTAATGGACACAGATTTATCAGCCGAAGAAATAGCAAAAAAAGCTATTAAAGTAGCATCTGAAATATGTGTTTTTACAAATGAAAACATAAGTATAGAAAAGATTTAAATTATGAAAAAATCAAATGTAACATCATTCCCAAAAGAAAAAGTTTCACAAGAAAATAAAAGTGTTCAAAATTCTCTTTCACCAAGAGAAATTGTATCTGAACTAGATAGATTTGTTGTTGGTCAAAACAAAGCAAAAAGGGCTGTTGCTATAGCTCTTAGAAATAGATGGAGAAGACAGGCTCTTACAGGTGATATGAAAGATGAAGTTCTCCCAAAAAATATCCTTATGATTGGACCAACGGGAGTTGGTAAAACAGAAATTTCAAGAAGACTTTCGAAATTAGCTGAGGCTCCCTTTGTAAAAGTAGAAGCAACTAGATTTACTGAAGTTGGTTATGTGGGAAGAGATGTTGAACAAATTATTAGAGATCTTTTAGAAATTGCAATAGCAATGGAAAAAGTCAAAAAAAGAAAAGAAGTTCATGCACAAGCACGAAAACTTGCAGAAGAAAGAGTATTAGATTCTTTGGTTGGCAATAAAGCAAGTGTTGCTACAAGAGAAAGTTTTAGAAAAAGATTAAGAGATGGAGACCTAGATGATAATGAAATAGAAATAGCTATAAGTGATTCTGGAAGTCAGATGCCATCATTTGAGATACCCGGTATGCCTGGAGCAAATGTTGGTATGATAAATATTTCAGACATGTTGGGTAAATCAATGGGCAACAAACCTAAGAAGAAAAAAATGTCCGTAAAAGAATCTCATGAAATATTAATTAATGAAGAGTCTGATAAATTAATTGAACAAGACAAAATTATTAAATCTGCAAAAAATACCACAGAGAATAATGGAATAGTTTTCTTGGACGAAATAGATAAAATTTCCGCAAGAACTGATCGTGTTGGTGGAGATGTGTCTAGAGAAGGTGTCCAAAGAGATTTGCTTCCGTTAATTGAAGGCACTACTGTAAGCACAAAATAC
Organism: uncultured Pelagibacteraceae bacterium; assembly: GCA_913045275.1. GTDB lineage: Bacteria > Pseudomonadota > Alphaproteobacteria > Pelagibacterales > Pelagibacteraceae > Pelagibacter. The sequence goes on from CAJWPG010000017.1 coordinate 8,452, forward strand.
GGACCGATTAAAACTGATCATATTTTATTTATTGCATCTGGAGCTTTTCAGTTGGCAAAACCGTCTGATCTTTTGCCAGAATTGCAAGGGAGACTACCAATAAGAGTTGAGCTTGATGCATTAAATAGTGAAGATTTTATAAGAATATTAAAAGAACCAGACAATAGTTTAATTAAACAATATAAAGCTTTGCTAAAAACTGAAAATGTAGATTTGGATTTTACAGATGGTGGCATTGATACAATTGCAAATATAGCAAATGAAGTAAATTCAACAGTAGAAAACATTGGGGCAAGAAGACTCCACACAATTATTGAAAGAGTTTTAGATGAAATTAGCTTCACAGCAACAGATAGGGCTGGTGAAAAAATTACTGTAGATTCTGATTATATTAAGAAAAATATTGGTGAATTAGTAAAAGATACTGATTTATCAAAGTTTATTTTATAATTTTATATTCAAAATTTTGTGTTTCATTATTAACTTGTATCTCTTCAGCGCCATTATTTAGATGAAAATTTCGAGCCATTTCAGTTAGAGGAGATAATGTTACCAGTCTATTTAAATGGTTAGATTTTTTTATCATTTTGAATACTTGTTTTACAATTAATTTTCCTCCACCTTTTTTGTTAGACCAAACAGTATATGCTATTGCAATCTTGCCAATATTTTGATCTCTATTAGCACTTTGTAAAAAAGCATCTTTACTCATTAAATCTAATTCCTTTACGCTTTTTGGGATTTGATTGGTAAATGCAAAACACATTACGGCATGAATTTCATCTTTATATTTTACACCAAATATTTTTCTCCCATAACTTGTTCTAAAAATATTATCTAACTCTGGTCTCACAGGATCTTTTGAAACGTCACATTCTTCAAGTTCAACTAATTTTGCTCCTTTTATCCATTCAAAAAAGTTTTTTAAATTTTTTTTAATATCTTTTTTTCCTTTTCTGGTTCTACCTCTAAATTTCTTTTTAATATTTTTAACATTTTTTTTAATATCTTTTTTTCCCTTTCTAATTCGGGCTATTATTTTTTTTTTATTTAGTTTCACTTTTTTTTTGATTTTAAAATTATATCAAAATTTCCTTTTGAAGGACTATTAACTGAATCAAAATCTATTTTTAATATTTTATCCATCAATTCAGTATTATTCTTGATAAAATTTGGCACAGAGTATTTCAAAATACTTAGATCATTTGATTGATATGGATCATCCAAATTTTTTGATCTTAAACCTTTTCCGGTAATAATATTTATTTTGTCCACATTATTTAAATAACAATTTTCTATGTATTCAAAAATTTTTTTATTGGCCCCTTCTAATGTGCAACCATGAAGATCAATTATTTTTTTAGTAAATTTTTTTTCTTTGTTTAAATATTCGGTATCTTTATTTTCTATTTTTTCATTACCTTCAACAAATGTTTTCCAATCTTTTTTATCTTTATCTGAAAGTTTATTTGTCAATTATGCTTGGGTATCAATTACAAACCAATTTGGGTTGGTAGATCTAATGTCTTTTGAAAATTTCCAAATATCATGTACTTTTTTTATTTTTTCTGTATCTCCTGAGATTATTTTATTATCTTTGTCTTTCATACAAGAAATAATTTCACTAACAAATTCTACTGTTACCTCAAACATATTTTTATTTTTTTTATGGTTTTTTATTTCGGCAGAATTTATTCCAATAAATGTTGTTTCTGTAGATATATTTTTTGAACTTCTATCTTTTATTGCTTCATCAAATTGTTGATAAACAGTTTTATCTAATAAAGATTTTATTTCTTTTAATTTTCCTTTTGCAAAGCTTGTTATTATATTTTCATACGCAATTTTTGCACCTTTTAAGAATTCTTTTTTTTCATTATCGTCAAAATTATCTACATCTAATTTTGTTGTATATTTATTTTCAGGAGATTTGCGAGAAAAGTCGGATCTAATATCTTCTTCAAATCCTGTTTTTTTTCCTAAAATACCTCTTAATCTTAAGAAAATAAAGCCCGCTATCATTGCAAGAAGTATTATATCAATGTATTCAAAACTATAACTCATATAATAATAATATTTACTATATTGAATAATTTCAACCTGCTAATTACATAATAGACAAATGAACACACTATTATTTCTTATAATTTGTATTCCAATCATTGAAATTTATCTATTTATTAATATTGGTTCACAAATCGGAGCATTCAATACAATATCATTAATATTTTTAACTGCCATAATTGGATTGGCATACGCAAGGCATGAGGGTTTCGGTGCTCTAAGATCTGGGGTTTCCAAACTAATGAAAGATGAAGTACCAATTTATGAGATGATTACAGGCGCAACTCTTGCTTTTGCGGCAATGCTTCTAATTTTGCCTGGTTTTGCAACGGATACCTTGGGTGTATTATTAATTTTTCCTTATACTAGAAAAATATTTACAAAATATTTTTCAAAAAATTATTATAAAAAGAAAAGTACCACTGAAGAAAAAAACTTTATTGATGGTGAATATAAGGATATGGATGATGAAAAATGACCATTAAACACAAAATTCTTCTTGGTTATATAAAAGATTTATCTGTTGAAACACCGGACCCTGAATCATTAATTATCGCAAGGGAAAATATTTCCAAATATTCTTTAAATTTAGATTTAAATTCTAAGGTTTTAAAAAACAAAATGATAGAAGTATATACCAAGCTTACATATGAAGATAAAATTAATAAAAAAAAAACTTACTTTGAAATGACTTATGCTACAGTTGTTAAAATAGAAGAAGAAAAACTAAATCCAGAAGAAATAAAAAAATTTATTTTATGTGATTTACAAACTCAGATTTATCCACAAATACAAAAAACATTTTTGCAAATATTAAAATTATCAGGCTTTCCTGATTTACAATTACAAGGCAATATTGATTTTAATAAACTTTACAATGAGAGAAAAAATTAAAAAAAATTCTTTTTAAAATTTTTTTTTAGAAATTCTTTATGTTTTTTTATTTCTTCTGCCGAAGGAATAATTATTTTTTTTGAATAGTTATTAATCCCTTGATTATTTTCATTTTTTTTAATTTCATTTAAATTATTAAAATTAAATTTTGGTTCTTTTTGATCAAGTAAATTTATGTATACTTTTGCTAATAATTCACAGTCTACAATAGCCGTATGTTTTTTCCTTTTTGAATTATCTATTCTGAATCTTTTGCACAGAGCATCTAAGCTTATTGCGGCACCTGGAAATTTATTCCTAGCTATATCCAGCGTATCTACGATATTTGTTTTTGTTATTTTTTCTTTGCCTGCTATTAAAAGTTCATTGTTGATGTGAGCAATATCAAATTCTGCATTATGAATTATAATCTTTTTTTCCTTAATAAATTCAAGAAAATCTTCAGCGATTTCACTAAATTTTTTTTTATCAGATAAAAATTCATCTGAATATCCATGAACTTTAAATGCGTCTTCAGAAACCTTTCTTTCGGGATTCAAATAGGCATGAAAGATTTTTTTAGTTGGAATAAGATTATTTATTTCTATACAGCCTATTTCAACAATCCTATGACCATCTTTTACTGACAATCCCGTTGTTTCAGTATCAAGTACGATTTCTATCATATAAAATCTGTTTTTTTATAAATGTAACATTCTTTTTTATACTAGAAAACTTAAAGTTATTTTTAATAACATAATGAGATAATTTTTTTTTGATTTTTGATGATGTTTGTAATTTTCTAAAGTTATTTATTAAAACTTTATTATAATTTGATCTTTCTTTTAATTTTTTATTTATATAAAATTTTTTTGCTTCGATAAAAATTAATACAAAATTTTTATCATGCATTTTATTTTCAATTAACAGTGGAATATCAAATACTACCATTTTACTTTCATAATTTTTTTTTAAAAAATTATTCATTCTTTTTCTGACTAAAGGGTGAACAATATTAACTATTTTTTTTAAATTGTTTTTATTTTTTAATATTGCTCTACTTAATTCTTTTTTTTTAATTGGATAAGATTTAATATATTTTGGAAGATTCTTCTTTAATTTTAAATAACAAGATTTTTCGGTTTTATAAATTTTCGCTACCTCTCTATCAGCATTAAAGACAGGATAGCCAAATTGTTTTGCTACAACACTTTTCCCAGACCCTATATCTCCCAAGATTCCTATTTTAATCATTAATCTAATAGTTTTATTACACCTTCGTCAATTGACGGTTCAAATTTGTGCCAAATATTAAATGATCTAAGTGCTTGATATATAAACATCATTTTTCCATTTTCTGTTCTATTTCCAAATAATTTTGCTCTTTTTAAGAAAATTGTTTCTTTAGGATTATAAATAACATCATAAAAAAATTTATCCTGTCCTACGGCCGAATAATCAAATTTAATTTCATCTTCTTTTTTTAATCCAATACTTGTCGCATTAATAATCATATCAAAATTTGGGATTTCGCCCCAACCAACTACATCGATATTTTTAAAAGAATTTTTTAATTTGTATGCTTTTTCTTTAGTTCTGTTGCTAACAATAATTTCTGAAGCATTCATTTTATTAAGGGAATAAATTATAGACGAGACTACTCCACCGCCACCTAAAATAAATACTTTTTTATCTTTAACATCATATTTACAATGTTTTAAACCAAGTTCGAAACCTTCTATATCGGTATTATGGCCCATTACTTTCCCATTATTGAAATAAATCGTGTTAACTGATTGTGTTTCGTTTGCTTCGAGTGTTAATTCTTCTAAAAAAGGAATAATTGCTTTTTTAAATGGTATTGTAACATTAATACCTGATATTTTCTTTTCTTTAACTTCATAAATAATATTTTTTAAACCATCCTCATCAAGTTTTTTTTTATCATATAATGCTTCGATATTATTTTTTTTAATCCAATAATTATGAAGTTTTGGAGATAAAGAATGTTCAATAGGATTTCCTATAACTAAAAATTTTTTCATTTTTTTTATCCTATACTATTAATATATTCTTTAATTTTTTTTACAGGTAAACCCATAATTGTATTCTCGTCACCTTCTATTCTTGAAAACAAATCTCTACCCTCGCCTTCAATTTGATAAACATTATAAGCGTACAAATCCTCATCCTTTATTTTTGATAGATATTCTTTAAGTTCTTTATTGGACATTTTTTTCATTGTTAATGACGCTTTATCTATATAATTCCATACCATTGATCCATTTTTAGATATACATACAGAACTTATTAAGTGATGTTTTTTTCCATTTAATTTTTTTAAAATATTCAGTGCCTCATCTCGATTTGTTGGTTTGGAAATTAATTCACCTTCTAAATCAATAACGCTATCTGCTCCCATCACCATCTCTCCGTTTTTTTTTTTACTTACTTTATTCGCTTTTAATTCAGCTAAATTTTTAGAAATGATTTCGGGAGAGGCTCCTTTGCTTAAAAGACCATTCTTAATAAAATCTTCATCAACATTTGACGATTCAACCTTGCAATCAATGTTATTCTTATCAAGTATTTCTTTTCTTACTTTGCTTTTCGAAGCTAAAATTAAATTATACATTTTTTCTATTTTTTATTTCATAAATTTTAATAATTGAAGCAGCTGTTTCTTCTACAGATTTTCTTGTTACATCAATTATTGGCCAATTATTTTTTCTGAAAATTTTTTTAGAATTCTCTAACTCTTTTTTTATTTCATTAATATTTGCATATTCTGTGTTATCGCTTTCTTTTAAAGAAGTAAGTCTATTTTTTCTTATATCAAAAAGTCTATCAGCTTCTGTTGTCAGGCCTACTACGCAAGATCTAAATACTAATTTTTTCATTTTTTCTGGTATGGATTTATCATTTACAAGTGGAATGTTGGAAGTTTTATAACCTCGGTTTGCTAAATAAATTGATGTTGGAGTTTTGCTTGTTCTGCTTACGCCAAGAAGTACAATGTCTGATTTTTCAATATCTTCTATACTGTTTCCATCATCATGATTCATTGTAAACTGTATTGCCTCTATTCTATCATAATATTCTTTGTTCAAAACGTGTTGGCCGCTAGGTTCGTGTGTTGCTTTTTGATTTAATAATTTAGAAAAATTTAATATCAAATCGCCCAAAACTCCAAAACAAGGAATTTTTTTTTTATTTGATTCTTCTGCGAGAAATTTAGCTAATTTGCTATTAACAATAGTATATAATATTATTGAGTTTTTATTGGTCGCCGCTTTTTCTATAATTTTTTTAATTTGAGTTTCGGTTCTAGTAAATGAAAATTGGTTTATTTGATAATCAAAACTTTCGAATTGGGCTTTTAATGCTAAAAAGATTCTATCTAAGGTTTCACCGGTAGAGTCAGATATGAGATAAATATTATGTGAATTTTTCATGTATAAGATGTTTATAAACTATCAATTAAATAACAAAAATACAGATTTCTATTTAATGACAATAATTTTCAATTAAATTAACTTAAATTAAACAAATAATAAATTGTGAATATTTTTCATAGATTTATTAAAAATGTTTAATTTTATATATTATCATTGAAAAATAATGATTTTAAATGATTGGATTGTTAATAATATCTTAATAAACTGTGATAATTCAATAATTTACGTTATTCACATTCCATAATACTAATATAACTAAATATTATTTATCTATTATTACATGACTCCAATTAAGAACTGTATTTTAAATAAAGATACAACCACCAATCCTATATGGTTAATGAGACAAGCTGGAAGATATTTGCCTGAATTTCGTGAGATAAGAAAAAATAATCAAGATTTTATAAAACTTTGTTTAAATGAAAATTTATCTTCTGAGATTACTCTACAACCACTTAAAAGATTTGGTTTTGATGCTGCTATAATTTTTTCTGATATATTAATGATTCCATATGGAATGAATCAAGAAGTTAATTTTGAGAAAAATATTGGACCAAAATTAGGTGATTTAAGTATAGATAAAATAAAAGAAATAGATGAAGGCAGTTTTACTCAAAGACTCAATCCTATTTATAAAGCTATTTCTCAAACATCAAGGAGCGACTTATTAAATAATAAAGATTTAATTGGGTTCGTTGGCGCACCTTGGACAATTCTTGTCTACATGATAAATAAAATGTCACCAAAAAAAGGTTTACCACAAAAACTTTTTAACGATTTTTCATTAATAAATAGTTTATTAGATATTATAGAAAAATTTATTAAACTTCATATTAAAAACCAAATAGACGCAGGCGCAAATATTATACAAATATTTGATAGTTGGGCCGGTTTATTAGAAAATAAAATTCCAGAATATATTTATAAACCCACATTCAATATTATTAAATATGTAAAACAATTGGGTGTACCAGTGATATGTTTTCCAAGAGGAATAAAAGATTATAAAAAATTTTGTGAAATAGTTAAACCCGATATGGTTAATATAGATTATGAAGTTGACCCAAAGAAAATAATTAAAGAAATTACAATACCCGTCCAAGGTGGTTTGAATCCTAAAGTTTTATTAACTGACAAGGAAAACCTTAAAAAGGAAGTTAAAAAATATTTAACAATATTTAAAGACCACCCCTATGTATTTAATTTAGGGCATGGGATTTTACCCGAAACAAAAATAGATTTAGTAAAAGAATTAATTAATATTGTAAGAAATTATAAATGAAAGTCGCAGTAATATTATTTAATCTTGGAGGTCCTGATAAACTAGATAATGTTGAACCCTTTTTATTTAATCTATTTAATGATCCAGCAATTTTAAACTTACCTTTATTTATAAGATATCCTTTTGCAAAATTAATTTCAAAAAAAAGAGCTCCTGTCGCAAAAGATATATATAAAGAAATTGGAGGATCTTCACCCATTTTAAAATTAACACAAGACCAGGCAGATAAATTAGAAAAATCCCTTAATAACAATCAAAAAGGCTTTAATTACAAGGTTTTTATTACTATGAGATGTTGGCATCCAAGAGCATCTGAAACAGTAAAGATGGTAAAGGATTTTAATCCGTCAGAAATAGTTTTACTTCCCTTATATCCCCAATACTCAGCGGTAACCTCGGGCTCATCCATTATGGAATGGAAGAAAATTGCAAAAAAAAACAATCTCAATATAAACACAAGTACTATTTGTTGCTATCCTGAAGATGATAAATTCATAAAAGCACATATAGAATTAATTAAAAAAAAAATTGAAGGACTAAGTAATTTTAAATTAATTTTTTCTGCTCATGGGTTGCCAGAAAAAAATATAAGAAAAGGAGATCCTTACCAATGGCAGGTTGAACAGAGCGTCAGCAAAATTATGGAAGAAATTAATAATGATAGTATTGACTATATATTAAGCTATCAAAGTAGGGTTGGGCCGTTGAAATGGATTGGTCCATCAACAAAAGATGTTATAGTAGAAAATTCAATAAAAGAAAAACATTTAGTTATAGTTCCAATAGCTTTTGTTTCCGAACACTCGGAAACTCTAATGGAATTAGACATTGAGTATGAGAAATTGGCCAGAAAAAATGGATGTAAAAATTATATAAGGATAGAAGCTTTGGGAATTAATGAATATTTTATTGAAAGTTTATCTGATTTAATTTTACATAAAGATCATTATAAATTTAAAGATAATTTGTGCCCACCTAAAAACAGATGTCCTTCTAATTTTACTAAATGCCCCTGTCTAAATTAATTTATGAATCTATATCTATTATTTAAATCCTTACATTTAATTGCGGTTATCTCGTGGATGACTGGACTTTTATATCTTCCAAGAATTTTCGTTTATCATGTAGAAAATTTCGAAAAAAAACAAACTACAGAAGTTTTTGAAATTATGGAAAAGAGATTGTTTAATTATATCATGAGACCCGCCATGGTCCTGTCGTGGCTTTTAGGTATAATATTGATAATAATAATTGGAATTGAAACTTTTTCATTTTTATGGCTTCAAATTAAATTTACTTTGGTGTTTTCATTATCGATTTATAATGAATATCTTGGAAAATGTATTAAACTACTAAAATTAGGGGAAAATAGAAAATCAGCAAAATTTTATCGAATAATCAACGAAATACCTACGGTTTTGCTTATTTTTATAGTTTTTATTGTAATATTTAAACCCTTATAGACTTGAAATTTATTAATCAGTATATATATTTAATCTATCTAACAAACACAAATCCCCAAACATGAATATTCAAGAACTAAAAGAAAAAAGCTCAGAAAAGCTAATTACAGAAGCAGAAAAATTAGGCATTGAAAATGCAAGCACATTAAGAAGACAAGAAATCTACTTTGCAATTTTAAAAAAATTGGCAGAAAAAGGCGAAGAAATTACAGGCGGGGGAGTTTTACAGTTGCTCCAAGATGGATTTGGTTTTTTAAGGGCAATGGAATCAAACTATTTACCTGGTGCAGATGATATTTATGTTAGCCCAAGTCAGATTAGAAGGTTTGGTTTAAGAACCGGTGATACTGTTGAGGGTCCTATAAGATCTCCAAAAGAAGGAGAAAGATATTTTGCACTTTTGCAAGTAAGTAAAATTAATTTTGAAGACCCGGACAAGTTTAAACATAAAATTGCATTTGATAATTTAACTCCACTCTATCCAAATAATCAATTTGTAATGGAAGTTGAAACAAATAAAATTGAAAAAAAACCTGATTTAACTCCAAGGTTAATAGATCTAGTTAGTCCAATAGGAAAAGGTCAAAGGTCATTAATTATTTCACCACCAAAAGCAGGTAAAACAATGATTTTACAGAGTATTGCAAATTCAATATCAGCAAATCATCCAGAATGTTATTTAATGGTTTTATTGATAGATGAAAGACCTGAAGAAGTAACTGATATGCAAAGAACAGTTAAGGGCGAGGTAATTAGCTCTACTTTTGATGAGCCTGCACAAAGGCATGTTGCGGTTGCCGAAATGGTAATTGAAAAAGCAAAAAGATTAACTGAACATAAAAAAGATGTTGTAATTTTATTAGACTCAA
>CAJWPG010000018.1 GCA_913045275.1 uncultured Pelagibacteraceae bacterium
AAACTTTATAAAAAATTTGGTTTTAAAAATGCAGAAGAATTACTTAAAGATTGGGAGAACGATCATGCAAAAAACTGGGATGCAAATAATCTTTTATCAAAACTTAAAACATGGCAGATGAATGATATAAGTATAGGACCTGTATATAAAAATAACTATATCAAAGCTCTTAAATCAATAAGAGCAAAAACAATATTAATGCCATGTAATCAGGACTTATATTTTAGAACAGAAGATAATAAATTTGAAAAGAGATTTATATCTCGTTCATCTTTAAGACCTGTAGATTCTCCATTTGGTCATTGTGCTGCTAACCCTGGTAATGACAAAAATTTTGAAAGACAGTTAGATAAAAACATTAAAGAATTGCTAAGTTAATATCTTAAAAATTGTTGAAAAATCTAGATAAAAACAATATCATTACTGCATAAAGCGATACATAACTCGTCGTTATTTTCAATACGAAAGTGGGATCGGTCTCTTTAATGAATGATTATATTTATAGGAGGTTGAATGAAATTTGGTTATTTTTGCAATAGTACAAACTGGACACACAAACCTTTCCACGAATTATTAGATGAAACAAGAGAAATTGCAGAATATTGTGATCAAAATAAATGGAGTTCTATTTGGTTTACTGAACACCATTTTAACCACGAAGGAATGGAGTCTTGTACAAACCCTTTAATGATGGGAACAGATACGGCAGCAAGAACTAATAGAATTAAAATAGGTCAGGCTGCAAATATTATAACTTTTCACAATCCAATAAGATTAGCAGAAGATATAGCTACGCTTGATCAACTTTCAAAAGGTAGAGTTGAAGTGGGCGTTGGAAGAGGAATTTATGGTCGAGAAGCTATACACATGAATGTGGAAGCAGATTTAAAAGATCAGGCAAAAAATTTTAGATTATTCGAAGAAACTTTAACAATATTAAAAAAGGCATGGACCGAAAAATTCTTCTCTCATAAAGGTGAATTTTACACTTATCCTTCACCAAACTTTGTTTGGCAACATGATATGAGCACACCCAATGAAGAATTTGTTGATTTAGAAACTAATACATTAAAAAAAATAAGTGTTGTTCCCAAGCCTTTTAGAAAACCACATCCTCCACTTCACCAAGTTGTTGATGGTATTAGATCGATAGAATGGGCTGCTCAACAAAAAATAAATATTATCATGTGGATCCCTCCTGTTAAAGCATTGAAAATTAAATTTGAAGCATACAAAAAAGCAAGATCAGAATCTGAAAAAAAAGATGTACCTTTAGGAGAGGGTGTTTCTTTGGTGAGAGACATGTTTGTTGCAAATACAATGGAAGAAGCAAAGGAAAAGGCAGGTAAACATATAATTGACTATATGAAATGGGTTTGTCATTGGAGAGGTTTGGGAAATCATATGGAACCCGATGAAGAACTGCCTATTACAAAAGGAAAATTAGATTTATTAAGCTATGATTTTTTACATAAAAGAAATTTACTCTTTGGAACGCCCGAATATGTAACGGATAAAATCAAAGAATTAAAATCAGAATTAAATCTTCAAAATTTAATGGTTTGGTCTAATTTTCCTGGAATAAAACATGAAGATTGTATGAAAAGTATAAATTTATTCACTGAAAAAGTAATGCCTAACTTTAAAGATGATTTAAATACTGAAGTCAAAAAAGTTTCGTGATCAAATCCAAAAATAAGTTAACTGGCGGGCAAGCCGCAGTTAAATCATTAAAAAAAGAAAAAGTTAAACATATTTTTGGTTTAATTGGTTCTGCAACAATGGAAATCTTTGATGCTCTTTATCATGAAAAAAAAATAAAATTTATTGGTGTAAGAGATGAAAGAACCGGCACGCATATGGCTGATGGATATGCTAGAGCTTCTAATGGTCCTGGAGTAATTCTTGCTGGTCAAAATGGACCTGGTGCAACTAATTTAGTAACTGGAATAGCACAAGCAAAGGCGGCTTTTTCTCCGGTTGTTTCTATTGCTGGATCATTCTCTACTAAAGATAATATGGAAGATGCTTTCCAGGGACTGGATCAGCAATCATTATTTAAACCAATAACAAAAAAAACTTGGACAGTGAAAAACGTAAAAAATATTCCTCAAGTTTTTAGCGATGCTTTTAAGTTAGCAATGTCATCAAGAAGAGGGCCGGTATGCATAAATCTTCCAAGAAATATATTGTCTAATAAATCTAAATATAAAATTAATGAAAATATAAAATCATATGAAAATCAAAGCTCAATTAAAGCTAAATCTAATTCTATAAAAAAAGCAGTAAAAATAATTTCTAAATCAATTAAGGGAGTAATAGTTGCAGGTGGTGGAATTAAATATAACTCTAAATATAAAGAGGTAATTAAATTATCTAAATTATTAAATATTCCAATTGTTACAGCAGCGGGTCATGGGGACGCTATCCCATTTAATTATAAACTAAATGCTGGTCAAATGGGTCCAAGAGGAAATCCTGTTGCTTCAAAATTAGTTAAAGAAGCAGATATAATTATAGCTCTTGGAACAAGATTAGGTTTTAATTCTACATTTTATTCATATGAAAACATAAATAAAAAAGCAAAAATTATTCAAGTAGAATTGGAAAAAAAAATGCTAGGAAGATATTTTCCAATTTCATTAGGAATTAATGCTGATGCAGCTTTAACAGCCAAACAACTTTATACCGAAATAAAAAAACAAAAAATTAATTTAAATATTAAAGAATGGACCAACTCATACTTAAAAGATAAATCAAAATTTATTAATAATAGAAACAAAAAAAAGTCTAAAAATTTTCCCATACAACCATCTGATTTATTTAAAGAATTAAGAAAAGCGCTTCCAAAAAATTCTGCAATAACTCTTGATGCTGGAACATTGTGTTTGCAGGCCACAGACTCATTGGAATACTATGATCCTCCATCTTTGTTTACACCTTTGGATTTTGGTTTAGTTGGGTTTTCTTTTGCTTGTGGATTGGGTGTTAAACTTGCAAAACCGAATAAAACTGTAGTAAGTTTGATGGGCGATGGTGGTTTTGGTATGACTATTTCAGAATTAAGTACGGCTGTAGAATACAAAATTAATACAATTACAATTGTTATGAATAATAAAAGTTGGGGTGCAGAAAAAGCTTATCAAAAAGATTTTTATGGAAAAAGATACTTGGGCGCTGATATTAGCAGTCCTCGTTTTGATAAAGTAGCTGAACTTTATGGAGCAAAAGGTTTTAAAGTTACAAAAATTTCAGAAATAAATCGTACATTAAAAGCTGCTCTTAAAATAAGAAAACCAGTTGTTATAGATGTTGATGTAGATCCAAAAGCACTATACAGTTTTAGAAGAGATAGCTTTAAACATAGGATAAAATAATTAATGCCGGTTAAAACTTCAATACTGATTGCTATAGTTCTTTCGTACTTTATGTATTGGTCTTTATCAAGCGTGTGTAAATATAACTACGCGTTAGATAAAAAAACAAAAATTATAAATGAAATAAGCAATGAAATAAATCCATCGCTAGGAACTGCAAAAGTTTATTATTTTAAAGAATTGAACTGTGACTCTGTAAAAAGCGAATTTAAATATCAAAGAATAATTGACAATTTAAATCATATTACTGTTTATGTTTGGCAGCAACTAACAACAGATATTAGAGGAATTAAAGTAGAGAAATAAATATTAAATACATGGATCTAAAATTAAGAAAATTTACAAAATTTGTAGACAAAACTTTTATAGAAGGCGGCAAAGAAGCAAAAGAACCTGTTTTATTAGTTTCTGTCGCTGCTGTTTTTAAAAATCCTTGGGATGGTGAAGGTTTTGTTGAAGACTTAAAACCTATAATATTAGATTTAGCTCCAAAACTTGGTGACATTTTAGTTCCTGAATTAATTAAAGAAATAGGATCTCCTGAAAAAATATTAGCTTATGGCAAGGCTGGTATTGTTGGTTTAGATGGTGAAATAGAACATGCTTCTGCATTTATTCATACTTTAAGATTTGGAAATAAATTTAGAGATGCGGTTGGTGGAACTTCTTACTTAAGTTTTACCAATACTAGGGGACCGGCAGGATCAAAAATTTCTATTCCTATGATGCATAAAACTGATTCAGGTTTAAGACCATATTATCTAACTCATGAATTTACTATTCATGATGCACCTTTTGATAATGAAATTGTAATTGCAATAGGTGGTGCTTCTTCGGGTAGAGCTCACGCTAGAACTGGTGATAGATATCAAGATATGAAAGAGATGGGCATTGAACCAAAATAAATAATGATCAATGCAAAAGACTCTAAAAATACATTTTATTTATTAAATCAAAAAAAAGATATACCAATAGTCTTTATTCATGGTGTAGGACTAAATCACACAATTTGGGAACCTCAAATTGACGTCTTTGATAATACTGTTCTAGCCTATGATATATTGGGACACGGAAAAACTCCTTTAAATAAAGATAATATAAGTTTTGATGATTTTTCAAATCAACTTATTAGTCTTGTCGACGAACTGGAAATGAAAAAAATTCATTTAGTTGGTTTTTCAATTGGTTCTTTAATTGCTAGAAACTTTGCCACCAAATACAATGATAGATTAAAGTCTTTAACTCTTTTGTGTTCAATATTTAATAGAAATCAAGAACAACAGCAAATAGTTAAAGATAGATTTGAACTTGTAAAAAAAAGTAAAACTTTATCAAAGCAAGCTCTCAATAGATGGTTTACTGATGATTATTTAGAAAAACATCCAAATACTTATGAGAAAATCAGATCAATACTTGAAAAAAACAATATGGAAAATTTCCTTAATATTTATCAATTGTTTGTAAATCATAAAGACAATGAACAGTTTGAAAAAATTAAAACTAAAACTTTAATTATAACTGGAGAAGGAGATATTGGATCAACTCCAAAAATGTCGGAAAATCTAAGCAAAGTAATTAATAACTCCAAGGTAAAAATAATTTCTAAAGGAAAACATCTATGTAGTATTGAATGTGCAGATGATGTAAACATGGCTATAAAAAAACATATTCAAGATGCCTGAGCTAAAAAAATATAAAATGTTTATTGGAGGTGAATGGGTTGAATCCGATACCAAAAAAACATTTGAAACTTTAAATCCTGAAAATAATAAACCTTGGGCAATAGTACCAGAGGCAAGCGCTAATGATGTAGATAAAGCTGTTAAAGCAGCACAAAAAGCGTTTGAAGGTGAGTGGCCAAAACTGTTACCTAGAGAAAGAGCAAAATTTTTAAAAGCTATTGGAAATAAACTCAGAGATAATGCTGAATTATTAGGAAAAGTTGAAACAATAGATACAGGAAAATTATTTAGAGAAACAAATAAGCAAGCAAATTATATTGCAGAATATTATGATTATTACGCTGGACTAGCAGATAAAGTTGAAGGAACTGTTCTTCCAATCGATAAACCTAATATACAAGCAATAACAACTAGAATTCCTATTGGTGTAATTGCAGCAATTGTTCCATGGAACTCACAAATGTTTTTAACGGCTACAAAATTAGCTCCAGCTTTAGCTATGGGTAATACTGTCGTGATTAAATCATCTGAGTTAGCTCCTGCTGTAATGTTTGAGTTTGCAAAATTAATTGAAGAAACCGGAATTCCTAAAGGTGTTGTAAACGTAATAACTGGTTTTGGTGATCCGTGCGGCAAAGCTTTAACAACTCACAACTTAGTTGAGAAAGTTGCTTTTACTGGTGGGCCCGAAACAGCAAGACACATAATTAGAAATTCTGCAGAAAATTTATCTGAAGTAAGTTTAGAACTTGGGGGAAAAAGTCCTGTGGCAGTTTTTGATGATGCTAAACAAGAAAATGCAATAAATGGAATTACAGCTGGAATATTCGGTGCAAGTGGACAAAGTTGTATTGCAGGTTCAAGATTATATTTGCAAAAAGGGATCTATAACGAGTTTTTAGATAAACTTACTGCAAGAGCAGAAAAAATTAAAATTGGAGCTCCCATGGATCCTGAAACAGAGATGGGACCTTTGAGTAATTATAAACAACTCGAAGTTATTGAAAAAAATATCAAACTTACTGTTGAACAAGGTGGAAAAATAAAATGTGGTGGTAAAAGACATCCATTTTCTAATGAAGGATATTACTTTCCTGCAACAATTATTGAATGTGACAATCATAATTTACCAACCGCAGAAAATGAACTTTTTGGACCAGTATTATCAGTTATGAAATTTGATACAGAAGATGAAGTTATAGAAAAAATGAATGATAATCAGTATGGTTTATCTTCAGGAGTTTATACTAGCGACCTTTCAAGAGGATTAAGAGTTTCTAAAGCAATAAGAGCTGGAATAACATTTGTTAATACTTATAGATTAATTTCACCTTCTGCTCCTTTTGGAGGAATAAAAGATAGTGGTTATGGAAAAGAAGCAGGAATAGATTCAATTAAAGATTATACTAGAGTTAAAACAACTTGGTACTACACTTCAGACGAACCAACTTTAGATCCTTTTTCTATTAGGTAATTAGTTGTCTCCTAAACATACAGCGCTAATTATTTTAGTAATGTTCTTTTTAGGAAGTGCATATCCTCTTGGTAAATTTGGTCTGAATACATCTATTAATCCAATTTTATTTGGAGCTTTAAGAATGGGCATAGTTTTTTTATGTTTAGTTCCTTTTTGTAAAATAAAAGTTCCTCCAAAAAAATATTTTCTTCCTCTTATTGGATTTTCAATATTTATGGGTGCAGGAGTAAATATGTTTTTATATTTATCTCTAGATGTTGCTTCAATTATAGCCCCAATTACAATTGGTGCTCAACTAGCAATTCCTTTTGCAATTATTATAAGTTCAATATTTCTAAGCGAAGGTATAAGTTTTAAAAAATGGATTTTAATATTTGCTTCATTTTTAGGAATTATTTTAATAGCTTTTGATCCAAAAATTGTTGATGAAATCTTGGGTATATTATTAGTTTTTGCTATGGCATTTTTTTATGGATTGTCACAAGTATTCTCAAGATATCTAAAAGAACTTGATGTAAAATTTACTAATGCCTTTATGGGTTTGGTTGGTTTTATTATATTGGCTATCATATCTCAATTATTTGAAGGGAATGTAATTCATCAAATAAGAAGTATTAATATTAATGGATGGCTGACTTTATTATATGCGGGAATTATAATTTCAATACTTGGACATATGATGATGTTTTATTTATACAAATTTTACCCTGTAGGAAAAGTTCTACCTTTTTATGCTTTGTTTCCTGTTTTTGGATTAATATTAACATTTTTTATTTTTGGTGAAATTCCCACCATAATTATGGTTTGTGGAGGAATAATTGTCATTACATCAGTGTATTTACTGCATAAAACTAGATAATTTTCTCATTGAAAATTTAGCCTAATAGGATTTAATTTTGTTTTTATAAATTGTTAACAATTAAAGGAATAATATGAAAAAATTAATATTAGCTGCTTTTATATTTGCATCGACAATCTCATCAAATGTATTAGCAGATATTAAAATGGGGATCATTTTAGGATTTACGGGTCCTATTGAATCTCTTACTCCTGCGATGGCTGCTTCTGCCGAACTTGCTTTTAAAGAAGCTTCAGATTCAGGTTCATTATTGGGAGGAAAAAAAATATCAGTAGAAAGAGCTGACTCAACTTGTGTTGATTCTGCTGCTGCAACTGCAGCTGCTGAAGGTTTGGTTTCAGGTGGTGTTGTAGCCATCATGGGAGCTGACTGTTCAGGTGTTACTGGCGCAATAGCAACTAACGTTGCTGTTCCAAATGGAGTGGTGATGATATCACCATCTGCTACTTCTCCAGGATTAACCGATTTAAATGATAACGGTTATTTCTTTAGAACTGCACCATCAGATGCTAGAGGTGGTCAAATTTTAGCAGACATAACAAATGACAGAAAAGTTAAATCTCTTGCTGTAACTCATACGAATAATGATTATGGAAAAGGTCTAGCTGATGTATATGTTGCTGCAGTAAAAGCTCATGGTATTAATGTAACTGTTGTAACTGCCCACGAAGAAGGTAAAGGTGATTACGGTGCTGAAGTTGCTACTTTAGCTGCTGCTGGCGGAGATGCTTTAGCAGTATTAGGTTACTTAGACCAAGCAGGTGGTAGTATAATCCAAGGATCATTAGACTCAGGCGCATTTGATGTGTTTGTATTATCTGATGGTATGATTGGTGACTCTTTAACTGACAGATTTGGTAAAGACTTAAATAAATCATTCGGTTCTCTTCCAGGATCAACTGGAAAAGGTGCTGGAAAATTTGCTGAAGTAGCTAAAGCTGCTGGCATTGACTCTTCTGGACCTTATACTGGAGAATCTTATGATGCTGCTGCTTTAATTACTCTTGCAATGCAAGCTGGTGGAAAAGCAGATAGAGCAACAATTCAAGCAAATGTAATGTCAGTAGCTAATGCTCCTGGTAAGAAAATTTACCCAGGTGAATTAAAAAAAGCACTTGATCTATTAGCTGATGGAAAAGCTGTGGATTACGAAGGTGCTACTGCTGTACAATTTACAGATGTTGGAGAAGCTGCTGGTGCTTTCCTTGAGAAAGAGATCAAAGGCGGAAAATTCAAAACAAAAAAACAAAGATAAGTTATAATTTAAAACCCCAGCAAATTTATTTGCTGGGGTTTTTTTTATTTCTAAATAAATTACTGTTTAATTATTTTTTCCGGAAGTATTCCTTGCGGCCTAAAGCGCATTATTAAAAGAAGTCCAATTCCCACCAATAAAAATCTAAAATATGGAGCTGTTTCAATTAGATGAACTCTTAATGCATTTGTCTCTGGAAGGTGCGCGGTAGAAAGATTTATAAAAAATAAAGCCATTGGTGCTGCTTGAACCCATAAAAACCACACTACAAATCCTCCTAGTATTGCACCAAAATTATTTCCGGTTCCTCCAACAATTACCATAACCCAAATCACAAATGTATACCTCATAGGTCTATAGCTACCTGGAGTAAACAACCCATCATTTGTTACCATCATAGCACCTGCTATTCCAACTATTGCAGAACCTAAAATAAATATAAATAAGTGTTGTTTAACAATATTCTTTCCCATAGCGCTTGCCGCTTCTTCGTTATCTCTTATGGCTCGCATCATTCTTCCCCATGGTGAATAAAGGGCTTTTTGTGTGACAATTAACAAAGTAATTACTACAACTAAAAACATTCCTGCAAAACAAAGTTTTACATAAACTGATGAAGCATTAATAACCAATTGATTTAATAATTCTTGTTTTTCAGAAAGAGAATTTATTGCTGCTAGTTTTGTTGAATGGAGTCTTTCTACTAGATTAATAAACCAAGAGGAAGTTTGTAAATCTATTTCATATGGAGCTGGTCTTTTTAATCCAATGACATTTTTTACACCTCTGGCTAACCAATCTTCATGTTTAATTATTGAAACAACAATTTCAGCAATTAATAATGTTGCTATAGCAAGATAATCAGCTCTTAATCCAAGCGCTACTTTTCCAACAATGTATGCAAGTCCTGCAGCAAAAAATGCTCCTACTATCCATGAAAATAATACCGGCATTCCAAGACCACCCAAAAATCCAAATTTTGCAGGTTCGACAGCCTCTATACGTTCTATAGCAGGACCAGATATTAATTTAATCAATATCAGACCAATAAATATAATTGCAGCAATTAAATAATTCCTTTTTTTTGATTTTTGAATTTTTTTCAAAATATATTTAATTGAAAATATCATTCCAATTATTAATGCAAGACAAGTCATCATATTTAATCCACCAACACGCCACGATTCAGGCACAGGTGCCACTGATACAAGTACTACTGCCAATCCTCCCAAGGCTGTATAACCCATAATTCCAAAGTTAATTAAACCAGCGTAACCCCATTGTATATTTGCTCCCATAGTCATTACAGCAGAAATCATACAATAATTAAAAATTGATAAAGCAATAGACCAAGACTGAAATATACCTACTAATATTATAAGCATTAGCATAATAGAGTACGCAGCAATAACATTTGAGTACTTCTTCATATTTTCTTTCCTTCAAATATTCCTGATGGTCTAAACAATAATACGACTACTAAAATGGAAAATGAAATTGCAAACTTATAATCAGTTGATAACAACTGTATTAATGAGTTTGGTTCTAAAGATTCAGGTAATATATAAACAAAAAATCTTTTATAAGCATAAGTTAAAAATATTTCAGCAAAAGCTATCACATATCCTCCAAAAAATGCTCCATAAGGATTTCCGATTCCTCCGACAATTGCAGCGGCAAATATTGGAAGCATATTATTAAAATAAACAAATGGTCTGTAACTTTTATCTAAACCATAAAGAATTCCTCCAATGGTTGCTATTATACCAGCAATTATCCAAGTGATCATGACAACTCTTTTAGGATCAATGCCAGATAATAAAGCTAAATCCTCATTATCAGAATAAGCTCGCATACTTGTGCCAGTTTTAGTTTTATTTAAAAACCAAAACATAATAGAAACAACAACAACAGTAATAAAAATTGTTAAAACTTGAGTAGATTTTATTGTTAAACCTTCATTCAGTCCTGTCATCTCTTTAAATTCTGAAGCTTTTAAAATAAATTTTTCCCCATCAAGGAATCTTCTATCAGATGGTCCAATAATTATTCTTATAATAGCTTGAGTAACAAACATTACTCCTAAACTAACCATCGCAAGTTGGACGGGTGGACTTTTTTTTATCCTGTAATAACTAAAAACTGTTTTGTCTATAATTAACATATAGAAAATCATTATTGCGATAGCAAAAGGGATTGTAAGTAATGCAGTTGGCAAAAATCCAAAACTTATTCCTTTGGATTGTAAATAGTAAGTCAATAAGACAGCAAACATAGTGCCAAAAGACATCATGTCTCCGGTAGCAAAATTAGCAAATCTTAAAATTCCATAAATCAGTGTTACAAAAATTGCACCAAGCGCTAATTGTGAACCATAAGTTAATGCTGGAATAACTGTATAATTTAGCAGAACTATGATTGCATTAATAAATTCCATTTTATGCTCCTAAAAATGATCTTCTAACTTCAGGGTCATTCAACAACTCTTTTCCAGATCCCTCAAATTTATTTTCTCCGGTTACTAATATGTATCCTCGATCAGAAATACTTAGTGCTTGTTTGGCATTTTGTTCAACCATTATTATTGCAACATCAGTTTTTTTCACTTGAACTATATGTTCAAACAATTCATCCATAACAATTGGAGATACGCCTGCAGTAGGTTCGTCTAACATTAATACCGAAGGTTTAATCATTAAAGCTCTACCCAGTGCAACCTGTTGTCTTTGGCCTCCAGACAATTGACCAACTGCTTGATCTTTTTTTTCTCTTAAAATTGGAAATAAATCATAAATTTCTTCAATTACCCTTGTTGTACCGTCTGTTCTTAAAAAAGCACCGACTTCTAAATTTTCTCTAACAGTTAATTCTGCAAATACATTTTTTGTTTGTGGAACAAATGAAATTCCTTTTTTTACTCTTTCTTGAGGAGAAAGTTTACTGATATCCTCTCCTCCAATTAAAATGTTGCCTGATTTCAGGTTAAGTAGTCCAAGCATTGCTTTCATTGCTGTTGATTTTCCAGCTCCATTAGGACCTAAAATTGCAACAATTTCTCCTTTATCCACATTAATTGTGCAAGAGTTGATTATATCCGGCCCGTCACCATAACCTCCTGTCATCATATTACCTTCAAAAAAAGCCATTAGTTATTTTCTCCTTCACTACTTTTTCCTCTACCTAAATAACTTTCTATAACTTTTTCATTTTTCTTTACTTCATCTGATGTTCCTTCAAATAATACCGAACCTTCTGCCATCACAATTACTGGATCACACATTCTGCTAATGAAATCCATATCATGTTCAATCATGCAAAAAGTATAATTTTTTTCCTTATTTAATCTTAAAATTGCCGTTCCTAAATCTTTCAATAAAGTTCTATTAACCCCAGCCCCTACTTCATCAAGCAATACTAATTTTGCATCAACCATCATCGTTCTACCCAGTTCTAATAGTTTTTTTTGCCCTCCTGATAAATTTCCTGCTCTTTCGTTTGCTAGATGTTTAAGGTTTAAAAATTCTGTAACTTCATAAGCTTTACTTCTTATTTCTTCTTCTTCATTTTTAATTATATTTGGTTTTAATAAAGCATTTATCAAAATTTCTCCGGACTGATTACCTGGAACCATCATTAGATTTTCAAGTACTGTTAAATTTGAAAATTCATGTGCAATTTGAAAAGTTCTCAGCAACCCTTTAGAAAATAATTCATAAGAAGGTACATCTGTAATATTTTCATTATTAAATAAAACTTTACCTTTTGTT
The DNA here is from genome assembly GCA_913045275.1 of uncultured Pelagibacteraceae bacterium. Classification (GTDB taxonomy): domain Bacteria; phylum Pseudomonadota; class Alphaproteobacteria; order Pelagibacterales; family Pelagibacteraceae; genus Pelagibacter. Next base: position 12,418 of record CAJWPG010000018.1, read on the forward strand.
GATTTTAGATTTCCAGCAATAAGATTAAATAAAGTAGTTTTTCCAGAACCGTTAGGTCCTATAATTCCTGTTATTGACCCTCTTTTTATTTTTATTGAACAATCAGAAACGGCAGCCAGTCCTCCAAAATATTTTGAAAGATTGTCTATTTGCAGAATATTTGATTCCGACTGCATGAAAAACTATACTTTGTTTAATCTTTTAAGAATACTATTTAATGTTTTTTCAGTAGATCTATAGAAACCTGCTTTTCTTAGTTCTTTAACTCCTTGTTCGTTAAGTCCTCTTGGAGTTTGAGATTCTTTTACTAAATATTTTAAATCTTTTTTAGAATTTACAACCGCATCTTCAGATAATGCAACAAAAAGTGAAGTTATATAACTTTGAGCTTTATTTCTTTTTACACCACGCTTAACTAACCAGTTAGACATTGTACTTAACAATTCGTAAAAAGATGCATACATCCCTGAGGTAGCCCAAAAATTTTTTGAAAGCTTTTCATTGTTAATTTCAACAGTTGTTCCAAGTTTATCAAAAAAGTTTTTAATTCTTTTATTTGGTGGAAAAACCGGAACTGGTCCTTTTTGTATAGAAATTGGAGGTAATGGGATTGCTCTGAAAATTTTTGCCTTTACTTTAATTGCCTTTTTAAGTTGAGACAAAGTCATTGTCGAAATGAAACTAACTATAGTTTGATTTGATTTAAATTTTAAATTTTTTATTATTTTATTACCTACAGTTGGTGTAACTGCTAAAAAAATCCAATTGCAAGAATTAATTATTTCTTGATTATTTTTTGCAATTGAAATTTTTCTAAATTTTTTTTTAAGTTTTTGAGCAATACTTCTGTTTCTTGGAGAAAGAATTATCTTATTGTGAGATATTTTTGAACCGCATATTCCTGTAACTACAGATGAGGTTATCTTGCCCGTTCCTATAAAACCCAATTTCATAACTCTTGTTTCTACACTTAATTGTTGAAAAAGGAACCTCTAATTCTTAATAATTCTCTACTTAAATTTTTATTTTTCTTAAATGACTTTCTTCCATGCAACCAAAAATAATTATTTGCAACTAATGTACTGCCAACGGGTAAAGGAATAATTATCTTTTTTTTACTTTCTTCTAAAGTGTCAGATAGTTTTTGTAAAAATAATCCTTGCTCCATATTTTTAGGTTCTGGAAACTGATCTATGTATGAAATTTGCGCTTTTCCCTCTTCATCTTTAGAAAAGACAGGATGTTCAATTTTATAATCAATATTTTTGCTCTTTGGAGATCCCCAAATAAATTTTTGTTTTCCTACTTCATCATTAAAAAGATCTTCTAAATGTTCCCAGTCATCCAAGTGAAGCAAAACCGTTTCTCCTCCTTGAACATTTTCTTCTTCCAATTTTGACATCAATAACCAATCTGTTTTTTCTTTAACGTACGTTCCATCTGTATGAAGATCCATATTTATATAAGCTTTTCTTAAATACGAGTCGCTGTCATCTTCATGTTTAACATGAAACCTTGCATAATATTTTCCTGCCATTGCATCATGATTTGGATTGCCGATTAAATGGGTGATAGCAGTTGATAGCTTTACTAAAAAAGTTTGATCAATTTTAGATGATAATTTTTTTGCTCCAATAATAAAACATCCTGTATTTCTATTTTTTAATATTGAATTAATAAAATTTCCTAATTCACCTGAAGCGATATCATTTAAACTTTTAGCAATAGTAAATCTTGTAAAAGGTTTGTACTCTAATGCGGTTATATCAAATTTTTTAAAAGGAAATATTAATCTTTCTACAATTTGATCTTCTATTTTAATGTTTATTATTCTTTTTGATTTCTCATGGAAAGATATTTCAAAGCCTTCTATATCCCTTAAACTTTCATGCATTCAAATTATTTTTTGCATTCTCCTATAGAGTTAGAGTCACAAGTTTCTCCATCTGTCCAGGTAGCACCAATTAAATTAGCCCCTTCAAAATTTGCATTGATCATATTTGAAGATGTAAAATTAGCTCCCATTAAATTTGAATTTTGAAAATTTGCTTCAATTAATGTTGAGCCCATAAAATCAACTCTTGTAAGATTTGCGCCAGTAAAATTTGCTTTTTCAAAATTTGCTCCAATTAATATAGATTCATATAAATTTGCTCTAATAAAAGTTGACTCTGGAAAAGTGCCAAAAGATAAATTTGAGTTCATCATAATACTTTTATCAAAGTTAACCTGGATGAAGCTTGCAAAAGATAAATTTGAATTTGGAAGAAAACTTCCCTGTAAATCTTGACCTTCAGAGAATCTACAATTTGTATAGTCTACACCATCTTTTAAAGGATCATCACATCCAGCATTAGCTAAATTAGGCAGTATCAGAAAGAATAATATTAAAAATAATTTTTTCATACTCAAAGGCTATTTATTAATGCCAATATGATAGCAGAGAAAACAGTTGGATAAACTAAATTTTTTTTCGTTATAAAAAATATAAATATTGAGCTAATTATTACTATAAATCTAATTAAATAATCAACTTCAGACAAAACTCCTGATGGGAAAATAATAATTCTAGCAATTAATGCTGCTAAAGTTGAATAAGCTAAGCAATTAAACCATCTAAAGATTTTAGAATTTTCTTTTATCTTTTCTGATGTAACGACACCAAAAAACCTTGATGAAAAAGTTGCTAAAGATGTAACTAATATTGCAAAAAATACACTAGTTGACATTTTTTTCTCCTAAAAAGAAAGCTATTGTTCCAGATATTAAACCTCCAAATAAAATACACCATTCTGGAGATATATAATAAAATGCTGGTCCCAAAACTGCACCGAGGATAACTGAAGAATTTATTTGAAGAGTTTTCATTGATCCAATCATCATACACATAAAATAAACTGGATTAATAATTGCCAATCCAATCATGATATCTTTATTAAGATAGTCTGCTGAAATATAACCAATGAATGTAGCTATAATAGCAATTGACCAGGTAGCTGTGCCAACACCCATCCAGTAATCTATTCTATTTTCTCTAGCAATTGATTTGTAATTATTTTTCATAATCAACCAGGCAGAAACAGCAACGAAATGACAAGAAATATAATATTTCCATTTTGGTTGATTGCTATGCATCATCAAAGGCATTAAAGAAACTGTCATTGGATACAAACGTGAGTTTACCAACCAAACTGCAAAAAAAATATTTAGTAATGAGCCACCAACAATCATGGTCTCAGCCATAACTAATGAACCTGGTAATGCGTAAGTTAGAAAAGTTGAAAACACACTCTCTTGAAGATTAAATCCTATATTTTTTAAAAGTGCACCAATTGCAATCATGCAACAACCAAGCGCAATTGCAGGACTGTCAAAACTTTTTACGCAACTTAATCCTTTAAAAAAATATTTAGAATTTATCATTAGCCACCTAAGAATAAGCGACCTACATCAGGATTATTTAACAAATCATCGCCCTTGCCTGCTATAGCAGTTTCTCCTGATACCAAAACATATCCTATATCAGCAAATTCTAATCCTTTTTTTGCGTTTTGCTCGACAAGAATAATTGTTTTTTTTTCATTTTGCTGGAGATCTCTAAGGATTTCAAAAACCATATCAATATATCTTGGTTCTAATCCTATTGATGGTTCGTCAACCAAAAGTACTGAGGGTTTCATTACTAAAGCTCTAGATATTTCTAACAATCTTCTCTCTCCTCCTGATAAAACTTTTGCAGGTTGGTTTCTTCTATTTCTTAGTCTTTCATATTTTTCAAAAATTTTTTCAGCTTCTTTGAAAGACTCTTCTGTATTGTCTTTTATATAGCCCCCCATAAGTAAATTTTCTTCAACAGTCATATCTGGAAATACTGAATTATCTTGAAGAATATACGCAATTCCAACCGATTTTAGTTTTTCCGCTGGTGTTAAATTTGTAATTTCTTTTCCATCAATTTCAATTTGTCCTGAAAAAATATTTGTAAAACCATAAATAGAATGGAGTATTGTAGATTTTCCAGCTCCATTTGGGCCTATCAAACACAAAGATTGTGCTTTACTAACAAACAAATCAAAATTGTGAAGTATTTCCATTTTACCATAACCTGCTGAAAGATTTTTGATTGTTAAATGAATATTTTCAGATGATAATTTTTTTAATTCTTCTGGCTCTGGTGCTTTTCCTAATACTTCATATTGATTTGACATTATTGAGCTCCTAAATAAGCATCTATCACACGCTTATCATTTTTAATTTCTTCTGGGGTGCCATTTGCTAGCATTTTGCCATGAGCTAGGCAGAATATTTTTTGGGCTAATTGCATAATTACTCTCATATTATGTTCAATGACTAACAATGTAATTCCAAACTCATTATTTACTTTAATTAACCTATCTATAATTCCATTAATTAGCGTTGGATTAATACCTGCTGTTGGTTCATCTAATAAAAGCATTTTAGGCTCATTCATTAATGCCATGGCTAATTCTAGTAGTTTCTGTTGTCCAAACGATAAATCTCCAGCTCTCAATTTTCTTTTTTGGAAAAGCCCAACAAAATTTAATAAATTTTCCGCCTTGTCTGTTAATTCTGGAGGAATTTTTGAAAATACAGAAAACAATTTTTCTTCGCTTGATTTATTGCTTATTAACATATTTTCTATGCAATTTAGCTTTCCATAAATTCTTGTTTGTTGAAAAGTTCTAAGCAATCCTAATTTTGCAACAACAGGCACTGGTAATTCAGAAACTTCTTTTTCGTTAAATTTTATTGAACCTTTGTCTATTGGATATGTGCCCACGATAGAATTAAATAAAGTGGTTTTTCCAGATCCGTTTGGTCCAATCAACCCAACAATTGAACCTTGTTCAACTTTCATTGAAATATCTACATTGGCTTTTACGCCACCAAATGATTTGCTTACATTATTTACTTCTAAAATACTCATTTTAATTCTACCTGTGCTTTTCTGTCAGCTTCATCAATAACTTCTCCAAATTTTTCTGGATATTTTTCTCTTAACCATCCCATTATTCCTTCTGGGAAAAATACGACAATCACGACGATTAACATTCCTAAGGCAACATACTGCCAGCCCAAAAAGAAAGTCCAAAAACCTTCTTTAAATAAATGAAATACCGTAGCTCCAACAATTGGTCCCCATAAAGTTCCTTTTCCTCCAAGGATTGCCATCAAAACCATAAACACTCCAAAAGTTGATCCAGCAAAAGCAACTTCAACTGGTTCAATGTACCCTACCATGTTACCCATTAAACCACCTGCAATCCCAACAAAAAATGCAGAAACCATCCAGCCTACAATTTTATATCTCATTGTATAAATTCCCATTGCTTCTGCCTTATCTTCATTGTCTCTGATTGCATTGATAACTAATCCAAATCTAGTTTTATAAGCCCATTGTAAAAATAAAAATGTAGCAACTACTAGAGCAAAACAAGTAAAGTAAAAAAATTCAGATCGAAGTTCTGTATCACCAATATTTTTTGGCCAAGGCGGAGTGGTCATTCCTTGTCCCGCTCCTATTATTTCTATACCTCCAGCTATTTCACCAGCTGCTATTGCAAGTCCCAAAGTGCAAATTGCAAAATAATGACCTCTTAAGCCTAAAATGCCATAACCTATTAATCCCGCAATAATCGTTGGAACTATGCCTGCAAAAATTAACCCAACAAAAAAACCTTGAAAATATTGTGACGGTGTATGAACAAAAGTTTTTTCTCCTCCTGCTTCTGTCCATTCAGCCAACGGAAAAAACATTCCGATTTGTATGCTTGCACACAGATACATCCCAATTCCAAAAAAAAGAATGTTTCCAAATGTATTATAGCCCATCTGACCTCCTTGAACATCCCAGGTCATAGCAAGAACAATTAATATCCACAAAAATGATATTTGAAGTTTAAATGCAGGAAAAATAAATGGTGCAACTAAACCAAGTATTAATATTGCAGAATATAGTAAAATATTTTTTTTCATTT
>CAJWPG010000019.1 GCA_913045275.1 uncultured Pelagibacteraceae bacterium
AAAGATATTTCTGATAAAAATAAAATTAACCCAATAAAAGATAACAAACCTAGAATATTTTATTCAAAAGATGGAACTGAAAAAGGTATCGTTTTAAATGGTAAAATTTACTTAAAAAAAAACAAATCCAATAAGACGGCAGTAGCAGTAGGAAAAACTATTACTGGTAAAATTATTCCCAAAAAAAAATAAATTTCATTCTCCCATAAAATGAAGGACAACAGTTCTTATTGTTGGATGAAGTCTATGTTCAAATAGATAAATTCCTTGCCAAGTTCCTAATAAAAGTTTGCTATCTTTAACGCTTAATGAAATCTGATTATTTGTTAAGGCAGATTTAATATGTGCGGGCATATCATCTTTACCTTCAATAGTGTGAACATAAAGTTTATTGTCCATTGGAACTAACTTATCGAAATAATTAATTAAATCTTTCTGTACATCTGAATCAGCATTTTCTTGAACAATTAAAGATGCACTTGTGTGCTGAATGCTTAAATTTAAAATACCTTCTTTAAAATTATTTTTTTCAATCCAATCAATAGTTTGCTCTGTAATTTCATGCAGTTTTTGACCATTTGTTTTAATTTCTAAATTAAAAAATTCTTGTTTCATTTTTTAATTATACGTCATTGATGTTAATTCATACAATCTACTAATTGTACGTTTAAATGGTTTTTCTAAAGTATTAACCATTAATTTTTCTTTGTTTTAAAATCTATACCATATTCTGATCTTGACCCTTTTCTTAATCCAAAGGGTCCCGTGATAAATATAGTCATAGGATTTGTGTTAGGCTCTAAATCAACTCTGTGAAATGCATTGGCAGATCGAAAACCGATATAACCTGGTCTTCTCCAAAACTTTCCTTTTTTAGTTGTTTCCCAATACCCTCCCCTAATTATTATTGTCATGTAAGGACAAAGATGATTATGAACGCCATCACCATGATCATTATCTAGCATTTCATGAATTAAAATATTAAATGGAAACCATTTAGGTCTGTGTCTAAATAAAATATAATATCTATTTAACCAAGGTTTTGCTTTATCGTATTCTGGATGCGAAGACCCTCTATCTAGTACTGTTTTTTTTCTACCTAACTTCTCAAGTAATTTTAGAAACATCAATTAGTTTTGATAATTGCATTATTCTTTAATAAATACATGTTATTACCAAATACATTTGGTCTTAATATTTTAGAACCGCTTAACTTATAAATATTTTCTTCTATACCTGTTGTTACATCTGCTTTTATTAATCTGCCATTATTTAAAGATAAATAAATTTTGTTCCTAGCTATAATAAAACCTGATGGTTTTATTTTATTTTTTTTATTTTTGATATTTTTTAACATGTCTGTAATTCTAATTATGTTGCCATTACTATTATCTATAACAAACAGATAACCTTCATTAGAAACTGAAAATACTAAGTTTGCAATTATAGTTGGTATTAAGGTAGAGTTTATCGTTTGTTTCCAATTAACAATTCCAGTTCTTGCATCTATTGAAAATAATTCATTTTTATTATTTGAAAAATATATTGAATCATTTGCAAAAACTAAATCTGAATTTTCTAAAGTAAATGCATCTTGATAAATTACATTACTTTGAGTTGGTGTTTGCCAAAATAGACTACCGTTATTTATATTTAAGGCTGTTAAATCTCCTATGCTATTAATGAAAAATACAAGTTCCCCTTTAATTATTAATGATAGTTTTTTTTTAGATTTGATAAAAGGGTTTTCGGTATCAAAATTCCAAAGTTCCGAACCATCCTTAGTAGAAAAACATCTAATTTTATTATCAAAATCAACAATTAAAAATCTGTCTTTAGAAACTTTTATGTTTGAATTAAAACCAGTATTGTTTTCTATAGATTTTATCAAATTACCATTAATTAAATTAATTAAATAAACTTTTGATAAGTTATCAGCTGCAATTATTTTTTTATCAGCTTGGGCAAAATAGATTATTGGTTTTAATTTTTTTTCTTTTTTTGTGTAATGGTTAACTTTCCAAACTTCTTTCATATCTTTATTAATTTTAAATATTGATCCTTTGCCATCAAAAAAAACTATACTTTCATCATTTGTAAAAATTAATTCTGGCTGATTAAAATTAAATTCCTTTATAGCTGAAAATTTATATGATGAGGTCTTTTTAAAATTCGTTTCAAAATTTATATTCCCTGCACTATTAGTATTGTTTCCTAAAAAAGGTTCACCTTTTGTTAATTTAGATAATTTAATTTTTAAGTTAGAATTAAGTTCTTTTTTTATAGGTTTGGATTTTTCAAAAATTATTTTTGTATTTTTGTATTGCTCTTCAATTTCTTTATTACCAAATCCACAGCTTGATAATATTAATAGTAAAAATAAGTATAAAAAAAATTTATTCACCGAAATCAGAACGAAGTCTTTTTTGAGCTTCCATTTTTACCTTTGAGCTAATATCTTCCAGGCTAACTAGATGCTCAAAAAATTCTTTTGATTTTTGTTTTTCATTTTTTGCAAAATAATATTCTGCCATTAAATATAATGCATGAGGTTTCCAAATACTTTCAGATTTAATTATTGGATTAAGTATATTTAGAAGTTCATTTTCATTTGCAAATTCAGAATTAAATAAACCTTTTTTAAATATTGTTAAATTTTTATTTTCCTTATCAAGATCTATTTCATTAATTAATATATCAAAAAATTCATTAATTTCTTCTTTTGATGTAATCAAATCATTATCTAATAAATAAAAGAAAGCTAATGGAGAATAAGTTTTATCTTTATCTTCAATTATTTCTTTCATTGAACTTAAAATTTTGGATTTATCACCTGTTTCATATTGAATAATTGTTGTATTATATTTATCACCCAGCCACTCTCTATGTCCTTTTTCATATTCTTGGTAAAAAAAGAAGCTGAATAATATTAAAAGAAGAAATATTGCTACTGCGATTATTGTTTTTTTTTTATTTATAAGAAAGTTTTTAATTTTTTCTTTTCTAGTTTCTGAGCTAATAATTTCTATTTCTTGGTCCATTATATCATTTTCCTTAAAACATATTGTAAAATGCCGCCATTTTTATAATATTCTAATTCATTTTTTGTATCTATTCGACATAACATTTTAATTTTTTTTAATTCTCCTGATTGATATTTAATTTCAACATCTACATGATCGCTTGGATTTAATTCTTTTTCAATGTTAAGAATACTAATTAATTCTGAACCTTTTACGTCTAAATTCTTTCTATTCATTCCTTCAATAAACTGTAGAGGCAAAACTCCCATTCCAATTAAATTTGATCTATGTATTCTTTCAAAACTTTCAGCTAATACCGCTTTAATTCCTAAAAGTTTTGTTCCTTTTGCGGCCCAATCTCTTGATGATCCAGTTCCATATTCTTTTCCACCAATAACAACTAGATTTGTTCCCCTTTTTTTATATTCAACAACCGCATCATATACAGGCATAACTTTTTCTTCTGGATATAATTTTGTAAAACCACCTTCTGTATCAGGTGCAATTTCATTTCTTATTCTAATATTGCCAAATGTTCCTCTCATCATTACTTCATGATTTCCTCTTCGTGCTCCATAAGAATTATAATCTTTTGTTAATATTTGATGTTTCATAAAATATTCTCCTGTTGGGCTTTCCTTTTGAATAGATCCAGCTGGTGAAATATGATCTGTTGTAACCATATCTCCTAAAATTAATAAAGGTCTTGCTTCTTTAATATCTTTAATATCTTCCGGTTCATCAGTTAAATTTTCAAAGAATGGTGGTTTTTTTACATATGTTGAGGTGTCCTCCCAATTATATATGCTGCTTGGTTCTGTTTTAATTTTTTGCCATTGCTCAGTTCCTTCGGACACATTTGAATATCTTTTTACAAACATTTCTGCATTTAATGAATTTTTTAAAGTGTCATCAATTTCTTTATTGCTAGGCCAAATATCTTTTAAATAAACATCTTTGCCTTCTTTATCTTTACCTAAAGGTTCTTTGTACAAGTCAACTCTCATTGATCCTGCTAGCGCATAAGCAACTACTAAAGGTGGTGATGCTAAATAATTTGCTTTTACTAAAGGAGAAATTCTTCCTTCAAAATTTCTATTTCCTGACAATACAGATACCGCATAAATATTTTCTTTTTTTACTGCTTCTGAAATATTTTCTTGCAAAGGTCCTGAATTACCTATGCACGTTGTACATCCATAACCTACTAAATTAAAACCTAATTGGTCTAGATAGTTATTTAATTCTGCCTTTTCTAAATAATCAGTTACAACTTGAGACCCTGGTGCTAAAGAAGTTTTTACCCAAGGTTTTGTTTTTAATCCTTTTTCAACTGCTTTCTTTGCAAGCAACCCGGCCCCTATTAAAACATTGGGATTTGATGTATTTGTACAAGAAGTTATTGCTGCAATTACAATATCTCCATCCTTAATTTCAAAATCTTCATTTTCAACTTTAGAAAAAGAAGGTTGTGATTTTTTAGAAACTTGTTCGAAAACTTTTTTAAAATTTTGAGCTGCTTCAGTTAATAAAACCTTATCCTGTGGTCTTTTTGGACCGGATATGGTTGGAACAACAGTTGACATATCTAAAGATAATGTGTCAGTAAAAACAATATCGTCACTTGCCCAAAGTCCTTGTTCTTTTGCATAACTTTCGACAACATCAACTGTATGTTTTTCTCTTCCTGAAAAATTTAAGTATTTTAAAGTTTCATCATCTACAGGAAAAAATCCACAAGTAGCTCCATATTCTGGAGCCATATTTGCAATTGTTGCTCTATCAGCTAATGTTAAATTTTTTAAGTCTTCCCCATAAAATTCTACAAATTTACCAACAACTCCTTTATCTCTTAGCATTTTAACTATTGTTAAAACTAAATCTGTTGCAGTAGTTCCTTCTGGTAATTTATTTTTTAATTCAAATCCAATTACTTCTGGAATTAACATTGATATTGGTTGTCCAAGCATACCGGCTTCTGCCTCTATTCCCCCAACTCCCCAACCTAATACGGATAATCCATTAACCATTGTAGTATGGCTATCTGTGCCAACTAATGTATCAGGAAAAATATAATAATCTTTTTCAAATTTTTCAGTCCAAACTACTTTTGACAAATATTCTAAATTAACTTGATGACAAATTCCTGTTCCTGGTGGAACAATTCTAAAATTATTAAATGCTTGTTGGCCCCATTTTAAAAAAGAATATCTTTCTGCGTTTCTATTAAATTCAATATCAACATTTTCTTTTAACGAATTTTTATTTGCATATTTATCGACTTGAACCGAATGATCTATAACTAAATCAACCGAAGAAAGTGGATTAATAGTATTTGGATCTTTATTTTTTTCCTTAACGGCCTCTCTCATTGCAGCTAAATCTGCAACAGCGGGGATACCTGTATAATCCTGAAGCAAAACTCTAGCTGGTCTATATGCAATTTCTGTTTCTGATTTTTTTGTTTTAAGCCAATTTTTTATTGCTTCAATTTGTTTTTTATTAACAGTTAAATCATCTTCGTATCTTAATAAATTTTCTAATATAACTTTGATTGATTTTGGAAGTTTTGATATTCCATCTAAACCATTGTTTTCAGCTTCTTTAAGAGAAAAATATTTATAATTCTTTCCATTAACTGAAATTTGACTTAGTGAATTAAAAGAGTTTTTTGTTCCAGGTTTCATAATTACTAGTAATAAAAAGTTGCTATACAACCTAATAGGAGCGTTGACATAACATAATTAAACCATTTAATAAATTTTTCATTTGTCGCAAATTTCCTTAAAAATTTACCTATAAATGTCCAAAAAAATATACTTATTGCTGCACATGCAAAAGAAACTCCTATAACCCAAAAAGAGTGTATTAAAAAGTTGCTGCCCTTTTCAACATAGGTGGATACCATAATAATTGCTACTATTACTCCTTTTGGATTTAAAAATTGGAAAAAAAATGTTTCTATAAATCTAACTGGATTTTCTTTTTTATTATCATTATTGCTTTTTGAAAAAGCAATTTTATAAGCAAGATAAACTAAGAATATACTTCCAGAAATTTTTAAAATTTCTTGTATTATCGGGAAAAGTTTAAATATATTTATTAATCCAAAATTCACGACACAAACTAATGTAGTAAATCCAAATATTACACCGAAAATATGAGGTAATGTTTTGATAACTCCAAAGTTAAAACCTGAATAAGATGCAACAATATTATTTGGCCCCGGTGAACAACTGGTTCCAAACATAAGTAATGATAATGATAAAAGTTCTGGGTGCATTTACGCTATCGACAATCCATTCTCAACTTCTTGAGAAGGATGAACTAAAACAACTTTTCCTTCTTTGTCTATAGCTCCTAAAACTAAAACTTGTGAAACAACTCCTGCAATATTTTTTTCAGCAAAATTACAAACAGCAATAACTTGCTTTCCTTTTAAATTTTCCTCATTGTAGTAATGAGTAATTTGAGCCGAAGATTGTTTGATGCCAATTTCTTTTCCAAAGTCAACTTCAATAACTAAAGAAGGTTTTCTGGCTTTTTCATTTTTTTTTACAGATATTACTGTTCCAATACGAATATCAACTTTATCATATGTATCGTAGGTTATTTGTTCTTTCATTAAATTAATATATAATTAAATATAAATGAGTACAGAAAATAATTCACAATCTTTATTCGATAACTCAATTAAAATTCTTACAGATTTAATTGCTTTTAAAACTGTCTCTGGTGAAGACAATTCTTCTTTAATTAATTATTGTGACGATATTTTAAATTCTTTAGGAGCAGAATCTTTTAGAACTTTCGATAATGAAAAAAAAAGAGTAAATCTTTTTTCAACTTTAAAAGCAAAAAATTCAAATGGCAAAAAACCAATTATTCTTTCGGGGCATACCGATGTAGTGCCAGTTTCTAAAGGATGGTCAGCAGATCCTTTTATTGCAACAATTAAAAATGATAAACTTTATGGTAGAGGCTCTTGTGACATGAAAGGATTTATTGCTTGCGCATTGGCTTATGCCCCTATTTTTTCAAATTCTAATTTAGATAGAGATATACATTTTTCATTTACTTTTGATGAAGAAACCGCATGCCTTGGGGCTCCTATCTTAATCAATGAATTAAAAAAAAGAGGAATTAAAAATGGAATTTGTATCATTGGTGAACCAACTAATATGAAAATAATTGATGCCCATAAAGGTTGTTATGAATATACAACTTATTTTGAAGGACTGGCTGGGCATAGTTCTGAGCCACATAAAGGTGTAAGCGCTGTAGAATATGCTGCAAAGTATGTAAATAAATTGTTCGAGTTAAGACAAAAACTAAAAGAGAGAGAACCCAAAGACTCTATATTTGATCCTCCTTACTCTACTCTTCAGGTAGGTGGTATCTTTGGTGGAATTGCACACAACGTAATTGCAGATAAATGCTATATTAATTGGGAAACTAGGCCAGTAGTAAAAGAAGATGGAATTTTTTTAAATTCTGAAATTGATAAATATGCAAATGAAATTTTGTTACCGGAAATGAAAAAAGTATTTCCAAATTCTTCTATTAATAAAAAAATTATTGGAGAAGTTAAAGGATTTGATAGAGAAAAAGATTCAAAAGCTTGTGAGTTTGTTTCAAACATTACAGGGGACAATTCTAGAGAAGTAGTTTCATTTGGAACAGAAGCTGGTTTATTCCAAGAAATTGGGATTAGTACAGTTGTTTGTGGCCCCGGCTCAATTCAACAAGCTCATAAAATAGATGAATTTATTGAATTAAATGAAATTAAAAAATGTTTAAAATTCTTAGAAGGAGTTAAGAATAAATCAACAAACTAAACATGATCTAAATCAAATTCATTAATAAAATTGAAAACACCTTGAAAATGCTGATAATCAAAGCTCAAATTGAACTTCGATTAAATTGTTAAGTCTTAGAATATATTTTATAATTTTCGATGCCAAAAAAACATTCAAGAAATATGATTGGGTATGGATCAAAAAAATTTAAAGTTGAATGGCCTAATAAAGCTCGTTTAGCAGTTCAGATAGTATTAAATTATGAAGAAGGTGCTGAGAATTCTGTATTGAATGGTGATAAACATTCTGAAACTTTTTTATCAGAAATTATTGGAGCTCAACCAATTAAAGGAAGACATATGAATATGGAATCTCTTTATGAGTACGGATCAAGAAGAGGTTTTTGGCGCTTACATGAATTATTTCAACAAAAAAAAATACCTGTAACTATTTTCGGTGTTGGTATGGCTTTAGAAAAAAATCCGGAAGTTTGCAAAGCTATTAAAGCAGCAAACTATGAAGTAGCTTCACATGGCTGGAGATGGATTGATTATCAAAATATAAATAAATCATTAGAAAAAAAACATATGAAACTTGCCATTAATAAAATTAAAGAAATTTTTGGAAAACGTCCTTTAGGTTGGTATACAGGAAGATGCAGTCCCAACACTAGAGACCTGGTCTTTGAGGAAGGTGGATTTTTATATGATAGCGACTCATATAGTGATGATTTACCTTACTGGGAAATAAGAAATAAAAAAAAACTACTAATCATTCCATATACTTTGGATAACAATGATATGAGATTTGCAACCAATCAAGGATTTAATACTGGCGATCATTTCTTTTCTTATCTTAAAGATAGTTTTGATGCATTATATGAAGAAGGGAAAAAAAATCCTAAAATGATGTCTATTGGTTTACATTGTAGATTGATAGGCAAGCCTGGCAGAATTCAATCTTTAAAGAAATTTATTAACTACATGTTAAAACATAAAAACATTTGGATTTGCAAAAGAATAGATATAGCAAAACATTGGATTAAAAATTACTCAATTTGATGAAAAACAAAATTATATTTAAAAATAGTTTAATTGATTTAGCCCAGCCTAATCTTGGGTCTAAAGTTATATTTAAAACAGATGAATTCTTTGCTTCAGCTAATAGAATTATTAATCCTTTGCCTCCTGTTTTTAAGAGTGGAATATTTGATAAAAATGGTAAATGGATGGATGGATGGGAAACCAGAAGAAGAAGAACGTCTGGACATGATTATTTAATTATTAAATTAGGCAAACCTGGTTCTGTAAAAAAAATTGATATTGACACATCTCATTTTAATGGAAATCAACCTAATATGATTTCTATTCAAGGTTGTAATTCTAAGTCAAATAATATTAAAAATCTAAAATGGAAAACACTTGTTTCCAAAAAAAAAACTAAAGCAAATAGCCATCATGTATTTAATGTTAAATCTAATTCGGACTTAACACACATAAAATTTAATATTTTTCCAGATGGAGGTGTTGCTAGACTAAGATTGTATGGTTCAATATCAATAAACAATCATAATTTTAGAGACAAAAAAATTAATTTAGCTTCCATATTAAATGGTGCTTCTGTTGTTGCGTGCAATAACGAGCATTTTGGAAGAGCTGAAAATATATTGGCCCAAGGTAAAGCTAAGAATATGGGAGATGGATGGGAAACTAGAAGAAGAAGAGATAAAGGATTTGACTGGCTAATTTTAAATACTGTTAATGGAGAAGAAATTAAAGATATTGAAATATCAACACATCATTTTAAAGGAAATTATCCTAGCCATTGCACTATTCAAGCGACTTATTTGAAGAAAAAAACAAGAGCAAATAATATTGTAAAACAATCTCATAAATGGAAGTTATTATTAGATAAAAGCAAACTCTCTGCTAACAAAACTCATAGGTTTAAAAATACAATTATGAAAAATAATAAAGTCAATTATGTAAAAATTAATATTTTTCCTGATGGCGGTATTTCAAGATTTAGAATGTATGGCAAAGGCATTTAATGGATCTAATTGTTGAACCCAAGCTTATAACTAAAGAAAATTTTTCAAAATTTGGAGATGTAATAACAACAGAAAATATTAAACCACTAGAGATTAATAATGGTTATGCAAAAAGATTTGATGGAATTGCAAATATAGATACCTCTAGTGAAAATGGAGTAACAACAATAAGTATATTTTCAGCTTTAAAAAGATCTTTCCCAATGAAAATTGATATGATGGAAAAACACCCTTTAGGAAGTCAAGCTTTCGTACCTATGAAAGAAACAACTTTTTTAACTATAGTTGCTCCTGAGGGAGAAAAGCCTGATTTAGAAAAAATTGAATCTTTTATTGTTCCTAAAGGCTTAGGTGTAAATTATAATGCTGGCGTCTGGCACTTTCCTTTGATTTCTACAGAAGATATGGATTTTCTAGTGGTTGATAGAAAAGGATCGGGTGATAATCTTGTTATTGAAAACTTAGATAATAAAAATATTTCACTAAAATATTAATTAAAACCACCTACAGATTTTATTTCTAGAAACTCTATTAAACCTTCTAATCCAGCTTCTCTTCCAATACCTGAATGTTTAAATCCTCCAAATGGTGAGGCGCCATCAATCCCTACTCCATTTACATCCACCATGCCTGATCTTAATTTTTTTGCTACTCTTTTAACTTTATCTTTATCCTGAGTTTGTATGTAATTTGTTAATCCATAAGGAGTATCATTTGCTATCTGAATTGCTTCTTCTTCAGTTTCAAAAGGTATAATTGATAAAACAGGTCCAAATATTTCTGTTCTTGCAATTTCCATTTGATTATTAACATTTGTGAATACGGTAGGTTTGACATAATAACCTTTGTTTAAACCTTCTGGTTTTCCAACTCCACCAGCAACTAATTTTGCCCCTTCATCAATACCTTTTTGAATTAAAGTTTGAATTTTATTAAATTGTGTTTCAGAAATTACAGGTCCTATATGATCTCCATTTTTATCTGGAGTGTCTACTTTAGTTTTATTTGCAAATTCTTTTACTTTTTCAACAGTTTCATCATAAATTGATTTTTCAACAAGCATTCTTGTAGGTGCATTGCAAGATTGTCCTGAATTTCTAAAACATCTAAGAACACTCCAAGATATTGCATCTGGACCAGCATCTTTAAAAACTATATTTGCTCCTTTTCCACCTAATTCTAAACTTATTCTTTTAAAATCTTTTGCTGCGTTTTGCGAAATTAAAGCTCCAGCTCTAGTTGATCCTGTAAATGAAATCATATCTATATCTGGATGGCTAGTTAAAGCATCTCCAGTTACGGCTCCATCACCATTTATTAAATTAAATACTCCTTTTGGAAAACCTGCTTCATGGATCATTTCGGTCAACAACATTGATGATAATGGTGCAATTTCAGATGGTTTTAAAACTATAGTGCAACCAGCCGAAAGTGCTGGAATAACTTTTAATGCAACTTGATTTATTGGCCAGTTCCAAGGGGTAATTAATGCACACACTCCTTTTGGCTCATATAAAATAGTTTGATTTTTTTCTTCATTTAATACTTTTTCAAATTCAAAATCTTTTAAAATGTTTTTAAATGATTTTATATGGTTTGCTCCTGTTCCTGTTTGAAGCTGGGTTGAAAAATCTATAGGGGCTCCCATTTCAAGTGAAATAGTTTTAGCCATTTTATCCCAATTTTTTTTATAAATTTCGTATAATTTTTCTAAAAGAGCTAGCTTTTCTTCTTTTGAGGTGAAACTCCAATTCGTAAATGCTTTTTTTGCTGCACTTACAGCAGCATCAACATCTTTCTTTCCAGCGAGTGAAATTTCAGCACAAGGTTCTTCATTAGCAGGATTAATTACTTCAAGAGTTCTTGGTTCTAATGGAGAAACCCATTGTCCATCAATATAGAAATTTTTTTTATCTTCCATAATATAAATTTATCCTAAACTTATTTTTTTGCAAATAAATTGGTTAATTCAAAAACGATTGTCGCGGCCGCTAAAGAGGTTACTTCTGCGTGATCATAAGCTGGGGCGACTTCTACAACGTCAGCTGAAATTAAATTTAAACCTGATAGTCCTCTAATAACATTAACTAATTCTCTTGTTGTCATACCTGCTATCTCAGGAGTTCCTGTGCCAGGCGCAAAAGCAGGATCTAAAACATCTATATCAATTGAAAGATACAAAGGATTATCTCCTACTCTTTTTCTTATTCTTTCTGCAATTTTATCCGTTCCTTCAGTTTGAAATTCGTCACAATGAATAATTTTAAACCCAAAACTTTCATCATTTTTTAAATCATCTCTGCTATATAAAGGGCCTCTGATACCTACGTGCATAGAGGAATCATCTAAAAATAAATTTTCCTCTCTTGCTCTTCTAAATGGTGTGCCGTGAGTATATGGAGCTCCAAAATAAGTATCCCATGTATCTAGATGGGCATCAAAATGAACTAAAGAAACTGGACCATTATTTATTTTATTAACAGCTCTTAATAAAGGAACTGCAATTGTATGATCTCCACCTAAACTAATAATACCACCAACTTTACTTAAAAGTTCAGTTGCACCAGTCTCTATCTGTTTAATTGCTTCATCTATATTAAATGGATTACATGCAATATCACCAGCATCAGCAACTTGTTGTACTTTAAAAGGTTCCACATCATAATTTGGATGATAATTTGTTCTTAAATGCTTTGACGCTTGTCTAATACTTTGAGGTCCAAATCTTGCACCCGGTCTATAACTTGTTCCAGAGTCAAATGGAATTCCAACTATTGCAACATCACAACTATCTACGTCTCTCAATTCAGGTAGTCTTGCAAATGTAGATGGTCCGGCATATCTAGGAACTTTAGTTCCGCTTACAGGTTGAATTGTTTCTTTATTTCTTTCTTTTTTCATTTTTTAAAAAACTAAGATAATATTATCTTAACGATTTCGTCTATATTTATTTAATGAAAATATTATTAATTTTGCTTTTAATATTGCAGATAAACTCTTTAAAAGCTGATGAAATTTTTAATCTAGTAAAAATTCCTAATTTGGAAGTTTATAAGTTAAACAATCTAAATGGATTAAAATACTTAAATGCAAAGAAAGATTTTAAAATCGGTATTAAAAATAACATAAGATGCAATAAATCAAATAAACAAAATTTAGATAATAAATTTTCTTTAATTTCAAAAAACTTAGCTAGATATGATGCTGATTTTTTAAACAGGATAAATTTAAGATTTATAGTTTTATGTGAAAACTTATATGTATCTGAAATTAATACAGGAGGAATACCCGATCATGCAAAAAGAACATTAATTTTAGACCTAAATTTTAATGAAAAATACTTTGAAAGAGTAATGCATCATGAAATTTTTCATATAATTCACAATGGTTTTAAAGTACTTTTTGATGAAGAAATTTGGTCAGATTTGAATGACAAAACATTTAAATATGCCGAATGCTCAACCTGTTCTAACCGATTGGGTTTAGATCTTTATCTTGAAACAAATGGGTTTCTTACTGAATATTCTAAATCAATTGCTTCTGAAGATATGGCGGAAGTATACTCTTTTTTAATGACCGACAAAATCAATATTGAAAATATGGCTAATAAAGATTCAATATTGTTCAATAAAGTTGAATATATAAAAACCAGAATAGATAAAATTTTAAATTTTTAATTATAATGAAAAAAAAATTAAAAGCTTCATTTTCAGAAAAAATATTATTTATTTTTTTAATTTCTTTAGGAATTTTTTCGTTTAGTTTTTTTTTTATAGTAAAAAATAAATGTTTTTTTGTAGAAAATATTGATCCAAATAAAATTCAATTTAGTAATCCTCAAAATATTGTGGTTATGAATGTGGAATGTGGAAATGTTATTATTGAACTATTGCCCGATCTATCTCCAAATGCAGTTAAAAGATTTAAGTACCTAGTCAAAAAAGGATCATATAATCATTCTGCTTTTTATAGAGTTGTTAAAGATACTTTTATACAGGCAGGTGATCTAGAATACGGAAATATTGATAATATAAATTATTACAAAGTTGGCAGCGGGAAATCGGGTCTGGGAACTATAAAATCTGAACTTAGTAAAAATTTTCTATTTGAAGAAGGTAGCGTGGCTTTGGCTAGAGAGGATGAGTTTAATACAGAAGACAGTGAATTTTTTATAACGTTGAAAAAAATTCCTTTATATATTGGTGAATATACTCCAGTTGGCAAAGTAATTTACGGTCTAGATGCTTTAAAAAAAATTAAAACAGGAACTAAAGTTGAGTATGTTTTAAGGCCAGATTTTATTAATTATATTAAATTACTAAATTAGAAATATTAATTAACAAGAGGTTTTCCTGTAGCTAATGTGTGTTTAATTCTTTCTTGTGTTTTTTGTGTTTCCATAAGTCTCATGAATGCATCTAGTTCTAATTTAAATAAATCATCTTCACTCAATTTTTTATCAATAGTTGTATCGCCTCCACTTAAAACATTGGCTAATTCTTTACCAACTTCCATGCCATGATCTAAAATTACTTTTTCATTATAAAGTTTTTCTAAAGTCTTTATCATTTTTTCTTTTACAGATTTTCCAGATAAATTAAAAACACACTCTGCAGGAGGTGTAAAATTATTATTTTCTTCAATAATTTTTTTAGAAACTGAAAAAAGGCTATTTCTATTCATAATTGTTTTATCCTCAGGTCTTAAATATTTTAAAGGTTCGGCTTCAATTGGGGAAGTTGCGGTTTTTGCGTAACCAATAATATCAAATACTTTCAGTGCTGCATAATCTGGATCTTGTTTTGCTTCTTCTGTTTGAGACCATCGCCATAACATTTCTTTACATCCCCCGCCTGCTGGTATTAATCCAACAATAGTTTCTACTAGCCCAATTACAATATTTGTATGAGATGCTACAAAATTACTATGAACTAAAACTTCAAACCCGCCTCCAAGAGTTAGTCCTGATGGCGCAGATATAACTGGATAGTTTGAATATTTAAGATGTTTGCAAGTTTCTTGGAAATGTTTAAGAAAATTTTCAATAGATTTAAAATCACCTTTGTCTGCAAAATTCATTGTATAAGTTAAATTAACGCCCGCTGAAAATTGCATAGTTTCATTTATAATAATCAAAGGTTTATCTGTTGCGTTTTTTAGAGCATCCATTGAATCATAGTCAAGCGCACAAGCTTTTGTTGTA
Source organism: uncultured Pelagibacteraceae bacterium (assembly GCA_913045275.1). GTDB lineage: Bacteria > Pseudomonadota > Alphaproteobacteria > Pelagibacterales > Pelagibacteraceae > Pelagibacter. The sequence continues at coordinate 15,076 of CAJWPG010000019.1, forward strand.
AATTCAATTATATTAAAATCTTTAAATCGATAAATTTCAGCAGATTTATTTTTATCGATTTTTGTTGCTGTAGTTTTAATTTTTCCTAAAGTTTCTATTTCTGTATAAAGTTGTCTTTGACCATAAAAATTTTCATCTAATGATTTAGACAAACTTTCTAAAAATTTATTATTTTCAAAACTATCTATTCTCTTGAAAAAGTTTTTTACTCCAATTGATTTCAACATCTCAAAAGGACCCATTGACCAATTAAAACCAAGTCTCATTGCTTCATCAATATCATTGAATTTATCTGTAATTTCAGGAACTAATGAGGATGCATATTTTATAATTTTAGAAATGACAGACCATGCATATTTTCCATATCTATCGTCTTGATTTATCAAAGAGTTCAAATCAACATTATCAATTTTTAGATCAATTTTTTTAGATGTTGAATATTCGCCCGTTTCTAAATTTACAGCTTCTAGAATTTTCTTATTATTTTCTTTATTTATTCGATAGAAACCACCTTTCCCTTTTCTTCCTGTATAGCCTGTATCTATAAGTTTAGTTACCAAAGGTATTTCCTTAGCTACTGTTTGAAATTCATCATTTTTTGGAAGTTCTTTAATAAAACTTTTCAATACATCGGCCATAAGATCAATTCCAATTAAATCATAAAGGCCGAAAACTCCTGTTTTAGGTATGCCCATAGGCCTTCCAAAAATAGCATCGGCTTCTTCTATTGTTAGTTTCATTTTAAAAGCTTCTGTCATTGCAACTTGCATTGAATAAACGCCCACCCTATTTCCTAAAAACCCAGGAGTATCATTACAAACTATCGCTCCTTTACCTAACTCTTGTTCACAAAATTTTTTTAAGGAATTTATTTTTTCTAGATCATTATTTTCGGTTTTTACAATTTCAAGCAATCCCATGTATCTAACAGGATTAAAAAAATGAGTTATGCAAAAATCTTTTTTTTCTTCATTTGTTAATTTTTCAGACAATATTTTAATTGGAATTGACGAAGTATTTGATGAAACAATTGCTCCTGATTTTCTGCTCTTAAATATTTTTTCATAAATGTTATGTTTAATATCAATTCTTTCAACTACTGCTTCAACGACCCAGTCTGCGTCTTTAACTATTTTGAAATCATCATTTATGTTACCAACATTAATATTTTTTATTTTTGATTTATCTATTAATAAAGGCGGTCTTGATTTGTAAATTCTATCTCTTGCTTTTTCGCTTATTTCTGTTTTTAAATCTAATAAAGTAACGGGTATATTGGCATTACATAACTGTGCCGCAATACCGCTCCCCATTGTTCCTGATCCAATTATTACAACTTGATTAATTTTCATGAGCTCAAACTATTAAATTTTTGAATTTGATGTGTCAATAAGTTTGAGTTTAGAAATTTCTTTAATATGTGAAGGTCTTATTTCGCAACATCCACCTAGTATAGTGGCTCCGTTTTCCATATATTTTTTTGCACATTCATAGAATTTAGATTCATTTAAATCAGTATTTACCCCCAATACTGTATTTGGATTGCCCGCATTTCCCCATTGATCCTTCGAAGCAACAGTGTAACCTTCTGGTATATTCTTAAATGCATTTAATTTAAATCCATATGGCATATCCAATTGCTTCAAATCTTTAAGAACTGTCTCGTAAACTTTAGGAGAAATACATGCCATAATGACACCAAGCCAATTATTATTTTTATATTTTTTAACTACATCATTAATTTTTTCACCGGAAGGAAGTAGACCGTTGTCTCTTAGATGTATGCCAACCAAGACTGGTAAATTAAATGATTCAATTGTTTTAAGAGCAATTTCACATTCTAGGCCAGAGCTCATTACATCGAGATAAAAAAAATCAATTCCATTTTTTAGAAGCTTGGCTTGATCGTAAAAATTTTTTTCGATTACACCTAAATCTTCACCTAAATTTGCACTATAGGTTTGTTTTTGATTGGGCAATCCTCCAAAAATTAAAATATCTTTTTTTGAGATATCTCTTGCTTTTTGAGCTAATTCAACAGCTTTAATATTTATTTTTTCAAAATATTTTTCACAATCATTTTGTATTAATCTATTTCTTCGAGCAGTAAATGTTGA
>CAJWPG010000020.1 GCA_913045275.1 uncultured Pelagibacteraceae bacterium
CCAATCAGATCCATCAGCATAACCAGTTTCTATTGCGCTTGCATCAGACCATGGAGTAAAACTACCTATAAACCCGCCTTCTGGAATTCCATATGCAAGATTATATCCAAATAGCCAAAACATTATTCCGGCAATTGAAAACAATCCAATGTTCTTTGCGCAGATTACAGATACACTTTTTGATGTTACCATTCCAGATTCGAGCATGGCAAATCCTGCTGCCATGAACATTACTAAAAATCCACATACTAAAAAAAGAAAAGTGTTAAAAATGAAACCTACTTCAACAGATACTGTTGTATCTGCATAACTTGTGCTGGTCATACTTAGTAAAAAAAACAAACTCACTAAAGGACCAACTATTAATTTTAATTTTTTTATCATAAAAATTCCTTTCGAAAAAATTCTTATAATTAAAAAAAAATAAAACTAACGTTGATTAAGAAAAAAAGGTATGCATAAAATGCATATAGTAACAGCCTTATTACATTTTTGTAGTAAGGCTGTTAAAACTTTAATTATTTATTGAATACTTCTTTAAGTGCTTTTGCAGGTAAAAATTTTACCTTTTGAGATGCCGCTATTTGGATTTGCTCTCCTGTTCTTGGATTTCGTCCAATTCGGGCTTTTCTTTTAGCTACTTTATAGGTACCAAAACCAGCAATTTTTACTGGATCATCATTTTTCAACTGATCCAATATAGCATTGGTAATAATATCAAAAGTACGTTCAGCATCAGCTTTGCTTTGATTTAAAGAACCAGCCAGTTTAGCGACTAATTGTTTCTTGTTCATTTTAGCTCCGGTTTTAAAGGTTTATTCATATATACTTAACAATATCGTTGATATTTCAAGCTTTTTATTAGTGTATATGAAAAAAAAAATAACAATATATAGTATTAAAAAAGTGTTGATTTATATGGTTTTTTTGAGTGCTAAAAAATCTTTAAAATAAACCTAAATCTTTAAGATCATTAAAAGTGGCAAAAAACATTAAAGAAAGCAATAAAAACATACCGATTCGAAAAAAACCTTCTTGTGTTTTTTGACTTAAAGGATGGCCTAAAATTTTTTCAAACGCATAAAACATCAAGTGTCCGCCATCTAACATTGGAATAGGAAATAGGTTTATTAACCCTAAGCTAATTGAAATATAGGCCATCATGCTGATAAATGGAATAATGCCAAATTCAGCAACTTGTCCTGATATTTTGGCTATTCTTATTGGTCCGCCTAACTGAGATGTGTCTCCTGTGCCAGTAAACATTGATCCCAAATATTTCAAAGATGAAGATGTTACAAAATAAACTTCATTTAAAGAATGAATTAAAGCTTGTCCTGGACCTAGTTTAACATGATTAATTTCATTATTATAGGGGCTTAACCTAATCCCAATCATTCTTTTGTTTATTTTATTTCCAAGGCCATCTTCACTTTCAACAAGATTAGGTTTAACTCTTAATAATAATTCTTTCTCATATCTTGATACTTTAAAATCTACAAATTCAGTTGTCGACATTGCAATTAACTTAGAAACATCAAGAATACTCTCAACTTTAGTGCCGTCAATTTCAAGAATAATATCATTTTTTTTCATACCCGCTATCTCTGCTGGGCTGTCCTTTTGAACTTCATCAATTACTGCTGGGGTAAAATCTTTACCCACAAACATATAAATAAATAAGAATATAAATATTGCTAAAATAAAATTAGCAACAGGACCCCCAACTACAATTAATGATCTTTGGTACAAAGGTTTTGTTACAAATAATTTTTTTTGGTCTTCTTTTTTATATTTTTTTAACAATTCTTCTTGATCGGCTTGAGAAAAAACATTTCTATCTCCAAAAAACTTTACATATCCACCAAGAGGTATCCAGCAAATTTTCCATCTAGTACCAGATTTATCATTCCAGCCAAATATTTCTTTTCCAAATCCAATGGAAAAATCAGTTACCCCCACTCCATATCTCTTGGCAAAATAATAATGTCCATACTCGTGAATAAAAACGACCACAAGTATTAAAACCATAAATGGAATTACAAAATTAAACATACTGAATATTATATAATAACTAATGCTTTAAAAACAGTCTTTCATTTGATTATTTTAATTTCCAAGTAAAAATTGGCACAAATGTTGCTAAAATAAATGAACAAAATAACAATGATTGTGAAATAAATGATGGAAAGAAATCAGCTTGAAATATTATGCCTACTAATATTGATTTAGAAAAATCTGGACTAGGAAATAATAATAGTCCAGCAACTAATCCAATAATAATTGATATATATGAATTTTTTTCATTTAAAGATTTTGAATAAAAACTATAAAATACAGTTAATACTGCAGCACAACAAAATAAGTCCGCAAGTAAAAATAAATATAGAATACTTAAACCTTTAGATGCAACGAAAAGTGTAATTAAAGATAAAACAATTATTATTTGTTTTGATAGTTTTAAATAATTTCCCTTAAATTTAATAACTTTGTTTCCATCAACAATAATTAAGCTAGAAATTGCATTTATTAATGTATCTATACTACTAACCGTCAAAGATATGGCTAATACTAATATAATTATAGATAAAGTAACAGATTGTTCTTTTAGCAATAAAGAAAAGAAAGCAAGATCCGGAAAAACACTGCTATTTTGGGATACGGCAACTAATCCACTAAAGCCCATTAAAAAAACTACAGGAATAATAATTAAGAATGAAATTATTAAACTTTTTTTTAATACATTGTTATTTTTTGCAGCATAAACTCTTTGCCAATTACCTTGGTGAAAAAGATTGGTTGCCGCCACAGCAATGAAAAAGGTTAAGCCAGCAGTAAAATTTGGAATATAATTTGAACTTAATAAATTTGGGTTATTTAGCTTAATAAATTCAAAATTATAATCATTAGAATTAAATGAAATTAAATAAGAAAAACTTATTAATAATAACAATCCGAAAACAATGAATTGAATATTGTCAGTAAAAATTGAAGCTCTTAATCCTCCATATAAAGTGTAAACGAGAGAACTTACAATTACTATTAAAGCAGTAATCCATAAATCAGTACCTGAAATATATTTAATTAAAATTGATACTGCGGTGACTTCTGCAATTAAAAATATTGTCATATAAAAAATAGACAGAAATAAAATCAATTTAAATAATTTGGAACCAAATCTTATTCTTATAACTTCAATTAAAGTTTTTCCTTTTGGGTATGATATTCTAAATTTTTTACCTAAATAAATTAAAATGAATAATGGAAATGCTGTTCCAAGTGCATATCCAATTACAGCTCCAATGCCTCCCCATGTAGCTGCAGAAGCTGGTCCAAACAATATCCATGCACCTAATGCTGATGCAACCAAACTAGCGGTTAATGAAAATGTCCCAACAGATCTATTTGCAACTAAATAATTATTTAAGCCTTGATATTTATTAGAATAAATAATTCCAACTATTACAAATATAACGCTAATAACTAAAGTTAATATAATTGATGAAGGTTGACTTAATATATTTATTTGTTCCATTTATCCCTTTCTGAATTACCGGACAGGTTCTAAGGGTATTTCTCAGCTTAATTAGCACCCCTCTATTTTAAATATAAACTATTTAAATTATTATTAAAGATTAATTTAATATATACTTTATTTCTTTATAGCTATTAAAAATGAAAAAAATTTTATTACCTTTAATTATATTATTTTTTACTGATGCTTTGGCTTTTGAAAAAACTACTAATTTTACATTTGAAAAATTTGAAAAAGCTCAACAAGAAGGAAAAACTATAGTTATAAATGCTTGGAACGAAACATGTATGACTTGTGCAAAACAATCAAAAATTTTTGCTAATGCTTTAAATGATTTTAAAAATGTAGAATTTTTATTTTATGAGCAAACTAAATATAAAGAGTTTGCAAATGTACTAAATATTAAATTTTGGACTACAATCGTTGTTTACAAAGGTCAAAATGAAATTGACCGTAAAATAGGATTAGTGAAAAAAGAAGATATTTACCGGTTAATCAGAAAAGGAATCTAATTTAAAGCCTCTTTAGCGCTGACATAGCTATGTCCAAAAGAATCTGCTACAGCTTTATAAGTAACTTGTCCTTTGTGAACATTTAATCCAGCCATAAAGTTTGGATCGTCTTTTAGTGCTTTAACATATCCTTCTTTCGCTAATTTTACTAAAAAAGGCAATGTTGCATTATTAAGCGCAATTGTTGAGGTTCTTGGAACGCCACCTGGCATATTGGCTACACAATAATGAACAACGTCATCAATTATGTAAGTTGGTTCGGCATGTGTTGTTGGTTTACTTGTTTCAATGCATCCACCTTGATCTATGGCAACATCTACAATTACAGAGCCTCTTTTCATTAACTTTAACATGTCTTTTGTTACTAGTTTTGGAGCTTCCGTTCCAGGAATTAAGACGCCACCAATCAACAAATCACATTCTGAAATTAGTTTTTCTAAGTCCGTTTTATCACTCAGTTGAGGAATAATTTTATCTCCAAACATATCGGTTAATTGCTTTAATCTTGCTTCTGATTTATCAACAATATGTACTTTGGCTTGCATTCCAACTGCTATTACAGCTGCATTTTCTCCAACTACTCCACCACCTAATATAACTACGTTACCAGGCTCAACTCCTGGAGCTCCTCCAAGTAGCAAACCTCTTCCTTTTTGATTTTTTTCTAAACAATGCGCCCCAGCTTGAACTGACATTCTTCCTGCTACCGCACTCATAGGTGCTAATAAAGGAAGTCTCCCATTATTATCTGTTACAGTTTCATACGCAATGCATACAGACTTTGAATCTATTAATCCTTGAGTTAACTCTTTTGCTGCTGCTAAATGAAGATAAGTAAAAACAATTTGGTTTTCTCTAATCATTTTAACTTCATTAGATAAAGGTTCTTTAACTTTAACAATTATTTCAGCTTCGTTAAAAATATCTTCTGCTTTATCAATAATTTTTGCACCAGCAGATCTATATTGATCGTTATAAAAACCAGCTTCGAAACCACCATTATTTTCAACTAATACTTCGTGACCATTTGAGGTTAAAGTTTTTACGCTTTCGGGAGTTAAACCAATTCTATTTTCTTGGGGTTTTATTTCCTTGGGAACACCGATTTTCATTAAATTAAATTAATTTTTTTTACTTTTAGAATAGTTAGTTATTCCAGTTCTAAGTTTATCTATTATTTCATCGATATGTTTTTTTTCACAAATAAACATTGGAGCAATAATTAAACAATCTCCTGTTGCTTTAAAATTAACTCCAGCTTCATAACAATGTTTGAAAGTAGTAAATCCTGCTGCTCCTGGTTTTTTATCCATCTTCATGTCAATTCCACCCATCATTCCATACCCTCTTATATTCTCAACGGCATCTAAATCTTTAAGAGACATTAAACTTTCTTGGAAATAAGGTGACATTTCTTTTGCTCTTTTGAATATATCTTCTTTTTCAATTATATCTTGAACTGCTAAAGCTGCTGATACTGCAATTGGTATTCCTGAATATGTATAACCATGGAATAATTCTATTGCTCCTTTTGGAGAACTTTCCATTATAGCGTCATAAATTTCTTCTTTACATGCAACGGCACCCATTGGAACTATTCCATTAGTTGTTGCTTTAGCCATGGTCATAATATCTGGAGTTACACCAAATTCTTGAGAAGCAAAAGGAGATCCTGTTCTTCCCCATCCTGTAATCACTTCATCGAAAATTAATAAAATTCCATGTTTGTCACATATTTCTCTTAATCTTTGCAAATATCCTTTTGGTGGTACTAATGTTCCAGTTGATCCAGCAATTGGTTCCACTATACAGGCAGAAATATTTTCTGATCCAAAGTTTGCGCAAATTCTTTCTAAATCATTTGCTAATTCAGTTCCAGTTTCAGGTTGTCCTGAAATAAATTTATGTTCTGGTAAATGAGTATGTCTCATATGTACTACACCTGGCATTAACACGCTCGCAAATGTTTTAATATTATTTACCATTCCACCAACTGAAGTTCCTCCTATATGCATACCGTGATATGCTCTTTCTCTTCCAACTATTCTAAATCTTTCGCCTTGTCCTTTAGCCTTATGATAGGCAATTGATATTTTAATTGCAGTTTCAACAGCATCAGATCCTCCTGTTGAGTAAAAAATTCTATTTAAATTTCCTGGTGTATGTTTTGAAATTCTTGTAGCAAGTTCAAAAGAACCACCAAAACCTTGTTGAAATGGTTGAACATAATCTAATTTTTTCAATTGATTAGTTATAGCGTTTATAATCTCTTCTCTTCCATGTCCTAAAGGATTGCAGAATAAGCCTGAACTAGCATCTATTTGTGTTTGTCCTTGGTGGTTTTTTAAATAAACACCTTTTGCTTCTGTAATTAATCTTGGATTTTCTTTAAAGTCTCTATTGGATGAGAATGGCATCCAGTGCTCGTTAAGTGAATTTGGTATTTCTGGTTTTTCTGAACTCATAATTTATTTTTAAGTTTGAAAGTCCTTCTAGACTAATTTTTTTTATTTAAACAGCAAATAAATAAAGTAGATAAAATCAATACAACTTCAGATTGTTAATCTATTGTTTTTCAATACACTCATAGAAATTCTTAGTTTACTTAGCCTTTGGAATACACTTTAATACTGAGCGTAAATTAAATTTAATTAACAGGAGATAAAATGAAAAAAATATTAAGTTTTATTCTTGGATGCATTGTTGCTCTTAACTTGAGTATGTCGGTAGCTAATTCAGCTGCTAATGAAGTTAGAGTTGCATTTTTCTTAGAATGGCCGACTCCAAACCAAGAAGACAAAGTTAAAAAATTATTTGATAAAGCTTTGGGTGTTCCAGTTAAATGGACTAACTTCTCAAATGGTGGAGCAATGACTGATGCTATGTTAGCAGGAGATATTGATATTTCTTATTCACAAGGTTTAGTACCATTCATTAACGCGGTTAAATCTAAAGCGCCTTTGAAGCTTGTAGATATAGCTATGGAATACGGAATGGGTGGAACAACTTGTGTTACATCTAACGCATCTGGAATTACAAAAGCTAATGCTTCTGAATTAGAAGGCAAAAAAGTTGCAGTTCCACTAGGAACTATGGCTGAGTATGTTTTTGATGAAAGTATGAAAGTTGTAGGAGCTGACAGAGGTAAAATGGACGTTATTCAAATGGATCCTGAAGAAGGAGCTGCTGCATTAGTTAGCGGTGATGTTGTTATGGCATGTCTATTTGGTGGTAACTCTATTAAAGCTGCAACAGCTGTTGGATCAAGACTTTTAACAGTTCAAGAAGCTCGTGACGCAGGTATCTTAGGTATAGATATTACATCTGTTACTGATAAATTTATGAAAGAAAACCCAGGAATGCTTAGAACTTTCATAGAAGTAACTCATGAAGCTAATGCTAGATATGCTTCAGGCAAAAGTGATCTGAACGTTATAGCTAAAGATGCTGAAATGAAGCTTGCAGATATGAAAGAAACTATTGGTGGATTTAAATTTCTAACACCTGCAGAAACTAAAAAATCTATGGAAAGTGGAAATCTTGATGGTTTCCTAAAAGGAATGGGAACTCCAGATGGAGCTGTAGATACTAGTTTTTTACCTTTATAATTAAAGAGTAAAATAAAATTAGATAGGCGCCAATTTATTAAATTGGCGCCTATTTTTTTAATAAAAATTTTAGTATAAATTCATTATTATGAGTGATTTAGTTTCTCAAAATCTAAACATGATTTTTAAAACTCCAAAAGGAGAAACTGTTCACGCATTAAAAGATTTAAATTTTACACTTAAAAAAGGAGAACTTTTAACAGTTCTTGGTCCTTCAGGTTGTGGAAAAACAACTTTATTAAATATCGCCGCAGGTTTTCTTAGACCTACCTCTGGTTCAATTTTTCTTGGAGGAAATGAAATTAATGGCCCTGGTGTTGAAAGAGGAATGGTTTTTCAACAAGGTGCATTATTTGAATGGTTGACTGTTGCTGAAAATGTAAATTTTGGCTTAAGAATGAAAAAAGAAGATCCGGTTACAACGGCTAAAAAAGTGGAAGAATGGCTTGAAATTGTAGGCTTGCAAGGTTTTGGAAATACACCAACTTATCAATTATCTGGAGGTATGCAGCAAAGAGTTGCTCTTGCTCGATGTCTAATTAATGATCCGGATTTAATTTTAATGGACGAACCTTTGGGCGCTCTAGATGCATTAACTAGAGAAAAAATGCAGTCGTTGGTTTTGAAAATTTGGAAAGAAACAGGAAAAACTATAATTCTAATAACTCACTCTGTTGAGGAAGCACTATTACTTGGTGAAAGATTGTATGTGATGGCTCCAAGGCCTGGTCGTATACATAAAGAATATACTCTTCCATTTGCTTCCCAGGGATTAAAAGAAGATTTAAGAGAAATTAAAAAAAAGAAAGATTTTGGAACTACAAGAGAAGAAATATTAAGCATGATTTGGGACATGGAAGAAGAAATAATGGGTAAAGATAATTAATATGCTCACTAGAATTGTCACATTTTTAATTTTTTTTGCCATTATAGGCTGCATATTATATGGGAAAAAATTAATTAAAACTGAAAAGGTTGATGCTGTATTCGGAAACCCTGAAAGAGCTAAAGGAGGAACTCATTGGATTATAGTTGGTAGTAGCGTTATTTTATTAGTATGGCTTTATTATTCATGGGATATAGCAAAATCTTTTTACCCAAAATCAGCTAATGAACTTTGTCAAGTTGGAAAAGTTAACGATTCATTACTTTCATTAAAATATTTATTTCCAATAGAAGAAAGACAATTTAAAAGCACCTTTGTTATCAAAAGTGAAAATAAAAATATTAATAAATTAGCTAAAGAAATTAAAAACACTTCAAGCATAAGAGATCAAGATAAAAATAAGCTGTTAAGATTAATTGTAAAAACTAAAAATACAATTCCATTATTAACAAATGAAAAACTCTTAGAGAATGAAAATAAAATTAAGATTAATGAATTAACTAATAAAATTAACCAGTTAACAAAAGAATTCCAAAAAATAAATTATCCAGGAGAGACTGCCGAAGAAGAAAGTAAAAGAATTGAAGAAGCAAAAAAAGAAGGTGAATGGGGTGCTTCAGGAACTGCAGTAGAACAAACGGTAGAGATTCCTATTATTCCTAAAACCAAAAAGGGATTAAAATTTGAAGCTGCCGCAAAAGAATTAAAAATAATTAGCGATGAATTCTTCAAACTAAGAAATCACAATCCTAAATATAAAAATGCATTTAAAGAAATTAAAGATGAAATTAAAAAATATAGATCTGAGTTAGATGATACACAAGAAATTGCTTCTGCTTTAGCAAAAGATGTTCTTAAAATTGCAAGAAGAATTGAATATGCAAGTATTTTCCCTCCTCAAACTTTAGATGGCTTGCAAAAATCAATTTTAAAATTTGATCAAGTTCAAAAAAAAGAGCAAGGACATTTAAGATATGTCGATATTTTATTATTCCCTTCTGGAACTATTGTTTCAAGTGGCCCTAGTTGTTCTGAACAAGGTTCTGGTAGATGGTTGCCTAAACCTTCCGATACTTTAAATAAATTTATTCTTTTATTAAAACCAAGCGTAGGATTTAAAAATATTCCATTGATTTGGTATGAAATGATGGATGTAAGTCAAATAATTGGCTTTATTCTCCCAGATTGGATAGCTGATATTATCCCTGGAAAATATCCAGTTCACAATGATGCTGGTAAAGTAGAACCTAACTTTAAAAGTAAAGTTTTAAATATTGCGACAGGTGAATTTAAATTATTTAAAATACCTATCCCCTCGGGTCATATATGGGACTCGTTTTTAAGAGTATTTTTAGGATTAGTCCTTGGAATAATTTTTGGTGTTCCTTTAGGTTTGTTTATGGGTTTAAATAGATTTGCTAAAGGATTTTTTGATCCATTAATTGAACTATATAGACCAGTGCCTCCACTTGCTTGGGCTCCATTAATTATTTCTGTTCTTGGAATTGATAATGTTGGAAAAATATTCTTATTATTCATGGTATCATTTTCAATTATGATTATTTCAGCAAGAGCTGGAGCATCAGGTACTCAATTATCAAAGATTCATGCATCACACTCTTTAGGTGCTTCAAGATGGCAAATTCTAAGATATGTTATATTTCCAAATTCACTACCAGAAATATTAACTGGAGTAAGAGTTGCTATTGGTATGTGTTGGGGAACATTAGTTGCAGCTGAATTTTTAGCAGGAACTACAGGTATTGGTTTTGTAGAAAACGTTGCTAAAAAATATTTTCAATATGAAGTTATTTGGATAACTATATTTGTAATGGGTATGCTTGGGCTTTTATTTGATGTTACTCTTAGAAAAATAATAGACAAAACAATACCTTGGAGAGGTAAAGGTTAATTATTATTTATTAAAAATCTAATGTTTTGGAAGAACCGTCTTTAAATTTAAATTCAGCTTTCTTTTTAGAAATAAGTTTTATTGATTCAAAACCATCATAATCGCTTATAAATTCATTTAATTTTTTTCTACTTTTTTTGCTCATTTTCATACCAGGCGCATTAACACCTACATCGATTATTATTTCCGCTCCATTTGCAAAAGCTTTAACATAAGTGGGAATAACTTTACATTTTCCAGTCATAGCTTCTGTAAGCCATATAGGTTTATTTATTTTTAATTTTTTTAACAAACCAGAAAATTCATCTACCCAAAATTCTTTGTCACATTTACCTTCGGGTGTACTTATGTGGTGAATATTTGCTATATCAAAATTATCTTTTATTTTAGGTAGTGCAGATTTCCAAAACTTTTCATTTTCAGGAAACATTCCAGCGGCACCTGCCATAACAATTACGGAGTCTTTTTGTTTCTTTTTAATTGTTTTTGATGAAAAGTTAAAAATTTCAACAAATTCATCTTCTTTACCTCTAAAAAACATTTTGTATTCAGGTTCATTCATTATTTCCCAATAAATTATAGGTTTGGTTAAACTTGGCATATCATTAGATCCATCACCATCATATCGATCTATTAAAGCCAAAAGGAAAGTTTTATAGTTATCCATTGAGCAAGGTTTGCTCAAATATTTAGAAAAATGTTTTCCAAAAGGGCTTCTGCCTTTTTTTCTTTTACATGATTTTTGTTCCCAATTAGAATAAGGCCAAATAGTTGCTATAATTGTTTGATTATGATTTTGAGCATAAACAACATATTCGTCTGCCTCCTCCCAAGAAAAATTTCCTTGTTTATTTTCTATTTTATTCCATACAAATGGTCCTGGATGAGGTCTAACCCATTGGTTGTCTTTACCTCTCATTCTTTCATCAAACATTTCTGTTAATTCGCCAAATCTAGATTCAGCAAAAGAAAAATTAATAGAAAAAATAAAAAATAAAAAAATAAAAAAATATTTTTTTATTGTTCTCATCTCTTTGGGTATTTTATTTTGGATCAGGTCCTGGTCCCGGTTCGCCTGGAGTACCTGGTCCTGGATCACCTGGTCCACCTGGGCCTCCCATAGCATCACCTAATGCTCCTCCGGCTCCTGGGTCCCCTGGTCCTCCTCCTAAAGCTCCACCAAGAGCTTCACCAACACCGCCCATGGCTCCACCCATAGCGCCACCTAAGGCACCACCTGGATCGCCCATGGCTCCGCCTAAGGCACCACCTGGATCGCCCATGGCTCCGCCTGGATCGCCCATACCGCCCATTGCATCACCCATTCCTGGTCCTGCAGGTCCTCCTGCCATAGCGCCTGCCATAGCGCCGCCCATAGCGCCGCCCATACCTTCTTTCATAGCTCCACCCATGGCTTCACCCATGGCACCTTCTCCCATGCCACCGACTCCCATAGCTGCTCCCATTGCATGAGAGCCCATTGCTGAAGCTGCCGCACCTTGAGCAGACATCGCTGATCCCATTGCTGCACCTGCTAAACCTGCTCCAGCTTCATTAGCTGCCATCGCACCTTTGGCTACTGATCCCATTGCTGCTCCTGGATCTATACCTGTACCCATTGCTGCAGATACTTGTCCTAAATTCATTCCACCTTCCATTGGTCCCATATCACCCAATTTACCTTCCATTCCGTCAGGTTTTGCACCTGGTCCCATAATATCTCCTAGTTTAGCTCCTTCTGGACCTGCTGCTATTCCCATACTTGCAGCCATCTCTGGATTCATTTCAGCATTCAAATCCATTTTGCCCATTCCAACCATACCACCACTCATTGCTGCTAATCCCATGTCGCCACCTTCCATTCCCATAGCGCCACTTAAACCTTCCATTCCTTTTGCTCCCATCGCAGCCATTGTGCCTTGATTAACCAAACCTACTTCCATCATGTCGCCCATCATACCAGCTGACATATCTCCACCTTTTGCCATGTTGGCTATACCTTGAACAGCTTTGCTTCCCATTCCAGCAACGTTGGACGACATAACTGAGGTTATATCCATTCCAGCCATTCCTGCAGCTCCCATGCTTGCTACCATTCCTGGTGTCATTCCTGTTTGAGCTGCCATTTCTGCCATTCCTAATTTATCCATTGTACCAACTTCCATTCCTGTCATTCCTGACATGGCCTGTCCCATTTCAGCTTTACCCATACCTCCCATCACACCTGTCATACCAGTCATACCTTGCGGTGATGCCGCATTATCTCCTAATACATTTCCCATTGCTGCAGCTGTCATACCATCAGGTGGCGCCATTGCTCCTGGCAAACCTCCGGCTAATGAAGGTTTTGCCATAATCATAGCCCCCATCATCATTCCAGATTCACTAATATTGTCAGGCATTTCAAGAGCTTGGGGTCCAGTTTCTCCCATTTTCGCAGCAAATGAATCTTTCATTTCTGCTCCTTGAGCAATTGCATTTTTTGCTGTAGGAGCTTTTCCTGAAATAGCTTGGCTTATCATTCCTACCGTACCTGACATTGCTCCAGCAATACCTACGTCTGGATTTGCAAATGCAGTTGATAAACTTTTTGCCATATTTTCCATTCCCATATCTGCCATGGCTTTTCCTATTTCCTTCATACCTTCAATTCCCTTCATTCCTTCAGCCATTCCTGCCATGCCTTGCATTCCAATGCTACCTTCCATGCTTTTCATCATGTCTTCACCCATGCCTTTAGCGCTCATAGTTGCTACTATTGCTCCTGTCATGGTTTGACCCATTTTACCCATAGCTTCTGGGTTTGCTGCTAATGTTTCTAATGCAGCAGTTGCCGCTCCGACAGGTAAGGCTTCTAAAGCTCCAGCCATCATTGCTGGGTTCATTCCCATTTCTGCAACATTCATAGAGGCAAAACCAGCGGGATCAAAAGCTCCCATATCAAAAGTTTCAGCTCCCATAACCGATTTCATGTCAACCATTCCTGATGTTGCTAATCCTTTCATGGCAGTACCAATTCCTATACCTTGATTGTCCAAAGCTCCCATCATTCCTTTAGAATCAAAACCCGCATTTTCTACAGCGCTCATTTGACCAGCTAATTTTTGCATTGCCACAACTTTTCCAGCTCCCATTTGTCCGGCTATACTTGATAATGCTGCCATTTCTTCTGGTGAAAATTCTTTTCCAAAATCTATTCCTCCCATATCAAGAGCGTTTGGATCTGGAATTGCTCCTAATGCCATATCTGTTACACCTTCAACCATTGACATAGCTTGAACCGCAGAAGTTATGTCTCCTTTAGCCAAACTTTCTTGTGCAAAAGCCATTGCTGTTTCTGCTTGAGCAATTGATGTATCTAATGCTTTTCCAATATCAGATTTTGCTTCACCAAGAGCTCCTGCTGCTCCAGCAATATTTGCAGCAACTTTCCCAGTGTCGCTGGCCAACTGATCGGCGGCAGCCTGTGCGGAATTACCAGCCGCTTCTGAAATATCAGACATTGCGCCAATATCATTTGCGTTAACTAATTGATGAGAAAATAATATTAACAAAAATATAATTTTAAATACAATTTTTTTATACATCATTTGGTTGTCTCTATTTGTTTTTGAGCCTCTATTGTTGCAGCTCTTTGAGCATTAACTTTTGCGGTTGCTATTTGTTTTTTCATATTAGCAAGCACTGCTGCTCTTTGTGATATTTCTGGATCAATTTTAGCTTTTTTTTTCTTTTTCTTTTTATTTTTTTTATGCGCTAGTTTTAGCATTTTTCCGGTTGCCCAAAACTTTAATACAGCCTCTGAAGTTTTTGCTTTAGGAGATATTTGAAGACTCATTCTCATTGCTTCTCTACCTTTTTTAAGTCCTTCTAAAGTTTCAACACTTGCATTTTTATCGTTTAACATTTCATTAAATAAAGCTTCAAAGTATGCCATATCTCTTATCATTAAATGTTGATATTTATTAAGTTGACCTTTTCCTTTTACAAATCTTGCATAAACTTTTTTTCCAGATTCTCCTTGTCTTAATTTGCTTGTTTTATTTTGTTTATGAAACATTTCTTTTGGATAATCTACTTCTTCGTAAATAAATGCTTCTGGTCTTTCACTTTCTGGCCATTCTTTTAACTTTTCATATTTATTACAATATAAACAGTCTTTCTCTTCTTCTTTTTCTTTTTTTTTAGCTTCTGAAAATGATAATCCAAAGAAAACTATAGCAAACGCTATAAGGAAAATTTTTGTGATATTGATGTAATTTATTTGAATATTTATTAAGCCTGGGAAAAAAATTAATTTTTTTAAG
Source organism: uncultured Pelagibacteraceae bacterium (assembly GCA_913045275.1). Classification (GTDB taxonomy): domain Bacteria; phylum Pseudomonadota; class Alphaproteobacteria; order Pelagibacterales; family Pelagibacteraceae; genus Pelagibacter. The sequence goes on from CAJWPG010000020.1 coordinate 14,761, forward strand.
TTTAATTTATTGATCATTAGACAAATTATTATATGTTTATTTAAATATAATGTCATTAACTGTAATTGATATTAATCAATTAGCATTTATAATTTAAAGAAAAATATCGTATAGGTTGAATCAATATAATGAGTACAGAAAAATATAAATTAATTGCGAACAAACTAAAATTTGAAGGGAGAGCTTATATAAATGGAAAATATGTTGATGCAATAAATGGAGAAAAGTTTGAAACC
>CAJWPG010000021.1 GCA_913045275.1 uncultured Pelagibacteraceae bacterium
TTGGAACAACAACAGAGCTTAATATGAGAGACTTCTTTAATTCAAAAGGAATCAAGTATGAGCCAGTAGCTTTTGAAAAAGCTGACGAAGTTGTTGCCGCTTATGACTCTGGAAGATGTGATACTTACACTACTGATAAATCTGGTTTAGCAGCTCAAAGAACTAAATTGTCTAATCCCGATGATCACGTAGTTTTACCTGAAACGATTTCAAAAGAGCCTTTAGGCCCTGTTGTTCGTCAAGGTGATTCTGTTTGGGAAGATATCGTAAGATGGTCTCTAAACGTTATGATTGAAGCTGAAGAATATGGTGTTAATTCAGGAAATGCAGATGCTATGAAAACTTCTGAAAACCCAGCTATTAAAAGATTAGTTGGTGCAGAAGGTGAATTAGGTGCTGCTTTAGGTATAGATAACGATTGGAGTTTAAGAATTATCAAACAAGTTGGTAACTACGGTGAAAGCTACAAAAGAAATATAGCTGACACAGGAATTCTACCTGACAGAGGTCCTAATGAATTATGGACTAAAGGCGGAATACTTTACGTACCACCTGCTAGATAATTTATATCTAATAATTAATTAAAAAGGGCTAGATTTTTCTAGCCCTTTTTTTTATAAATTTTATTGAATTGTGAATTTTAATTATAAAAAAATATTACCTCAGTTACTTACATTGCTAGCGGTAATCCTGGTATTTGGATTTTTCACTTATAATGCGCAAGTAAATATGGATAATAGAGGAATAACTTTTGGTTATGGATTTTTATCTCAAGAATCTTCTTTCGATGTACAATTTTCTTTAATTGAATATGATGGTTCTCATTCTTATTTTAGAGCATATCTAGTAGGTTTACTGAATACTATTTTAGTTTCGGTTATAGGAATAATAATAGCAACTGTAATTGGTATTATTGTTGGAATTGCAAGATTATCTCCGAATTATCTTATTAAAAAAAGTGCAACTGTTTATGTGGAATTTTTTAGAAATATTCCTTTATTATTACAAATATTTTTTTGGTATTTTGCTGCATTAAGAGCTTTGCCATTACCTGAGAAAGCAGAACCTATATTAGGTGTATTTTTTTTAACAATAAAAGGTTTTTTTGTACCTGCATTTGTATGGAATAATTTAGATATTTTTATTTATTCATTAATAGCTGCAATAATATCTATCATTTTCATTAGAATTTACTCTAAAAAAAAACAAGAAACTGAGGGTAAACAAACACCAGTTTTGTTAATTTCAATTGGATTATTATTAATTTTACCACTCTTAAGTTTTTTAATAGGCGGAACTAGGTTGTCATTTGAGGTTCCCGTTCTAAAACAATTGGCAATAACCTCATTTACTTTTGACGGAGGTGTTGGATTACCACCTGAATTAATTGCACTAGCTCTTGCATTGTCTCTCTATACAGCAACATTTATTGCAGAATGTGTAAGAGCAGGTATTCAAGGAATTGGAAAAGGTCAAAAAGAAGCTGCGGCTTCTATAGGCTTAACTCCAAATCAAGTTTTAAAACTAGTAGTTATGCCGCAAGCTTTAAGAATAATAATTCCACCGACTACTAATCAATATTTAAATCTTACAAAAAATTCTTCATTAGCTGCCGCTATAGCTTACCCAGATCTAGTTTTAGTTTTTGCTGGTACTGCCTTAATGCAAACTGGAAGAGCAATTGAGATTGTGTCTATTACAATGTTAACCTATTTATCTCTAAGTATTTCAATTTCTATATTGATGAATTGGTACAATAAAAAAATAGCAATTAAAGAAAAATAATGAATAAAATTAATTTTTTATCACCAAATAAAAATAATTTATATACATATTTATATGTAGGTATTTTCTTATTATTTATTAGTATCTTTGATGTATTTTTAAATTCATTTTTTAATATAAACATAACTTCATTTTTACCTGGTTCTATAGGTTTTATTTTACCATTAGTTTTAGGATTCATTGGTTTACATTTTATAAGAATTGAATATTCAGGAATAAAACAATTAGATTTATTGAATAAGAATATAAATACAAGCAGTTTAAATGCTATTTTATCTTTATTTATTATATTTGTAATAATTAAATCAATTCCATCAGTTATTAGCTGGATGTTTTTAGATGCTAATATTTCTGGAGATAACAAAGAGGCATGTACCGGAAGCGGTGCTTGCTGGACTTATATAAAAATTTGGTTAAAAAGATTTATTTATGGAATGTATCCAAATGATGAACAATGGAGAATAAACTTATCATTTATAGCATTAGTTTTTCTTGGATCAGTTGGATATTTTGCAACAGAAAAATTTAAACAATATTTGACACTATATTATGTTGTTATTTATCCAATTATAGCTTTTTTATTTATCTTCTTTTTTATTTCTGGAGGACCAATATTTTTTGATTTTTCTTATGGAATTATTGCTGCCGTTATTTCAATTATAGCGGGTTTCTTTATTCCTTCTAAATATAAAATGTATTATTTCCTAATAGTTCCAATAGCTCTCTATATATTATTAAAATATGTTTTATTTTATGAAGAACTTATTGAGTTAGGAAAATTAGAGGCTCTTGTTTGGGTTGAAACGGGTGCTTGGGGAGGGTTATCATTAACATTTATCGTATCATTCTTTTGTTTAATATTTTGTTTTCCAGTAGGTCTTTTTTTATCTTTAGGTAGAAGATCTGATCTCCCAATAATTAAATATATATCAATAGGTTTTATAGAATTTTGGAGAGGCGTTCCTCTAATCACAGTTTTATTTATGTCATCAGTTATGTTTCCCATGTTTTTACCTGAAGATTTATTTATTGATAAATTGGTAAGAGTTATTGTTGCAATTTCATTATTTGAAGCCGCATATGTTGCTGAAGTTATAAGAGGAGGTTTGCAAGCATTACCAAGAGGCCAGTATGATGCTGCTAAATCTTTGGGCATGGGATATTGGAAAATGCATATTTTTGTAATTTTACCTCAAGCGTTAAAATTGGTAATTCCAGGTATAGCTAATACATTTTTGGCACTCGTAAAAGATACTCCTCTAATATTTGTAGTTGGTTTATTAGAGCTTGTTGGTATGCTTAATCTTGCAAAAACAAATCCTAAGTGGCTTGGTTTTGCTATGGAAGGATATGTATTTGCCGCAATAGTATTTTGGATTATTTGCTATGCAATGAGTAGATATAGTTATAATTTAGAAGAAAAATATAAAACAGAAAGATAAAAATGTCCGATCCAATTATAAAAATTAATAATATGAACAAATGGTTTGGAGATTTTCAGGTTTTAAAAGATATAAATTTAGAAGTAGAACAAAACAAAAAAATTGTAGTTTGTGGTCCTTCAGGATCAGGAAAATCAACTTTAATAAGATGTATAAATAGACTTGAAGAACATCAAAAGGGATCAATCATAGTAGATGGAACAGAATTAACAGAAGAAACAAAAAATATTGAACAAATAAGAGCTGAGGTTGGCATGGTATTTCAGCAATTTAATTTATTTCCTCATCTTTCAATACTAGATAATTGTACACTCGCACCTATTTGGGTAAAAAAAATGCCAAAAAAAAAAGCTGAAGAATTTGCTTTAAAACAATTGAAACAAGTACAAATAGATGATCAGGCGCACAAATATCCCGGTCAATTATCAGGAGGACAACAACAAAGATGTGCAATAGCTAGAGCTTTATGCATGGAGCCAAAAATAATGCTTTTTGATGAACCAACATCCGCTCTTGATCCAGAAATGATTAAAGAAGTATTGGATGCTATGGTAAATCTTGCAAAAGCTGGAATGACAATGATTGTAGTTACTCATGAGATGGGCTTTGCAAAAGAAGTTGCCGATGAAGTAATTTTTATGGACGAAGGATTAATTATTGAAAAAGCCGATACAAAAGAATTTTTTGCAAACCCTAAAAGTGATAGAACCAAGCTATTTTTGAGCCAAATTCTTTAAATTTATTTTAGAAAATAGTTAAAAAGCATCTTGACATACTAATGTATATTTAAATAAAATTTAATTTTATATAATTATTTTGCTTGCATAAACATATCTATTTCTATTAACTAAAGAAAATATTTTATTTAAAGAGGGGTCTTGAATGGAAGAAAATTTTAATAAACATCTAGGAAATAAACTTAAACTTAGAAGATTAGCGCTAAGTTTAACTCAAACAAAAGTTGCTAAAGCTATAAACGTAACATTTCAACAAATTCAAAAATATGAAAAAGGAACTAATGGAGTAAGCTCTAATCGACTACTACAATTGTCAAACTACTTAAAAGTACCTATTAATTATTTTTTTGAAGATTTTTCAGGGTATTTAATAAATTCTGAAAAATCAATAGAAGCTCATATTTCTGTTAACTATAATTTTTTAGTTAAAGTTTATTCTGAATTGACGCAGGATCAAAAAATTAAATTTAATAAAAGTATTCAAATAGCCGGTACTAATATTTCTAAAGTAGGATAAATTAATAATTTTTTGGCTCCTCGGGCAGGACTCGAACCTGCGACCAATTGATTAACAGTCAACTGCTCTACCAACTGAGCTACCGAGGAATGTAAACTTGCAACTTACTTTTTTTTTACTTTAACTCAAGAATTTTTTTTGGAGGCAACGCCCGGAATCGAACCGGGATACAAGGATTTGCAATCCTCTGCGTAACCATTCCGCCACGTTGCCAAAATATGCTCAATATTCAATTGTTGTTCTTATATAGTTGTTTTTTTCAAATAGTCTATCAATTTCAATCTTAAATTCATTATTGTTTATTCAAATGATTAATTTATAAAATATTATTCAATGAGTTCAGATAAATATATCCATATCGAAGTAGAAAATAAGATTTATTCTTATTGGGAAAATAATAATTTATTTAAGCCTAAAAAAAATAAAAAAACTTTTTCTATAGTTATACCACCACCTAATGTTACAGGAAGTCTTCACATGGGTCATGCTCTAAATAATTCCATTCAAGATTTGTTAACAAGATTTCATAGAATGAATAATTATGAAACTTTATGGCAACCAGGAACGGATCATGCTGGAATCGCAACCCAAGCTTTGGTAGAAAAAAAACTTGAAAAAGAAGGTGTTAAGAAAAACGATTTAGGGAGAGATAAATTTATTGAAAAAGTGTGGGAATGGAAAAATCAATTTGGAAATATTATAATTAATCAACTTAAAAAATTAGGTTGTTCTTGTGATTGGTCCAGAAATGCATTCACAATGGATGAAAATTTATCTAAATCTGTAATTAAAGTTTTTGTAGATCTATATAACAAGGGTTTAATTTACAAGTCAAAAAAGTTAGTTAATTGGGATACAGTATTAAAAACAGCAATTTCTGATTTAGAAGTAGATCAAAGAGAAGTAAATTCAAAATTATATTATATTAGATATCCAATTGAGAATTCTAAAAAATTTATTACTATCGCTACTACAAGACCTGAAACTATGTTTGGTGATACTGCTATAGCTGTAAACCCTAATGATGATAGATATAAATCTTTAATAAACAAATTAGTTATAATTCCATTTGTTGATAGAAAAATAAAAATTATTCAAGATGAATATGCCGATCCAGAACAAGGTACTGGAGCGGTAAAAATCACACCCGCTCATGATTTTAATGATTATGAAGTGGGTCAAAGAAATAATATAGAAATTATAAATGTCTTTACATCCGATGGTAAAATAAATGAAAATGCACCTAATGAATTTATTGGCTTAGATAGATTTGAAGTTAGAAAAAAATTACTAAAAAAACTTAAAGAAGAGGATTTTTTAGTTAAAGAAGAAACTATTAAAAACAAAATACCTTATGGAGATAGATCCAATTCTATCATTGAACCTTTTTTAACAGAACAATGGTTTACAGATGCAAAAAAACTATCAATTAAAGCAAAAGAAGTTGTTAATAGAAAAAAAATAAAATTCTTTCCTGAAAATTGGTCTAAAACATATTTCCAATGGATGGATAATATAGAACCATGGTGTATCTCTAGACAGTTGTGGTGGGGTCATCAAATACCCGCTTGGTATGGTCCAGATAAAAAAATTTTTGTAACAATTGATGAGAAAGAAGCAAAAGCCAAAGCTAAAAAATATTATAATAAAGATGTAAAATTAACTCGTGATCCCGATGTTTTAGATACATGGTTTTCATCTGGTCTTTGGCCATTTGCAACATTAGGTTGGCCTGACGATAAAAAATATGTGGAAAAATTTTATCCAACAACAGTATTGGTTACGGGTTTTGACATCATATTTTTTTGGGTTGCTAGAATGATTATGTTTGGTACAGAATTTTTACATAAAGAACCTTTTAAAGATATTTATGTTCATGCTTTAGTTAGAGATGAAAAAGGTCAAAAAATGTCTAAATCAAAAGGCAATGTTATTGATCCATTAGATTTAATTGAAAAGTATAGTGCTGATGCATTAAGATTTACTTTACTTTCAATGGCATCACCAGGTCGAGATGTAAAATTATCCGAAGATAGAGTTAAAGGGTATAGAAATTTTTTGAACAAAATATGGAATGCGAATAATTTTTTAATTCAAAACAAATGTACTTTTAATAATGTAAAAAAACCCACTGAATTAAAAATTAATATAAATAAATGGGTTTATTCTGAATTTTTATCTATTAAAGATGAAATACAAAATAGCATTGAAGGTTATCGTTTTGATGAGGCTGCTAAAAATGCATATCAATTTGTATGGCATTCATTTTGTGATTGGTATTTGGAGTTATCAAAAACAATACTATTCTCTGATGACCAAGAATCTATTAATGAAGTAAGAAATGTTGCTAGTTATATATATAGAGAGATTCTAATTATTCTTCATCCTTTTATTCCTTTTATAACCGAGGAAATATGGTTGAAAAATAAATTAGATAAAAATAGCAGTGATTATTTAATGTATGCAAACTGGCCTAATGAAAAACCAAAAAAAGATAGTGATTATAAAGATGTAAATAACGTAATTAACATAATTATTTCAATTAGGTCTTTTAAAAATGAACTGGGAGTTAGCCCCGGCTCATCATTTGATATTTCTCTTAAAAACACTAGTAAAAATTCAATTAATTTTTTTAATAAAAACAGCGTTGTTCTTAAAAAGCTTGGAAGAATTAAGAATATTTTAGATAAAGAACTTGATAAATCTTCAGCATCTTTAGTAATTAATGGAGAATTGTATAAATTGTATTTTGATCAAGATGTTGATTTGGATAAAATTAAGCTAAATCTAACAAATAAATATTCAAAAATTAAAGAAGAGATGGATAAAATTAAAGGTAGATTAATTAATAAAAATTTTACAGATAAAGCTCCTAAAAACATCATAGATCAAGAAAAAACAAACTTTGATAACTTAGAAAAAGATGCTAAAAAAATACAACTAATATTAGAAAGATTGTAATGAAAAAATTCAATAAAAAAAAATTACCTAGCAGACATACATCTTTAGGTCCTGACAAAGCTCCACAAAGATCATTCTATTATGCAATGAATTTAACTGAAAAAGATATAGCAAAACCATTTGTTGGTGTTGTTTCTACATGGAATGAAGCAGCTCCGTGCAATATTGCTTTAATGAGACAAGCTCAATCTGTAAAAAAAGGCGTACATTTATCAGGAGGTACTCCAAGAGAATTTTGCACAATTACCGTTACAGATGGAATTGCAATGGGACACGAAGGAATGAAATCCTCTTTAATCTCTAGAGATGTAATTGCAGATTCTACAGAATTAACAGTTAGAGGACATTGTTATGATGCTCTAGTTGGAGTAGCAGGATGTGATAAATCTTTACCTGGATTAATGATGGCAATGGTAAGATTAAATGTTCCAAGTGTTTTTATTTATGGTGGATCAATTCTTCCTGGTAAATTTAATGGTAAAGATGTTACCGTAGTTGACGTATTTGAAGGTGTAGGAAAATATTCTTCAGGTAAAATGACCGCAAAAACTTTGAGAAAATTAGAATTAAAAGCTTGTCCTAGTGCTGGAGCTTGTGGTGGACAGTTTACAGCAAATACTATGGCATGCGTTTCTGAAGCTATTGGACTAGCTCTACCATATTCAGCAGGAACACCGGCACCATATGAACAAAGAGATAAATATGCTCTTGCAAGTGGTAAAGCTGTAATGAAATTATTATCAAAAAATATTAGACCAAGAGATATAGTTACAAGAAAATCTTTAGAAAATGCAGCAACAATTGTAGCTGCAACTGGAGGCTCAACTAACGCAGCTTTACATTTACCAGCTATTGCAAATGAAGTCGGAATTAAATTTGATCTAATGGATGTTGCAAAAATATTTAAAAAAACTCCTTATCTTGCAGATTTAAAACCAGGAGGTAAATATGTTGCTAAAGATATGTGGAAGGCAGGTGGCGTTCCAATGCTTCTTAAAACACTTTATGATGGTGGTTATATTCATGGAGATTGTATGACAGTTTCAGGCAAAACTATGAAAGAAAATTTAAAAAAAGTTAAATTTAATCCTAAGCAAAAAGTAATGAGAAAATATAACAATCCTTTAAGCGATGATGGTGGGATAGTTGGAATGAAAGGCAATCTTGCTCCCGAGGGAGGAATTGTAAAAATTGCAGGATTAAAAAAATTACAATTTACAGGAAAAGCTAGATGTTTTGATACAGAAGAATCTGCATATAAAGCAGTGAAGCAAAAAAAATATAAAGACGGTGATATAATTATAATTAGATATGAAGGACCAAAAGGAGGCCCAGGTATGAGAGAAATGTTACAGACTACAGGTGCAATCTATGGACAAGGTAAAGGTGAAAAAGTTGCACTTATTACTGATGGACGTTTTTCTGGAGCAACAAGAGGCTTCTGCATAGGACATGTTGGTCCTGAGGCTTCTGTAGGAGGTCCAATAGCTCTTTTAAAGAATGGAGATGTTATTGATATTGATGCCAAAAAAGGAACTATAAATGTAAGACTTTCTAAAAAGGAATTAAGTTCAAGAAGAAAAAAATGGAAACCAAAGAAAATGAATTTTGGTAATGGAACTTTGTGGAAATACGCTCAAACAGTTGGACCTGCTTACAAAGGTGCTCCAACACACCCAGGTGGAAAAAACGAGGTTAGAACTTACGCTGATATTTAATGAAAATTAGACCTGTAATACTCTGTGGTGGTGCAGGAACACGTCTCTGGCCAAATCAAAAAAATCATCAAGCAAAACAATTTATTGATTTTGGTGGATGGACGTTAATACAAAAAGCATTAGAAAGAGTAAAAAATTTAATTTTTGATTATCCTATAATAAGTACCAATTCTAAGTATTTAAAGCAGGTAAAATTAGCACTTAAAAAAAGTAAAGTTAAAAAATATAAAATTGTATTAGAACCTGCTAAAAAAAATACAGCACCTGCAATACTATCATCTGCTTTAATTAAAGATATTCCTTCTAATCAAGCTTTAATGTTCTTTGCGGCTGATCATTTAATTGAAAAATCAAATATTTTAAACAAGTCAATCAATAAAAATAAGTCTAACTTAGATGATAAGAATTTATTTATATTTGGTATTAAGCCTACAAATCCATCTAGTGAATATGGATATTTTTTAACTAAAAAAATTAAAAATATAAATAAAGTTACTAAATTTATTGAAAAACCAAAACTTCTAAAAGCTAAACAAGTTATTAAAAAGAATGGCTATTGGAATTCTGGTATGTTTTTTTTAAGAAAAGATTCAATAATTAATAATTTCAAAAAATATCAGCCAAAAACATACAGAAGTTGCTTAAAATCTTTGAATAAAGCTAAATTTAAGAATAATACATATTATTTAAACAGAAGTTCATTTGCCCAATCAGTACAAAAGTCTTTTGATTATGCAATTCTAGAAAAAACAAAGAATATTAATGCTATTAAATTAGATATTCCATGGAGTGATCTTGGTAGTTGGAATGAAATTTCAAAAATATATAAAAAAAATAAATCTAAATATTTTAAAAAAAAGAACGTTTATTATAAACCGTGGGGCAGATATGTTAATTTATTTAAAGGCAAAGGTTTTCTTGTAAAAGAACTATATGTTAAATCTAAATCATCATTAAGTTTACAAAAACATCATCATAGATCAGAATATTGGCTTGTTACTAATGGAAAACCACTAATTACAATAAATAAAAATAAATTTACTAAAAAACTAAATGAATCAGTTTTTATACCGCAAGGCGCAATCCACAGAATTGAAAATCCTTACAAAAAACCTGTTAAAATTATTGAAGTCCAAACAGGTCATATTTTAAAAGAAAGTGATATTGTTCGTTATCAAGACATATACGGCAGAGTAAGATAAATTTATCTCTTAGCATGGAAAATCATGTTTTTTTTTTAGTTCTTCTTGCAACATTTATGCACGCAGTTTGGAATGGAATGGTTAAATATCATCCTGATAAAGCGGTTGCAGTTGCAGCAATTGTTTTTGGACATATGCCCTTAGCAATAGTTGCAATTATTTTTTTACCTGCTCCAACTATAGATTGTATTCCGTACATAGTTGCTAGTGCAATTGTTCATCAAGGTTATCAATGGTATTTATTAAGCGCTTATCAAATAGGGGATCTAACCAAAGTATACCCAATAGCGAGAGGTTTTGCTCCATTAGTAGCAACAATTATCTCTATTTTAATTTTAGGCCTGGTTCTTAAAAGTTTAATAATTTTATCAATTTTATTAATTTGTTTTGGTATAATGATTTTAGGATTATTGGAAAAAGAAAGTAAAAAATTTAAAGTTTTACAACTTTCTTTATTTACGGGATTTTTTATAGGTCTCTATTCATTAGTAGATGGTTATGGAGCAAGAGTGAGTCTGTCGCCAATCGTTTATATGAGCTGGTCATTTATACTAAGTGCAGCATTATTCCCTATAGTTCTAATAATTAAAAATCATAAAAATATCTTTCAAAATGTATTTAATAGTGGAAAAAAGGTATTTTGGATTGGCGGAACATTATCATACATAATCTATACAATAGTTGTTTGGGCATTTACAAAAGCCCCCATCCCAATGGTTGGTGCTTTAAGGGAATCTAGTATATTTTTCTCAATATTTATTGGATATTTCTTTTTAAAAGAAAAGATTACTCCAACAAAGATATTTTCGATTGTATTAATCCTTGCTGGAGTTATCGGTTTAAAGTTATTTTAAAACCAATTATTTGGAATAATTATATAGTGAATGGCAAGTACTATTCCAACAGATACACTTAGACCAAAGATCATTTTTATAAAATCTTTTCCAATAAGTGGGAAAACATACTTAAATTTATAATCCTTATTCATTGTTGAAATTGCTAATTCTCTACCACATAACAGTCCAACAAATACCCAAGTAGTTGACATTGGTAGGTCGTTTAATTCTTTAAAGTAAAATAATACAACGGCGTATATTACATTAATAATAGTAGCTGAACGTGCATATCTTGTTCCAGTTTTGTCTAAAACTACTTTTTGAATAGGCCCTCCATGAATATAAAAAATATAAAATAGTAAAATAGCAAAGTAAGCCATTACTGTAATCAGAAGAGTAGGGCTTAACTGTCTTGGTAAATATACAGCTATATTAGCAACGTCATGAGATAACCAAACCCACCATAACCAACCAGAAGTAACCCACACAGAGTTACGCCAAAAGCCAATCCATTTTTCATTTACTTCATCTAACTTTTCATTGATTAATTTTGATATAAGTACCCAGGCAATATAAGCAACAACAGCAGCTAAACCGTAACCAACTACACTTTTCATTAACATTTTTTCTAAAACAACAGTTGAAGCAAAAGCTGACAATACTAAGAAAGTTGTAGAAACTGGAATACCAATTCTAGTTAATAATAAAAGTATTCCTGGAGCAACAGCGTGATACCATTGAATTTCCTGATATGGTATTCTTGTTAATCTTCCATATGAAATGTCACCATCATAATTATACCAACCCCAACTAAGAGCCAAGATCATTACAAATGATGCTGTTGAAGCAAGCGTATACCATTTAAACCATTTTTGTTTAGAGGCAATAAATGTACCTAAAGTTTGAATAGAGTCGTTTCCAATTACAGACCAGCCCGCTAGTCCAAATCCAACTATAGTGTATATTAAAGTAAGATCCATTTTTTTTCTTTATATTTTTTTTTTAATCAATTTCAAATTTTATTTTAAAGATATACTACTACCTCAGGTTTAATTTTTTATGATTTGACATGTTTCTATGTTATGTTATAACATAACATAATGAATAATAATGATATAGTTTTTGATATAATTAAAAAATCTAAAAAACATTTAACAGCTTATGAAATATTAGATAAATTTCAAAAATTTAAAAAAATACAGCCAATGGCTGTTTACAGGTCTTTAAAAAAGTTAATTGAGGAAGACAAAATACATAAGTCGAATCAAAATAAAACTTATGTTTTATGTAAACATTCTCATTACGATCACAATCCATCAATAGCTATTTGTAAAGATTGTGGAGATACAGAAGAACTTAAATCAGAGTTATTTGAACTAATTTTTAAAAAAAACCCAATCAAAAAATATGACTTCAGTAAATTTCAACTTGAAGTTTCAACAACATGTAGGAGATGCAACTAATGGAACACGTACATGATCTACCAGAATTTCTCCATTTTATTGAAGTGTTCATAGAAGAGCATAGTATTTTAAGAGGTTTTGTGTTTGGATTTATACATACGATAATTCCTCTAATTGGTTTTTATAGTGGCTGGAGTATAAACCGTTTATTAAAATTAATTTCTAATGGCGCTATTGCAGGAATAGTTGGAATAGTTTTAGCTCATATAATTGCAGATTTTATTGCAGCATTAGCTGATCCAAATTTAAAAAGTGCAGCTTACGGAATTGTTCTTGGAGGATTCTTACCTTTGCTTGCAGTACCATTCTTAGAAAAATATGTTACTAAAAGCCAATATCACACTGTAGTAGGTGATCATGAAGATCTAAAAAAGGATTTGAAAAGCAAACATAAATAATATTTAATAGTTTTTGTGAGTACAGTTTCCTTAACTTTAGATGAAATATTTGTTTTAGCTGAAAAAACACTTTTAGCAAATGGTTGTGATGAAGAAACTGCAAACATATTATCAGATTTAATAATGAAAGCTGAAAGAGATGGATCTTTATCACATGGTTTATTTAGATTGCCTGCTTATGTAAGTGGTCTTAAAAGTGGAAAAATTAATGGTAAAGCAAGACCAGAAATTAAAAAAATATCTCCAAGTGTAATTAAAGTATTAGGTAATAATTGTTTAGCTCCAATGGTTTTAAACAAAAGCATTCCAGAATTAATAAAATCTGCTAAAGAAAATGGAGTAGCAGTTTTAGCTATAAACAATTCGCATCACATGGCTGCCATGTGGCCTGAAACCGAGGCTATAGCAGAGCAGGGACTTGTTGCCTTTGCTTGTACCTCTTATAAGCCCGCTGTTGCTCCTGCAGGCGCTGTTAAACCATTGTATGGTACTAATCCAATATCTTTTGCTTGGCCAAGAAAAGGAAAAACTCCAGTAGTTTATGATATGGCAACAGCATCTATGGCAATGGGTGAAGTGCAAGTTGCTAAAAGAGAAGGCCACAAAGTTCCATTAGGAACAGGTTTAACTAAAGATGGAAAAGAAACTACTGATCCAGGAGAAATAGCTGATGGGGGAGTTTTATTACCTTTCGGCGGCTATAAAGGCTCAGGGATTGCGATGATGGTAGAATTGCTAGCGGGAGCTCTAGTAGGTGATAATTTTAGTTATGAGACGGCTGCTAAAGATAATAACGATGCTGGCCCTCCAAGTGGTGGTGAATTTATTTTAGCTATTTCACCTGACAAATTATCTGGAAATGATTGGGATAAACATTCTTCAGAATTCTTTGATAAAATGAAATCTATGGATGGCGTTAGACTTCCAGGTGAGAGAAGACATAAAAATAGATTAGATAAAGGCCCAAGAAATATTAATGAAGAATTAGTTAATAAAATTAAATCTTTAAGCTAATTCAATTTCAATAGGTGTGTGATCAGAAGGTTTGGTTCTTCCACGTGGATATTTATTTATTTTAACATCTCTAATTATATTTATTAAAGAATAAGAAACTAAAAAATGATCAATTCTCATACCATTATTTTTCTGCCAGGCGCCACTTGTATAATCCCAAAATGTATATCCTTCTTTATCAGGATATATATGTCTGTAAGCATCATGAAAACCTGAGTTGATTATTTCTCTTAATCTCTTTCTTATTTCCAATCTAAATAAAGCATCATTCTCATAGTTTTTTGGATTATGAACATCTTCAGCGGCAGGTATAATGTTAAAATCACCTCCAATAATAATATTTTCATTTTCTTTTAAAAGATTCTTAAGTTTTTTAATTAAACTATCTAACCAATAAATTTTATAATCATATTTTTCTGTATCAACAGGATTGCCATTAGGAGTATAAATATTAATAATTTGGATATTTTTTTTTTTATATTTAACATCAGCAGTTATAATTCTCGATTGTTTTAATTTATCTTTAAAAATATCATTTTTAATATTAGAAAGTTTTTTTTTAGAAATAATTGCAACACCATTGTAACTTTTTTGACCAAATACATAATTTTCGTATTTTAAAGTTTTTATATCATCATAAGGATAAGTTTCATCTGGAGTTTTAATTTCCTGCATCATTAAAACATCAGGACTAAATTTTTTAATATATTCTTTAATATTTTCTATTCTAGCTCTTACGGAATTAACATTCCAAGAAC
>CAJWPG010000022.1 GCA_913045275.1 uncultured Pelagibacteraceae bacterium
AAAATAACTTTAATTTCAAGATTTGGTCATGAAAATGTAGAAAAATTATTACCAAAACTAATTAGATCTATAAAGAAAGAAGGTTTAAATGTTATTTGGTCATGTGATCCTATGCATGGTAATACTATTAAATCTACAAGTGGATTTAAAACAAGACCATTTAATAATGTTCTAAAAGAAGTTAAAAATGTTTTTGGCGTTCATCAAAGCGAAGGATCTTACGCTGGTGGATTACATATAGAAATGACAGGTCAAAATGTTACAGAATGCACAGGTGGTACTCAAAAAATTTCTGATAAAGACTTATCTAGCAGATATAGAACTCATTGTGATCCAAGATTAAATGCCAATCAAGCTTTAGAACTTGCTTTTATGATTTCTGACGAGATTAAAAAGAATTCCATTTACGCAAGAAGTGGAATTAAAGCGGCTTCTTAAGCGTTTATAAAAGAAATCCTTTAACGTATATTTGATTTATGGAAGTAAGTAAAAAAATTGTTTTTATAAAAGATTGGATATTGAATTATGTAAATTCAATGCAAAAAAAATCAGATTCTTTAGTCATAGGAATATCTGGTGGAATAGATTCTTCTGTATCGAGCACTTTGTGTGCAATGACAGGAATAAAAACAATAGTCTTAACAATGCCAATTAAACAAAAAACTGATCAGCACAATTTAAGTCTAAAACACCAAAAATGGTTAAAAGATAAATTTGATAATGTAGAAGGATATACAATCTCATTAGATGAATTGTTTAATTCATTTAAATCTTCATTATCAAAATTTGATAATGATCAAGGTATGGCGAATTCGAGAGCTAGATTAAGAATGTCTACTTTATATCAAGTTGCTTCAGCAAATAATGGTATTGTTGTAGGAACTGGAAATAAAATAGAAGACTTTGGAGTAGGTTTTTTTACAAAATATGGAGATGGCGGTGTGGATATTTCTCCTATTGCAGATTGTAATAAATCAGAAGTATGGGAGTTAGGAAAACAATTAAATATATTAAATGAAATCATAGAAGCCGTACCAACCGATGGTTTATGGGAAGATGGAAGAACTGACGAAGGTCAGTTAGGATTGTCTTATAAAGAGTTAGAAGAAGCTATGAATAATGAAAGTTCTATCAATAGAGAAAAATATTTAAATTTAAGAAAAGCAAATTCACATAAAATGGAAGCTATTCCTGTTTGTAAAATTCCAAAATAATATGAATAAAGATATTTATTTAACTAATAGCCTCGGCAACAAGAAAGATAAATTTATACCAATAATTGAAAATAAAATTGGCATGTATGTTTGTGGACCAACCGTTTATGACGATCCTCACATTGGTAATGCTAGACCATTAGTTGTATTTGATATTCTTTACAAAGTTTTAAAATGTAGATTTGGAAAAAATAAAGTTACTTACGTAAGAAACATTACAGATATAGATGATAAAATTATTAAATCATCTTTAGAAAAAAAAATACCAACTAAAGAACTTACTGAAAAAATTACAAATAATTTTCATGATGATTGTGAATATTTGTTTTGCGAGAAACCTTCTTATGAACCAAAAGCAACAGAAAATATTTCATTAATGATTGATATGATAAATAAATTAATTCAAAATGGATATGCATACCTAAATAACGAACATGTTTATTTTGAGGTAAAAAAATTTCAAGATTATGGAAAACTTTCCAATAAAAATCTAGAAGAATTAATAGCTGGCTCACGAGTTGAAATTTCTGAAAATAAAAATAATCCTGAAGATTTTGTTTTATGGAAACCTTCAAAAGATAACGAGCCTTACTGGGAATCACCATGGGGAAATGGTAGACCAGGCTGGCATTTAGAATGTTCAGTGATGTCAAAAAAATACTTGGGTGATAAATTTGATATTCATGGTGGTGGTAGAGATTTAATTTTTCCTCATCACGAAAATGAAATAGCCCAATCAAGATGCGCCAATGAAAACGAAATTTTTGCAAATTATTGGGTTCATAATGGATTTATAACTATATCGAATGAAAAGATGGCAAAATCGCAAGGAAATATTTTAAAAATTAATGATTTAAAAAAAAATATTAATGGGCAAGTACTAAGACTGGCGCTAATAAGCACTCATTATAAACAAGCATTGGATTGGAATGATAGACTAATAAATGAATGCCAAAATACTATAAATAAATGGTATGAAAGTTATGCGGAAATTAAAAAACCAATTTTAATTCCTGATGAATATTTAGATCCTTTATACGATGATTTAAACACACCTGGATACATAGCAAACTTACATAAATTGTATGAAAAATCTCAAAAAGGAGATTTAAGAGATAAAGAGATTTTTACATCTGCATGTAATTTTATAGGCTTATTAAATGAAAATAATAAAGAATGGGAATCATTTAAAAAAGTCAAAATAAATATTTCTGAAGATGAAATATTGGCAAAAATTGAAGAGAGAAATATAGCTAGAGAAAATAAAAATTATAAAGAGGCAGATAAAATCAGAAACCATCTTTTAGATAAAGGAGTATTAATTGAAGATAAAGATGGTAAAACTTCTTGGAAAATTAAATGAACAAAGATAAACTTTATATATTTGACACTACACTAAGAGATGGAGCACAAACTCAAGGAGTAGATTTTTCTTTAGAAGATAAGCTAAAAATAGCAAATTCATTGGATAACTTAGGTGTTGATTATATAGAAGGAGGTTGGCCAGGAGCTAATCCAACTGATACAGAATTTTTTCAAAAAAATATTAAATATAATAATTCTATTTTAACCGCATTTGGCATGACCAAACGAACTGGAAGGAGTGCTGAAAATGATCCAGGTTTGTCCGCATTACTTAATAGCAACACAAAAGCAATATGTCTTGTTGGTAAAACATGGGATTTTCATGTTGATATTGCGTTAGGAATAACCGAAAAAGAAAATTTAGATAATATTAGCGAAAGCACTAAACTTTTTGTTAAGAAAAATAAAGAATTCATGTTTGACGCTGAGCATTTTTTTGATGGGTATAAGAAGAACAAGGATTACGCAATTTCATGTATTAAATCTGCTTATGATAATGGAGCTAGATGGATAGTTCTTTGTGATACAAATGGCGGAACTTTACCAAATGAGGTTTCAGAAATAGTTTTGGAAGTGTCAAAGCATGTTCCTGGAGAAAATCTTGGGATACATGCTCATAATGATACTGGCAATGCTGTCGCTAATTCATTAGCAGCAGTTTTATCAGGAGCTAGACAAATACAAGGCACAATTAATGGATTAGGAGAAAGATGTGGAAACGCAAATCTAATGTCTATTATTCCAACAATTCATTTAAAAGATAATTTTTCAAAATTGTATTCTACCAATATTAAATCAGAAAATATTAAAAAATTAACTCAATCATCACGATTGTTAGACGAAATTTTAAATCGTAAGCCAAATATGCATTTACCTTACGTTGGTGCAGCAGCATTTTCTCACAAAGGTGGACTGCATGTTTCTGCTGTTCAAAAAGATCCAAAAACATACGAACATATAGAACCTGAACTTGTAGGAAATACAAGAAATATTGTAGTATCAGATCAAGCTGGTAAATCTAACATTGTATCTAGACTTAAATCTATTGGAGTTAATTTTGAAGAAAGTGATCCAAAAATTAAAAAACTACTAGAGGAAGTAAAAGACAGAGAATTTATTGGATACAGCTATGATGGAGCCGATGCATCATTTGAACTTCTGGCAAGAAGAATTATGGGCGAAATCCCAAGATATATTTTAATTAAGGAATATGATGTGAGCGTAAAAAAAGATAACTCTGGCAATATTGTATCTTCAGCGAAAGCTCAGTTGCAAGTAGATAAAAAAATAATCCTTTGTGAAGGTGTAGGTAATGGTCCAGTTCATGCATTAGATAATGCGATAAGAAATAATGTTGATAAATTAGCCAAGTACTCAAAATATTTAAAAGATCTAAGATTAGTTGATTACAAAGTTAGGATTTTAAACACGGGAACGGAAGCTGTAACTAGAGTTTCAATTGAAAGCACAGACTCAAAAGGTAAAAATTGGTTTACAATAGGTGTATCAGAAAACATTATAGACGCATCATTTAAAGCATTAGTTGATAGTTTAGATTATAAATTATTTAAAGATAATGCTCCAGCTAGCATTTAATGTCTTTTTCAAATATTTCATTTATACTTCATAAACCTCAGTTATCAGAAAATATAGGAGCTTGCGCAAGGGCAATAAAAAATTTTAATTTTGATAAATTAATTTTAATAGATCCAAAACCAATCTTTCCAAATGATAAAATAATAGCTACTTCAGTTGGTGCCAAAGATATAATAAAAAAAAGTAAAGTTTTTGATAATTTAGAACCAGCATTAAATAAAATTGATTATTTAATTGCTACAACTTCTAGATTTAGAAATAAAAATATAAAACATATTCAGTTAAAAGATTTAAAAAAAATTGATTATAAAAGAAAAATAGGATTTTTGTTTGGTTCTGAAGCATCAGGTTTGTCAAATAATGAAATTAGTTTTGCTAATTACACTATGCAAAT
This sequence comes from uncultured Pelagibacteraceae bacterium, assembly GCA_913045275.1. Classification (GTDB taxonomy): domain Bacteria; phylum Pseudomonadota; class Alphaproteobacteria; order Pelagibacterales; family Pelagibacteraceae; genus Pelagibacter. Next base: position 4,570 of record CAJWPG010000022.1, read on the forward strand.
ACCTACTAATGCTAATTTTAAATCATTAAATATCTCACATAGCTTAATTATAGTGGCACAAATAGTTTATAACTTAATTAATTTAGATTTAAGAAATTATTCTAAATCCCAAAAGATTAATCCAGCTACAAAAAAGCAAGTACAATCAATGCTAAATTTATGTATAAAAAATCTTGAAGATAAAAATTTTTTTAAACCCAAAGAAAAAAGACCTATCATGCTTGAAAATTTAAGAAGTATTTTTTATAGAATGGAACTTTCAGAAAAAGAAACTCGCATTTTATCAAGTGTATTTGCAAGTTTATCCAAAAAAGGTTGATTGACAAAATAGATGTTAAGTTTATAAAGCGCAATATTAAATGACAAAAAGACTAAACTCCAAACATAAAGTTGATAGAAGACTAAAAGTAAACCTGTGGGGAAGGCCTAAGAGTCCATTTAATAGTAGAGCATATCCTCCAGGTCAACACGGCCAAACAAGAAGTTCAAAACCTTCTGATTTTGGAATACAGCTTCAGGCTAAACAAAAACTTAAGTCTTATTATGGAAATATGAATGAGAGACAGTTTAGGAATATGTATAAAAAAGCTATTATGAAAAGAGGAGATACAGCTGAAAATTTAATTGGTTTATTAGAGAGAAGATTGGACGCTGTAATATACAGATCAAAATTATCAAACACTATATTTTCATCAAGACAATTAATTAATCATGGCCATGTAAGAGTTAATGGCAAGAAAGTAAATATATCTAGCTATCAAGTTAAAGAAGAAGATAGTATTGAAATAAGGGATAAATCAAAACAACTTGCTTTAATTGATATTGCTTTAGCAAATAGAGAAAGAGAAGTTCCTGAATATTTACAACTTGATGAAAAAAATAAAAAAGTAAAATTTGTTAGAATTCCTAAGTTTGAAGAAGTTCCTTATCCTGTTGTTATGGAACCAAATCTAGTAATTGAATATTATTCAAGATAACTAGCTTTTCTTTTTAAATTTTATATTTTTATCTTCTAATAATTTAGACAATTCACCATTTTCATACATTTCTTTTACAATATCACACCCACCAACAAATTCATTTTTCACATAAAGTTGGGGAATAGTTGGCCAGTCACTATAAATTTTTATTGTTTCTCTTAAATTTTGATTTTCAAGAACATTAACTCCTTTGAAATTAACTTCTAATATTTTTAAAATGTTTGAGACAGCCATTGAAAACCCACATTGAGGAGCATCAGGAGTTCCTTTCATAAATAGACATACTTCATTATTGTCTATTTCATTTTTAATAAAATCATTAGTTTGATGATCCATTTAACTCTCCTTCGTTTTTATAGCTAAAGCATGTAATTCATTACCCATTTTACCCTGCAAAGAATTATATACCATTTTATGCTGTTCTATTTTGCTTTTGCCAGAAAATTGTGAAGAAATTATTGTTGCAGAATAATGATTACCATCACCAGCCAAATCTTGTATTTCTACACTAGCATCAGGTAGGGCTTCTTTAATTAATACTTCAATTTCTTTTAAATCCATTGTCATTAGTTAACCATATAATTTCTTAACCAATTTTTATTTTCATTTTCAAGTTCATCTACAGATAAATTTGTATTGTTATCAAGTATTATATTTGATTTATCAACTGTTCCTATTTCATCATAATGTACTGAATTTTCTTCTAATATTTGTTTTGTTTTATCTATGTTTGTTTTACTTACTTCAATTACATATCTTCCTTGATCTTCACCAAAAAAAAATTCAAACTTATTAATTAACCCCTTAATTGGGTTAAATTTAATTCCTTTTTTGCCCTTAATACACATTTTAGATATCGCTATTAAAATTCCACCTAACGAAACATCATGACAAGTATCAATTAAATTTTGATCTATTAATTTTAAAACAGTACCTCCAATATTTTTTTCATTAAATAAGTTTATGCTTGGTGGAGGTCCTTTTTTTTCTGCTAATATTTCTTTTGCAAATACGCTTTGATCAAGATGACCTTCAGTTTTTCCTAATATTAATACTAAATTACCTTCTTTTTTAAAATCCATAGATATCATTTTTTTATATTCTTTGATTAAACCAACGCCTCCAATTGTGGGAGTAGGTTTAATACCTTTATCCTTTGTTTCATTGTAAAAAGATACATTTCCCGAAACAACAGGAAAGTCTAAATATTTACTAGCTTCAGTAATGCCTTCTACACATTCAACAAATTCTCCCATATTTTTTTCTTTTTCTGGATTTCCAAAATTTAAACAATTTGTTAATGCAATAGGTTTAGCACCAACAGAAATTAGATTTCGCCAGCTTTCACAAACAACTTGTTTTCCTCCAGTAAGAGGGTGAGCAAAACAATATGAAGCAGATGAGTCAACTGATGCAGCGACAGCTTTATTTGTTCCGTGTACTCTTACAATACCAGCATCGCCGCCAGGTTTTTGTATAGTATCACCCATAACTGTTTGATCGTATTGATCCCATATCCATTGTTTGTCAGAAATATTTGGATTTTTTAATATTTTTTTTAAACAATCACTTAAATTTAGAGATTTAAAATCATCTTTTTTAATTATTAATTTTTGAGGGAGTTTAGTTTTTTTCCATTTTCTATCATAAACAGGAGCATTTTCTGCTAAAAGATTTATTGGTATATTTGCAACAGACTTGTTATCAAAAAATAATTCTATTTTTTCTGAATTGGTAGTTTTTCCAATAATAGCAAAGTCCAAGTTCCACTTATCAAAAATTTTTTTTGCTTTATTTTCTTTACCGTTTTCTAAAATTATAAGCATACGTTCCTGACTTTCCGATAACATTATTTCATATGGAGTCATTTTTTCTTCTCTACAAGGCACTTTATTTAAATTTAATTCTATTCCTAAATTTCCTTTAGAAGCCATTTCTATACTTGATGAAGTTAAACCAGCAGCACCCATATCTTGAATTGATATAATAGAATTATCAGCCATTAATTCTAAACAAGCTTCAAGTAACAATTTTTCGGTGAATGGATCGCCTACTTGAACGGTAGGTTTTTTTTCTTCAATTTTTTCGTCAAAAATTGCAGAAGCCATGGATGCACCATGAATTCCATCTCTGCCAGTTTTTGATCCTACATAAATAACAGGTTTGTCAATTCCAGAAGCTTTAGAGTAAAAAATTTTATTTTTATTTACTAAACCCAAAGTCATTGCATTAACCAATATATTTCCATTGTAAGATTCATCGAAGCTTGTTTGTCCAGCAATAGTAGGTACACCAATACAATTTCCATATCCTCCTATACCTTTAACTACACCTCTTAATAAATTTTTTGTTTTTTTATGATGTGGAGATCCAAAATGAATAGAATTAAGATTGGCAATAGGTCTGGCTCCCATTGTAAATACATCACGCATTATTCCGCCCACACCAGTAGCCGCACCCTGATAAGGTTCAATAAAAGAAGGGTGATTATGACTTTCTATTTTAAAAACTATTGCATCATCATCTCCTATATCAATGACACCAGCATTTTCACCTGGTCCTTGTATAACTTTATTACCTTTTGTATGGAGCTTTTTTAAATGTTTTCTTGAAGATTTATATGAACAGTGCTCATTCCACATAGCGGAAAATATAGCAAGTTCCGTTATGTTCGGGACTCTTTTTAACAAATTACGAATATTTTTATATTCTTCTTTGTTTAAACCATGTTCTAAAGCAATGTTTTCTGTAACTTCCATTATTTAAAATTTTCTAATAAGTTTTTGAAAAATAAAGAACCATCTTCGCCTGATAAATAACTATCAATCATTCTCTCAGGATGAGGCATCATCCCTAAAATATTTTTTTCTTTATTAAAAATTCCAGCAATATTTTTTATTGCTCCATTAGGGTTGTGATCTTCGTTTTCTAAACCTTCTTTGTTACAATAAGTAACTGCAATCTGATTATTTTCTTCTATAGATTTTAACTCATCATCAGAGCAATAATAATTACCTTCATTATTTGCTATATGAAGTTCTAATATATTTTTTTTTATATTTTTAAAAAATTTATTTTTATTATCGTTTATTTTTATATAAACATTTTTACAAATAAAATTTAGGAATTTATTTTGTTGAAGAACACCAGGTAGCAATCCTGTTTCTGTGAGTATTTGAAAACCATTACAAATACCCAAAACCAAACCTCCAGATTTTGCAAAATCTATAACAGAATTTATTATTTTTGATTTTGCAGCAATAGAGCCACATCTTAAATAGTCACCATAAGAAAAACCACCAGGTAAAACAATTAAATCACTTTTTGGGACACTATCTTCATCATGCCAAACCATTTGGTTCTTAAAACCAAATTTTCTTAAAGCAACATCCATATCCCTATCACAATTTGATCCTGGAAAAACAATGACTGATGATTTCATATTTAGATTTAAATAATTTTATAATCTTCAATTACTAAGTTGGCTAAAAGTTTTTTACACACTTCATCAATTTGAGATTTTGCTTTATTTTCATCTGCTTCGTTAATTTCGATGTCAAAAAACTTTCCTTGTCTTACTTCACTTATATTTTTAAAATTCATTCCATTTAAAGTTTGTTGAATAGCTTTACCTTGAGGATCTAATACTCCATTTTTCAGAGTTATAATGACTTTAATTTTCATTATTTCTTTTTAATTTTAACAGCTTTAGGTTTTGGAAATTTTATAGGTCTAATATTTGATTGTTCGTGAAGAATGTTCAATCTTCTTGCAACTTCTTGATATCCTTCAAGCAAGTTTCCCAAATCTTTTCTAAAAATATCTTTATCTAATTTTTTTTCAGTAGTTGAGTCCCAAAGCCTGCAAGTATCAGGACTTATTTCATCTGCTAGAATTATATTATTATCTTGTGAAGATCTTCCAAACTCAATTTTAAAATCAACTAATTTTATACCAACTCCTCTAAACATTCCTTGTAGAAAATCATTTATTCTTTTACATTGCTCGTTAATCAATTCTAATTCCATTACATTCATCCAATTAAATGATAATATATGTTCCCGGCTAACCAAAGGGTCACCTAAATCATCATTTTTTAGGCAATATTCAATTAAAGGATAATCCAGAACTGTACCTTCTTCAATTCCAAGTCTTTTTGTTAATGATCCAGTGGCAATATTTCTAATAACAAACTCAATAGGAATAATCTCAACAATTTTTACAAGTTGCTCTCTCATATTAATTCTTTTAATGAGATGATTTTTTATTCCAATTTGATTTAAATTAGAAAAAATGTGTTCAGAAATTCTGTTATTTAAGATTCCTTTTCCTTCAATAATTGCTTTTTTTTGATTATTAAAAGCGGTAGCATCATCTTTAAAATGTTGAATAGCTAAATTTTTTTCTGGAGAAGCATATAAAATTTTTGCCTTCCCTTCGTATAATTTTTTTCCCTTTTTCATTATTTAAATACTCTTTTAAATATATAGTTTACATTTTTAAAATGTTTAGAATACTTAAATATACTGTCAATTTTCTTTGATGATATCTTATTTGTAATAGATTTATCTTTTTTTATTAAATCAATTAAATCAATATTTTTTGCATAACTTTCTTTTGAATGTTTTTGAACAATTCTATAGGCTTTCTCTCTTTGTATGCCAGATTTAGTGAGCTCAATCATCACCTCTTGTGAAAAAACTAATCCTTTAGTTATATTTAAATTTTTCATCATTTTTTTAGGATAAATAATCATCTTATCTAATACATTGGATAGTCTTATTAAAGCAAAATCCAAAGTTATATTTGCATCGGGTCCAATATTTCTTTCTACACTTGAGTGAGAAATATCTCTTTCATGCCATAGAGCAATATTTTCTAAAGAAGGAATAACATATCCTCTTACTATTCTTGCGAGACCTGTTAAATTTTCACTTAATATTGGATTTTTTTTATGCGGCATAGCCGAAGATCCTTTTTGATCTTTTGAAAAAAATTCTTGTAATTCATAAACTTCAGATCTTTGAAGGTGTCTTATTTCAGTTGCTATTCTCTCAACAGATCCAGCAATTATGCCCAGTACTGAAAAATAATGAGCATGTCGATCTCTTGGGATAATTTGTGTTGAAATAGGCTCGGGTTTTAGTTTAAATTTTTTTGCAACGTATACTTCAACTCTAGGATCTATATTAGCAAATGTTCCAACAGCCCCAGAAATTGAACAAGTGGATATATTATCTATTGCATCCTCCAATCTTTTTTTGTTTCTTTTAAATTCTTCATAAAAAGAGGCTAACTTTAGACCAAAAGTTAAAGGTTCGGCATGTATGCCATGACTTCTCCCAATACATGGAGTAAATTTGTGTTTTTTTGCTTGTTTTTTTAAAACTGATAAAATTTTATCTATATCTTTAATTAATATATTTCCTGATTGAACTAACTGTAAATTAAAACTTGTATCCAATACATCTGAAGAAGTCATACCTTGATGTAAATATCTAGCTTTAATTCCAGCTTGCTCTGTAATGGATGTTAAAAAAGCTATTACATCATGTTTTACTTTCGCTTCAATATCATGAATTCTTTTAACTTTAATCTTTCCTTTTTTTTTAACAACAGAAGCGACACCTTTGGGTATTATTTTATATTTTTCCATTGCTTCTGCGGCAGCAATTTCAATATCTAACCAGATCTTATATTTATTCTCTTCTGACCAAATTTGAACAAGTTCTTTTCTAGAGTATCGCGATATCATTAATTATATGGAGGCTTTCTATAATCTTTAACAGATTCTGTAAAAATTTCATAAGAATCTTCTGTTATTCCTACCGTATGTTCAAATTGCGCAGATAATGATTTGTCTTTTGTAACAGCTGTCCATCCATCATTTAAAACTTTCACATCAAATTTTCCAGCATTTATCATTGGTTCTATAGTAAAGGTCATTCCAGGTTTTAATTCAATTCCAGTATTTTTTTTACCATAATGAAGAACATTAGGAGGTTCATGAAAAACATTACTTATTCCATGACCACAAAAATCTTTTACTACAGAAAAACCCTTATCTTCAACATATGATTGAATTTCATATCCTATATCACCAAGTTTAATGCCAGGTTTAAGAATTTTAATTGCTTTCATCATTGATTCATAAGTTGCATCAATTAAGTTTTTTGCTTTTATAGAAATATCTCCAATCGTAAACATTCGGCTAGTATCACCGTGATACTCATTAACAATAGCAGTAACATCTATATTAACCGCATCACCTTCGTCTAATATTCTATCCGAGGGTATTCCATGGCATACGACATGATTTAATGATGCACATAAAGACTTTTCAAAACCTCTATAATAAAGAGGAGCCGAATAACCTCCATTGTCATTTATAAATTCATAACTTAATTGATCTATTTTTTCAGTTGATATACCAGGCTTTACATAGTCTGTGAGCATATCTAAAGTTTGAGAAGCAAGCTTTCCTGCGATTCTCATTTTTTTAAATTTTTCAGAATAGTTATTCATTTATAATATTAATTTTTTTCTCAATTTTTATTTCTTTAGAACTTAAATAACATCTATAGGCTATAAAATTAACTCCAGCTTTTTTTGCTTCAATATAATCTTTATAGTAATTTGAATCTATATCTTTAGCTATTTTAAATTTATTTATATCCTGAATTTGAGTTAAAAATAAGACATAAGGTTTATATCCTTTTTTAATAGAATTAATTAACATTTTTAAATGCTTAGAACCTCTTGAAGTTACAGCATCAGGAAATTCTGCAACATTATCATCCCTTAATAATGTTACATTTTTAACCTCAAGTATTTTTTTATCACAAAGAAAATCAAATCTAGTATCGTCTGAATATTTAAATTCAGCTTTAATATTTTTTATTGATTTAAATTCATCAATTAATTTATTATTTAAAGCATGTTCAACTATTCTGTTAGCTCTATGCGTATTTACGCCGATAATTCTTTTCTTAACTTTAATCATTTCAAGAGTGAATTTTAGTTTACGTTTAGGATCGTTATGCTTGGTTACCCACACATCATTACCTTTATCAAGAAGGCCCAACATAGAACCAGTATTGGGACAATGGCTGACTAGAGTTCTATTATTTGCTTTTATATCTACAAAAAATCTTTTATACCTTTTGATTAATTTGCCTTCAATTAAACTGCTGGTAAATTTCATTTTTAATTTATTTATATTTGTAAATGACAAATAAAAAAGAAATAATTGCTGGAATAATAATAATTGGTAATGAAGTTTTATCTGGCAGAACCAAGGATATCAATACAAGCAATCTTGCAGAATGGTTAAATTCATTAGGAATTGAAGTAAAAGAAGTTAGAATAATTCCTGATGATGAACAAGTTATAATTGATACTGTAAACGAATTAAGAAATAATTTTAATTACGTCTTTACTACCGGAGGAATTGGCCCAACTCATGATGATATAACAGCGAAAAGCATATCTAAGGCATTTAGTTTAGAGTATGGATATCATAAAGAAGCTTTCTCAATATTAGAAAATTATTATAAACCCGGTGAGTTTAATGAAGGAAGACAAAAAATGGCAAAGATGCCAATTACAGCTAAATTAATTATAAATCCATCAAGTGGAGCGCCAGGTTTTTATGTTGAAAATGTTTTTTGTTTACCAGGAGTTCCGTCCATACTTAATTCTATGTTGGGTGGATTAAACAATGTTTTAGTTGGCGGTGACCAAGTTCTAAGCAAAACATTAAATTTAAGAACAGTTGAAAGTGAAATAGCCAAACCTTTATCCGATGTTCAAAAAAAAAATAATGAAGTTGAAATTGGAAGTTATCCTTTTTTTAGAGCAGGCAAATTAGGAGTTTCTATTGTATTAAGATCTACTAATCAAAAAAAAATTGATCAATGTAATGATCAAATATTAGAATTTGTAAAAGAAAAAAAAATTGAAATTTTAAGGAAGATTTAATGTTTTATTTTGCATACGGAAGTAATCTCAATCATCATCAAATGAAAAACATTAGATGTTTCGGTTCAAAATATTTAAAATCATATTATTTAAATGATTACAAAATGATATTCTCTCATCCACATAAATTAAATAAATTTGGTTACGCTAATATTATAAAAAGAAAAGGATCTAAAGTGCCAGGAGCAATTTGGGAAATCACAAAAGATCATGAAATAATATTAGATAATTATGAGCAATTTCCCAATATTTATCAAAAGGAATATTTCAATTTAAAGGAAAAAAAGATTATGTTTTACATTATGAGTAAATATATTGTGAAGAATCCTCCTAAAGTTTATGTTGATACAATTAACAAAGGTTATGAAGATTGTAATATTGATTTGAAAATAAAACATAAATTTTAATGATTAAATTTAATTCAAGCCCAGAACCAACAATAGGGGTTGAATTAGAACTTCAGCTAGTAGACAAAAATAATTTAAATTTAAATAATATATCTTCAAAAATACTTCCGAACATAAATAGAGAATTTTCAGACAATATTAAATGTGAATTGATTGAATCAATGATAGAAATCAATACTAATATTTGTTCAAATATTGAAGAAGTAGAAAAAGATATTAAAAATACATTAAATCATTTGGGCGGATTATTAAAAAATTATGAAACTGAAATTAATTGTACAAGTTTACATCCATTCGCAATAGGAAAAAATCAAATTATTACAGATAACATTCGATATAAACGAATAATGAAAGATCTTCAGATGGTAGGAAAACGTTTTATATCACAAGGACTAC
>CAJWPG010000023.1 GCA_913045275.1 uncultured Pelagibacteraceae bacterium
AATCAGGACTTCCCAGTGTTATTACAATTGCTCCTATGGGTGAAAATATTATGAGGGACGGAGTTTCAATTGTAGATACTTGTAAAGAATTAGAGCAAAGAGGAGGAGATGTCGTGGGAATGAATTGTTTTAGAGGCCCCAATACGATGATGCCTTACCTTAAAGAAATTAGAAAAATATTGAAATGTCATATAGCAGGATTACCTATAACTTATAGAACAACAGAAAGTCATCCTACTTTTTTTAATTTGCCAGACAACAACGGATGTGCCTGTCCTACTCCTCACAAAACTCCATTTCCTACTGCTTTGGATCCAATGCAGTGTAACAGATATGAAATTGGAAAATTTGCAAAAGAAGCATTTGATCTTGGAATAAATTATTTAGGCGTTTGTTGTGGCGCAAATCCTATGTTGATCAGAGAAGTTGCTGAAGCAGTTGGTTTAAAAGTGCCAGCTAGCAAATATAGAGAAAATATGTCCAACCATTTTTTGTTTGGAACTCATGAAAGAATTCCCAAACATCAAAAAGATTATACAGATAAAGCTTAATGATGATAGAAAGACTTTCTTGAAAAAATATTTCTTACCATTGGTTCAAATTCTTTTAGCGACATAGATTTGTAATTTAGATCAAATGATGATTGATCATAATTTTCGCAAAAATCTACTGCAGCTTGGTAATATTTGTGATCTTTGTATTTTTTTCTTGCATTTTTATCGCCCCCTAAATGATCTGCGGTATAGTAAGTTTGAAATAACCCATGTTTTCAACAATCCAATGAGTTTTTTCTGAAACGTATGGTCTTAATACAGCGGCCGCGTATTGAGAATGATTCATTGGCGCAAATTCATCTCCAATATCATGTAATAATGCAGCAACAACCATTTCTTCACTTTCTCCATTTTTGAAAGCCCTTGTTGCCGTTTGTAACGAATGTTCTAGTCTTGAAATTTGATAACCTTCAAGAGTATTATTGAGTTTAAACATAAATTTTAAAACCCTATCAGCAGTTCTTCTTTCAAAATCTTTTTCATGTTTTTTTAAAAGAAGATAATCTTTTTTTGTTCCATCTTTCATTTGAGTAAAACTTGCTTTTTTCATATCTAGTTATTTGAAGTAGTACTTAAAAGAGATAGTTGTGTAACTTTATCTTTTCCTAGTTCATCAATTATTTTAACAGGATAGTCACCTGTAAAATAATGATCAGTTAATTGTGGATATGTGTCATTTCTTTTTTCAAAACCCATGGCCTTATAAAGTCCATCAAGAGTTAAATATTTTAAAGATTTTGCGTTAATAAAATCACATATTTCTTTAACAGATTTATTTGCTGCCAAAAGTTCTTTTTTTGTAGGTGTGTCGACACCATAAAAGTCTGGATATTTTATTTCTGGGCTTGCAATTCTAACATGAACTTCTTTAGCCCCAGACTCATACAACATTTTTACAATTTTGTGAGAAGTGGTTCCTCTAACTAATGAATCATCAACTAAAATTATTTTTTTATTTTTTATAACAGATAGATTTGAATTTAATTTTAATTTTACACCTAGGCTTCTAATTTTCTGAGAAGGTTCTATAAAAGTTCTACCAACATAGTGATTTCTAATTAATCCTAAATCAAAGGAAATACCTTTTTTCTGAGCATAACCAAGTGCAGACGCATTACCTGAGTCAGGTACAGGAACAACTATATCAGCTTCTAAATTATCTTCTTCTGCCAATTGTGCTCCAAAATTTTTTCTATGCTCGTAAGCAGTTTTGCCATTCAAAATACTATCTGGTCTTGAAAAGTATATGTATTCAAATATACAGGGTCTAATTTTTTTTGGTGAAAATGGTTTCAGGCTTTTTAGTTCATCATTTTCAGTATACACAATTTCTCCATTTTCAACTTCTCTAACAAATTTTGCTCCTATGATATCTAAAGCGCAAGTTTCGGAAGTAAAAACATAAGAATTTTTTAATTTTCCAATTACCAATGGTCTAATTCCGTAAGGATCTCTTACCCCTATAAGAGTATTTTGTGTCATCATTGCCAAAGCATATCCACCTTGAATATGAAATATAGCATCGACAATTTTTTCAATTGTTTTAGTTCTTTTTGATTTAGCTATGAGCTGAACTATTGTTTCAGTATCCGAGGTAGTGTAAAAAATGGCGCCTTCTTGTACTAGTTTATTTCTTAAAGTTATTGCATTAGTAAGATTTCCATTATGAGCCACACCAATTCCACCTGCATTAGTATCAGCAAAAAAAGGTTGTACATTTCTTAAAGCTGTTCCTCCAGTTGTTGAATATCTATTGTGTCCAATAGCATATTTTCCAGGAAGTTTTTTTAATACTTTTTCTTTATTAAAATTGTCTCCCACTAATCCAAATCTTTTTTCTGAATGATATTTTTCTCCATCAAAAGATACAATTCCACAACCTTCTTGACCTCTATGCTGAAGCGCATGAAGCCCTAGAGCCGTTAGTGTTGATGCATCTGGAGTATTACTGATGCCAAAAACCCCACATTCTTCTTTTATTTTTGGGCTATATATCTTGAACTTTTTCTTTTGCTTCTTCATATTCTTTTTCATCTGGAAATTCTTTTATAAGATAGTTACTACCTTTTTCAACCCAGTCAAAAGTAAATGAATCATCTAGGTTTATAGGCCATTTGTCATGATTATAAACGATATGAGCGGCAGTGTATAAACAAACTACAACAACATAAGCTTTAACGATTCCAAAAAGAAATCCAAAAACTTTGTCAATTGTACCAATTCCTGAATATGAAACCACTTTGCTTAAAGCTTTATTAATCAAGAGTATTAGAAAAATTATAACAACAAAAATTCCAACTCCTAATATAATATCTAAAACATATTCATTATCTATAATATCTTCAACATAAGGTTTTGCTTTTGGAAAAACATAAATTGTAACAACATAAGCTAAAATCCATTTTGCGGCCGATAAAATACTTAATACAAAACCTTTTGACGTTCCTTGTATTATAAATAGAATAGTTAAAACTATATAAATATAATCAAACAAAGTAACTTGTTCAAAAATATCTTGAATACTTTCAATCATTTAAATGGCTTAAATGTTAGTAATAGGGCAGGAAGAAGTGTTAAAACCGATATCATAGCTAACAACATTGCAATTCCAGTAAAAATACCAAAATATATAGTTGGTATAAAATTTGATAAAACTAAAATTGAAAAACCAAAAACTATTGTAATTGAAGTATTAAGAATTGCTATGCCAACTGTAGAATGACAAAGTTTAAGGGTTTTTTTGTAATTTTTTATTTTTAAAAATTCTTCTTTAAAACGATAAATATAATGAATACTATTGTCTACCGCTATACCAATGGTTATTGCTGCAATTGTGATTGTCATCATATCAAGAGGTATTCCCACCAATCCTATTATTCCTAGTATGAAAAAAGCTGCAATAAAATTAGGAACCACACCTATTAATGAAAGTTTAATATTTCTAAATAATACTAAAAACATGATAAAAATTCCAAGCATTACAAAGCCTAGAGTTAAGATTTGCGACTTAAATAAACTTTGTAGCAAATTGTTAAATAATATTAAAACACCCCCCAATTTAAATTCATCTTTTTTTAAACCTAGTTTGTTTTTTAAATCATAGTTTATTTTATTTATAAGATCATTCCTCCGAAGACCTTCTTGAGAGTCTTTAATTCTTAAACTTACTCTAGCTTCTGAGTCTTTAATTGAAATGTAAGGATCAACAATTTCTTTTTTTATAGAATCTGGGATTTTTGAATACAAAACACCCATTTCAAGAGTTCCCAAAGGTTTATTATTGTTAAGTTGAGTAGCCACATCTATAATTGATGAGAATGACAATACTTTTCCTATTGGCTCTAGACTGTCTAAATAATTATGAACCATATTAATTTTATCTACCTTATCCTTTGTAAACCAATATTTTTCATCATTTTCATCTTCATCTCCCCAGTCATCTTCATCTTCATTTTTTTCTGCTTTAGGAAATTTGATAATAATTTCAAGAGGAGTTGTGCCCCCTAGTTTTTCATCGATAAGTTTCATTCCTTTATAGATTTCAGTATTTTTTTTAAAATAATTGATAAAACTATTTTCAACTTCCAATCTAGAGATTCCCGCTACACTTAAAATAATTATGATAGCCGTGGTACCAAAAATAACATTTTTGTTGTTTATTGATGTGTTTCCAAAAAATGAAGTAATTTTAGAATTTTGTTCTTTTGATAAGTAAACATTATCACTTTTTACAAAGTTTAATAATGTTGGAAGAAGAGTAAAAGTAATTATAAATGAAGTGATTAATCCCAAAGTCATCATCCATCCAAAATCAATAATAGGTTTAATTTCACTAAAAATTAATGACAAAAAAGCACAAATGGTTGTTAGCACTGTATAAATAATAGGCCAAAACATTTTTCCCGTTGTCATTAAAATAATTTTTGATTTTTTGATTTTTGGAAATTCTTTAGTTAATTGTAAAAATCTTGTGCTCATATGAATATTCATTGCCATTGTTAAAATTAACATTAATGCAATGAAGTTTGATGAAATTACAGTTACTTTCCAACCAAGCAATCCAAGCAAGCCCATCATTATAATTACCGAAAAGAAGCAACTGCTTATTGGAACAATTATCCAAATAAGCTTTCTAAAAACAAACCAAAGTGTGGCAATTATAAATAAAAGAACTCCAAAACCAAAAACAACTATATCATTTTTAATATATGACATCATGTCGTCTGCTATCATTGGGATGCCTCCTAAGTGGATTTTGCTTTCTTTGTTAAAGTCTTTAATTACTTCTCTTATTTCTAAAATATTTTCGTGGTTTTTTTTTTTTAATTTGTCTTTATATTTTTCTAACTCATATTTATTTGTAAATTTTTTATTAGGATCTTTTGATTTTAGGTAAACAATAATTCCACTCGTTTTTCCATCTTCGCTTACAATAAAATTCCTAAATACTGGACTGTTAACTATTTCTTCAAAACCACGTTTTTTATTAATATCATTACTTGTTAATGTTTGAAATTTTTGCAGTCTTTCTACCAAAGGTTTATCTGTGCTACTTAAAAGGGGAATATCTAAAAGTGTGATTACACTATGCACCCAATCTAAACTTACAATTTTATCTTTAAGGTTTTTTAAGTTTTTTATTGAGCTTGAGGAAATCATATCTTCCTTAGGTGTGTAAGTAAGAACTAAAAATTCTCTTGCGCCATATCTTTTAGTTATTTCGTTTAAGTATTTAAGATCTGGATCACCTTCAATCAGAAGGGTCTCTGAAGATGCATCCAATTTGAAATTTTTCGAATAATACCCAAAACCAACTAAACAAATTAACAATATAACAAAAATTAGTTTTGGTTTTTCTATAATATTATTTTGATAAAAATTGGCCAACATTCAATATTAGCTTATATAATCTAAATGACTAATTTTGAAGATCTTTAAATTTAGTAAACATTTCTTCGAATTCTAAGGTTATATTACCTGTTGGTCCATGCCTTTGCTTACTAATTAAAAGTTCTGCTAAGTGAGATACTTCATTCATTTTTGCTTGCCATTCTGCATGTTCAACTGTTGCTGGTCTTGGTTCCTTAGCTTTTAAATAATATGACTGTCTAAATACAAATATGACCACATCAGCATCTTGTTCAATAGATCCGGACTCTCTTAAGTCTGAAAGTTGAGGTTTTTTATCATCTCTTTGTTCTACAGCTCTTGATAGCTGAGAAAGTGCCAAAACCGGTACGGACAATTCTTTTGCAAGTGCTTTAAGTCCTTGAGTGATTTCTGATATTTCTTGTACTCTTCCATCTCTAAAATTTGATGCTCTCATCAACTGAATATAATCAACAACAACCATATCTAATCCATATAATCTTTTTATTCTTCTAGCCCTATTACTTAATGCTGCGATAGAAATAGCTGGAGTTTCGTCAATATATAAAGGAAGTTCAGACACATTTTTTGAGGTTTCAATAAATTTATCAAATTGTTCTTCTGATATTCTTCCTCTTCTAATATCATTTGATTTAATTCTTGATTGTTCAGCTAATATTCTTGTTGAAAGTTGCTCAGAAGACATTTCTAATGAAAAAAATGCTATTGAAGATTTTTTTCCTTCATCTTGCATTTTTTTAGCAGCGTTAAAAGCAATGTTTGTTGCCAAAGCTGTTTTACCCATAGAAGGTCTTCCAGCTATGATTACTAAATCTGATTTATGTAAACCACCCAACCTATCATCTAGAGCTGTAAGTCCAGTAGGCACACCAACTATGCCTTCATCATTTTTGTAAGCAATAGAAGCCATTGCAATAGTTTGTCTCATTGCTTCATCAAATTTGACTAAAGAAGAACTTAAAGATCCTTTTTCAGCCAAATCAAATAAATATTTTTCAAAACTTTCAATTATTTTTTGACCATCATTATCTAGATCGTTTAATTTTGCTGCATCAATCATGTTTTCAGAAATTTTTATTAGTTCTCTTTTTACAAACAAATCATAAATTAACTTTGAATATTCAATAGCTTGCCTCGAAGAAGTTGAAAATTTTGTAATTTTTACCAAATACTCAGGTACGTTTATTTCATCTTTTTCGTTTTCAAAATGATTTTTTAAAGTGATGGGGTTTGCAAGCATTCCCGAATAAATCAATTTTTCTATTGCTCTAAATATTTTTTGATGCATTGGATCATAAAAGTTTTTATTTGAAATTATCATACTAATTTCATCAAAAATTTCATTTGATAGTAAAATTGATCCAATTACTGATTGCTCTGCTTCAATATTGTTTGGAAGCTCTTCTAATTTGCTTTTTAAAATATTTAAAGGTTGAACCATTTAATAAAATAGAAAATTTATAATTAAAATACAATTATAAAAATATCTGGGGAAAAAAATGTATAATTATTTAGCTTCTTCTTGCGGTACGACTTTAACAATAATTTGTTCTTGAACTTCTGAATGTAAATTTACCATTACCTTATAATCACCTAATGATTTTATTTCTTTAACAGGTTGTATTAAAGATGGGTTTATCTTAATTTTCTCAATATCTTCTAAGATCTTAGAAATTTCTGTTGGTTTAACAGATCCATATAATTCTTTATTTTCCGTACTAAGTTTCTTGATTTCAAAAACTTTATTTTTAATTTTTTCTTGAACAGATCTTGCTTCATTCTTTTTTTCTAGATCTTTTTTATTTAATTTTTGCTTAATAATTTCAACTTCTTTTATATTTGTTTTTGAAGCAAACAGTGCCTTCTTTTTTGATATTAAAAAGTTTCTTGCAAATCCTCTTTTTACATCAATTATTTCACCAATTGATCCAATTTTTCTTATATTTTCTAACAAAATAACTTTCATTATATTAATGCCAGGTTTCTAGCTCTCTTAATGGACAAAGATAGCTCTCTTTGTTTTTTTTGACTAACGGATGTAATTCTAGATGGAAGAATCTTTCCATTTTCAGATAAATATCTTTTTAACAATTTAATGTTTTTGTAATCAACTACCGGAGCTTCTTTTCCTGTTAAAGGACATTTTTTTTTAAATTTATATTTTTGATTTTGAAAAATACTTAATTTTGAAAAATTACTTTGTGTATTTTTTTTTTTATTATTTCTTTTTTTCATATTTATTTTTGTGGTATTTTTCTACTTCTCTTTCGTCACTTTTATCAAAAAAATTTGTTTCAAGATCAAATTTTTTTACTTTAACCGTTAAATACCTCAGTAAATTTTTATCTATTTTTTCATTCTTTTCTAGCTCAGATAATATTTTTCCATTAGCTTTAATTTTAAAATGTATGTAGTTACCTTTTTTATTTTTTTTTATTAAATATGATAAATTCATTAAGCCCCAATTTTCAAGTTTTACTATATTTCCTTCATTTTTTTCTACTATTTTTGAATATTTTTCTTGCAACTGTTTTAATTGAGAAGGGCTTGTATCTTGTCTAGCAACAATAGTATGTTCGTATAAGTTCATATTTAATCTTTTAAAAATGAGAGGATATACTATTATAAATATTTAATTACAATACAAAAAATACTAAATTTATTAATATTTTCTATGTTTTCTGTTCTATTTCCAGGTCAAGGTTCTCAATCAGTAGGAATGGGAAAAAATCTTTATGAAAAATTTGATTATGTTAAATCTCGTTTCAAACAAGCTGACGATATTCTTCAAAAATCTATAAGTAAAATAATACTAGAAGGTCCAAAGGAATTGGTCGATCAAACTCAAAATACTCAACCAGCAATATTTTTAGTTAGTTATTGCATTTATGAAGTAATTAAAAAAGAAACTTCTTTCAATTTAAATAATGCAAAATTTTTTGCAGGACATTCGTTGGGTGAATATTCTGCTTTGGCATGCTCAGGATCTTTAAGTTTTGAACAAACTATTAAGCTCTTACAAAATAGGGGCAATTTTATGCGATCAGCTGTTGCCAAAGGACAAGGGGGGATGTTGGCAGTTTTAGGTTCTGATATAAAAAAGATAAATGAAATTATTAATTTCAATGAAGAAAAATTTAAGTGTTATGTAGCCAATGATAATTCTATAGGTCAGATTGTTGTAAGTGGAAATTTAGATGATCTAAATAAATTTTCTGAAGAGTTAAAAAAAAATAAAATAAAGAATATTAAATTACCAGTAAGCGCACCTTTTCATTGTGAACTAATGAGAAGTGCAACTGAAAAAATGAGAGAAGTAATAATAAAGGAAGAATTTAAAAAACCTGAAATAAACATAATTTCAAATGTTACTGCTCAACAAACAAATGATCCAATCGAAATCAAAAATCTATTAATTGAACAAATAGAAAGACCTGTAAGGTGGAGAGAAATCGTTATAAATATGATAGATTCAAAAGTAGAAAAATTTATTGAAATTGGACCTGGAAAAGTTTTATCTGGACTAGTAAAAAGAATTAATAGTAATGTTAAATTAATTCAAGTTAACAATTTGGAGGATTTAAATAATTTAATTTAAAATGATAAATTTGAAAAACACAAATGTAGTTTTAACTGGTGCCACAGGAGGAATTGGAAATTCTATTCTCGAAAAATTGATAGAAGCTGGTGCCACCGTTGTAGCTACTGGAACAAATGAAGAAAAATTAAATGCAATAAAAAATAAGCATCAATCAGTTAAAGTTGAAAAGTTTGATATTTCTAAACACAAAGAAATTGAAAATTTTATAAACAAAGTAAGCGATGAATTGGAAAATAAAATTGATATATTGGTTAACAATGCTGGTGTAACAAGTGATAATCTCTCAATTAGAATGAAAGAAGAAGAATGGAAGAAAGTTATTGATATAAATCTTACATCAACTTTTTTATTAAGTAAGAATGTAATAAAAAAAATGTTAAAAAATAAAAAAGGAAAAATAATTAACATTACTTCGGTGGTAGGACATACAGGTAATATTGGCCAAGCAAATTATACTGCATCAAAAGCTGGCTTGGTAGCTATGTCTAAAAGTTTTGCTTTAGAGTACGGAAAAAAAAATATAAATGTAAATTGTGTATCTCCAGGTTTTATAACTACAGATATGACAAATAGAATAAATGAAAATTATAAAGAAACATTAAAATCTAGAATTCCACTTGATAGATTTGGTAATCCAAAAGATGTAGCAAATACGGTTATTTTTCTTTGCTCAAACCTTTCAGACTACATTACTGGTGAGACTATACATGTAAATGGGGGGATGTATTTTAGTTGACAAAATTATTAAAATATTTATTAACGATTTAACCTAAAGGAAAAAATGTCAGAAGATATTTCAAGTAAAGTAAAAAAAATTGTAGCAGACCATCTGGGGATCGATGAAGCTAAAGTCGCAGAAGAATCTAGTTTCATAGACGATCTTGGAGCTGATAGCCTTGATACTGTAGAATTAGTAATGGCTTTTGAAGAAGAATTTGGTTCTGAAATTTCAGATAGCGATGCAGAAAAAATTCTTACTGTAGGTGATGCTGTAAAATTTATTGAAAATAAAGCAAATTAATTTTTAAAAAGGTCATGTCTGTTAATCATGAAGGGATAATAGCAATATTATCATCTCCATCGGGCGCAGGAAAAACTTCACTAGTAAAAGAAATTTCTTCAAAAAACAATTTTTCAATATCTATTTCTCACACAACGCGAAAGCCAAGAAGTAATGAAATTAATGGTGTTGATTATTTTTTTGTTAAGCAAGAAGAATTTAAAAAATTAATTTCTAAAAAAAAATTTTTAGAATATGCAAAAGTTTTTAATAATTTTTACGGATCATCCAAAGATGTTGTTTTTAATAAATTAGATAAAGGAGAAAATGTAATTTTTGATATAGATTGGCAAGGAACAGAGCAAATAAAAAAAAAAAAATTAAAATATAAAATAATAACTATATTTATACTTCCTCCATCTAGAAAAGAATTATTTAAAAGACTTTTAAACAGAGATTTAAATAATGAAAAAAATGCAGCGAAAAGAATGAAACAGTTTGAGAAAGACGTAGTTCATTGGAAAAAGTATGACTTAGTTGTAATAAATGATAATTTTAATAAATGTTATGATAAAATAATCAAATATATAAATTCAACAAAAAATAATGTTTCCGAGAGTTATGATAAAAATGAAATTCGTAAGCACGTTATAAATCTAATTAAGTAACTTTTCATAGTAAGAACAAATTCTATAATAAGTAATATTTGTAAGATTTTGAGGTCTTAAATTCAAATCAAGAGATAATTTTTCAGCTACTTTTTCATAATTTTTAAATAATAATTTTAAAGGTTTTTTTATCATTTTCCTTCTCTGGTTAAAAAAAATGTTAGTTACATGTTCTAAATTTTTTGGATTTTCAAGTTTGTAATATTTATTTTTGGGTTTAAAAAGCAACAATGAACTTTTTATTTTAGGTGCTGGAAAAAAGCAATTTGGATTAATATCAATTATTTTTTTTATTTCCATTTTCCATGAAGAAATAATCGATAATCTTCCATAGTTCTTTGAATTATATTCTGCTAAAATTCTATCTGCTACCTCTTTTTGAAACATTAAAACGAATCTTTTACAAAAATCATTTAGATTATTAATTTTTATCCAAGTTGTTAATATTTTAGTTGAGATATTATATGGCAAATTTCCAAATATTATTATTTTTTTGTTATAAAAAATATCTTGATTATAGTTAAGAATGTCATCATTAATTATTTCAACATCTTTATTAAATTTTTTTTTCAAAATCATTGAAAGATTTTTATCTTTCTCAATTACAATAATTTTTTTTGGTTTTTTTTTTAAAATCTTTTCTGTTAGATTTCCTGTTCCCGGTCCAATCTCAAGAACAACATCATTTGAGTTTATTTTTCCCAAATCTGCTATCATATTCAAAACTTCGTTATCTATTAAAAAGTTTTGACCTAAGCTTTTTTTAGGTAAGATTTTCATCTAATTTTGTTAATAAATCTCATTGCACAAAAAATAGACGAAGGATCTGACTCATTTTTTCCAAACATCATATTATTTGGTCCATGATCAGGAGAAATTCTTACAAATGGCAATCCAATAGTTATATTGATTGCGTTAAAATTATATAGTGTCTTTAAAGGCGTCAAAACTTGATCATGATACATTCCAACAATCACATCATATTTATTAATATTTTTTTTTAAAAAAAAAGTATCTGCCGGAAAAGGTCCGTCAGTATTTAAATTAATTTTTTTTAAATAATTAATTGCAGGGATTATTATCTTTTTTTCTTCACTAACTTCATCAATAGTTTCACAATGAGGATTAAGTCCTAATACTGCAATTTTTGGTTTCTTATTTAGCAAACTTACATAAAATTTTTTAATTTGTTTTACATTATTAATTATTTTTTCTTTGGTTATATTTTTGGCCACATGTTTTAATGGAAGATGAGTTGTAAGAGGCGAAACTGATAATTTTTCATTATAAATTAACATAACTTGATTTTTAGATTTTGTTTTCTTAGAAATATATTCAGTTATGCCAAGGTATTTTTTTTTTAAAAAATGTTTTTTTGATACCGGACCGTTAATTAATACAGTTTTTTTATTATTTTTAATTAAGCCCAAACCTACTTCGAAACAATTAGAGATATATTTTTTTGAATTAGAAGATATTTTAGAAAAATTTTTTTGATTATTATAATTTATGTTTAGTATATTTATTTCATTATTTTTTGCATCATTTATATTGTTAATTAATTTTAAATTTAAATTAAATTTTAATTTTTTCATCTGTTTTTGAAGCAGACTCATACTTCCAATTAAAATTATTTTTTTTTTATTTTTTGAAAATTCTTTTGAATTAAAATATTTAAATAATATTTCAGAAAAGATACTTTGAGGTTCTCCTAAAATAATTATAATTTTATTTATCCTCATAAACATTTGTATTTTTTTTTAATTTTTTATAATAAATCAATGAAAACTGATTAAGTTGCCTATTTTTTTCATATTTAATTTGTTGTTTTAGCTCATTTTCTAAATCAAATTTTTCTGTAATTTCCCTCTTGTTATTCAATTTTAAAAATAAATATCCATTTGATGTTTGAATTGGATCAGTAATATCGCCAACCTTAATTGTAGATATTTTATTTTTTATTTTTTTTGTTAGTGTTGAGTATTTTATCCATCCAATTTTCCCACCAAACTTTGATGTGTCAGATTTGCTATATTTATTCGCCGCTACTTTAAAGCCAAATTGCTCAATATATTCTGATATTTCTTTTTTTTTTGAACTAATATCTTTTTCAATATCAATTACAATTTCCGATAAATTGTATTCATATTTTTTATCTTTAGAATTGTAATAATTAATTATTTCCTTCTCTATTGAATTTTTATTTATCCTAACTTTATTATTAAACTTGCTGTAAATTATTTGGTTCCACAAACCTTCTATGATCAATTTTTCTTTTAAGTTTTCAAAGTCAATGTTATTTTTATCTAAGAATTTGATAAATTCATTTTTTTTGTCAAATCCTAATTTTTTATAAAAATTTTCAATTATTTTATTATTTATTTTTTCGTTTTGCTTGTTAAATAATTTATTTATTTCTTTTTTTTTAATTATTTCTCTAATTACTGAATTTTTTGCTAGGTTAAAAATTTCTTTTTCTGAGAGCTTATTTAAATTATTATTTAATAATAAAAGATATTTTTTTTCAATTTCAATATCTATGTTTGTTATTATCTCATTATCAACTTTGCT
>CAJWPG010000024.1 GCA_913045275.1 uncultured Pelagibacteraceae bacterium
CCTAAACATCTTTTTATTAGAGCTTTTCCAATTCTACCAAAGCCAGCTATTAAAATATCTTTATTCCACAGCTCCACAGTTTTGGACAGTTTGTTTCTTTCATTAAATTTTCCAGATTTTACACAATCATCATACATATTTTTTCTTTTTGAAATATTTAGCAACATAAACATTACATGCTCAGCCACAGCTACAGCGTTAGCTTTTGCTGTTATAGCTATAGTAATATTTTTATCTTTTGAACTTTTTAAATCAATATTGTCATATCCAACACCATGCCTAGAAATTATCTTTAAACTTTTTCCAGCATTTATAGCTTCAGCTGGAAGATTTGCTGTTCTTATAGAAACAGCATCACAATCAACAATTTTAGATTTTAAATTTGATATTTCTGTATCTTCAATTATTTCGAATTCATAATTGATGTTATTTTTGAGCAATTCAATTCCAGATTCATGTATAGGTTGAATAATTAATATTTTTTTCATAAATTTTTATTCTTTTTTAATTGGAATAATAATTGGCCTTGTCGAATTTGTCACAATTTTTTTAGATAAAGTCAATTCTCTAATTATAATGTAAATGCCAGCACCTATAATAAGAATATTTCCTAAATAATTATTTAAAGTAGGAATGTCACCAAAAACTAAATACCCAATTAACGCACCAGCAAATATTTGAATGTAGTGTGTTGGGGCAAAAAGAGAAGAAGGTAAATGCCTTGCTGAATTTAGAATAAAAATCATACCAATACCTCTTACTAAACCAGCATTAAAATTTAAAAGAAAATCTCCAGTTGTCATTGGAACAAAATATTTAAGCGCAAAAATCCCAGAAAATATGATTAGAAATAATTTTCCATAAATTAAAAAAGAATAAGTATTTTCTTTCTCGCCATATTTTTTTATTATTAACCAATTTATTGAAACAAGGACTGGTACCAACAAAGCAAGATAAGCGTATTTATTAAAAGATTCATGAAATGGATCAACAGATACGATAACACCAATAAAACCTATTATAATTGCAGTATATCTTCTCCAGCCAACTTTCTCGTTTAAAAAAAAATTTGCACCCATTGTTAATAGTAACGGCATAACAAAAACAATACTATAAATTGCAACTAGTGATAAATGGTTTACACTTATTATGAATGAAAACATTGCACCAAACATCAAAACAGATCTAATAAAATGAATTTTAAGATTAGCAGTTTTAATTCTTCTCCACCGATGTCTTATTTGAATAAATATGAATATAGGCAATAAAGCCGATAATGAATTTACCAAAATTATTTGTGACACATGATAAGTGTCTCCCAGTTTTTTAACAATTGTATCCATCACAACAAATAGTATGTAGCCAACAAGAGCTAACAAAAAATCTAATAAATAGATTTTTTTTGTCAGTGATTTCATTAAATAAGATTTATGAGATCTTTTTTGTTATGCTTAAAAGTCGGCAAAGAATATTTAAAAGCATATTTTCTTGGAATACATTTATTTTTAGCTTTTTCCCAAAGAGCAACCCATTGTTTATAATTGTGAACAGTTATATTTTTTTTATTTTTACTTCTTACGTAAAAGTTTGGTAAAGCTTCACGTCCCGATGGTGTTCCTGCTCGAGGAATTTTTAAATCAATTAGATTAATAAGTTGCAGACTCATCTTTTTTAGAAAGAGATCCCTTCATTTTATCTACAATAGATTTAGCGCCAGCGCTTAACGCTCTTAAATCAGAAGCAATAGTCACAAAGTTGAAACCTTTTTCGATCATCTTAGTTGCATACTCTGGTGTACCATTATGAATACCTGCAAAAATATTATTTTTTTTAGCATGTTCCAAAATTCTTAATATTTCAGAATATGCTTTTGAATTTTCGGGTCTATCAAATCCTGGCTTTTCTCCTATAGCCAAACTTAAATCTGCTGGACCTATATAAATACCATCTACACCTGGTGTAGACATAATTTCATCTAACTTATCAAGAGACTCCTCAGTTTCAATCATAGCTAATTTTAATATTTCATCATTTGCATGTTCTGCATAATCAGATCCGCCATAAATTAAACCTCTTATGGGGCCAAAACTTCTATATCCCTTTGGTGGGTACATACATGCTTGAACAAATCTTTCAGCTTCTTCTTTATTACTAACCATCGGACAAATTACACCATAACAACCAGCGTCTAAAATTTTCATTATTTGCCCAGGTTCATTCCAGTTTACTCTAGCTAAAGGAGTGACATCTGTTGTAGAAATCGTCTGCATCATCGGAAGAGCACTCGAATAATCAATTAAACCATGTTGTATATCAACTGTGAGAGAATCCCAACCTTGATGTGCCATAGCCTCACAAGAAGCTGTACTTGGGATTGCACACCAACCATTGATGACTGGCTTACCTTCAGCCATCATTTGTTTAACTTTATTTTTTCTCATTAATAATTGATACCGAAATGGGTATACTTGATATTTAAGTAATCCTTAATAGCCATGGAACCACCTTCTCTACCATAACCTGTTTGCTTAATTCCACCAAAAGGAACTTCAGCAAAAGCAACAGCAGGAGTATTGACTGCACATGTTCCAGTTTCCATTTTTTCTGAGACTTTATGGGCATTTTCTAGAGACTTCGTGTAAATATAGCTTGATAAACCTAGATCGTTATCATTAGCTCTTTTGACTACTTCATCTCTATCTTTAAATGTTAATATAGGAACTAAAGGACCAAAAGGTTCTTCTTTCATAATTGTAAAATTATCTTTAACTTCATCAAATATTGTTGGTTCATAAAAATAACCTTTATTAAACCCAGCAGGTCTTTTGCCTCCACATAAAACTTTAGCTCCTTCTTGTTTTGTTTTTTCAGCTAAAGCTTCTACTTCATGTAATCTTTTTTCAGTAGTTAAAGGTCCCAATATAGTGTCCTTATCCAAACCGTTACCAATTTTTAATTTTGTTACTTTATCAACTAACGTTTTTGCAAATTCATCTTTTTTTCGCTCATGTATATAAAATCTTGCTGGTGATATACATACTTGACCATTATTTCTAAATTTTGCAGTAATCGCCATATCAGTTACTTGATTGATATCTACATCATCAAATACAATAAAAGGAGAGTGACCACTTAACTCCATAGTAACTCTTTGAACTTTTTCAGCAGCTTGTTTTAATATTAGTTTTCCAACTCTTGTAGAACCAGTTATAGAAATCTTTTTGACTATATCTGACGATATTAGTTGAGACGAAATTTTTGCAGGATCTCCTGATAACAAATTAACTACACCCGGAGGCACTCCAGCTTCATTAATAATATTCATTAACTCCATTACACTTCCTGGAGTTATTACATCAGGTTTACAAATTACAGAACATCCAGCCGCTAGAGCTGTAGAAATTTTTCTTGAAGCTAAAATAATTGGAAAATTCCACGGAATTAAACCCGCTACAACACCAACAGGTTCATATTTCACATACATTCTTGTATTTTCAAATCTACTTTCAACAATTTGACCATAAATTCTTTTAGTTTCTTCTGAATTCCATTCAAATATGTCAGCGGCACCACCAACTTCTCCAGCTGCTTCTGCTAAAGGTTTTCCTACTTCAAGCGTCATCCATTTTGCTAAAACATCTGTTTTTTCTCTCATTAAGTCTGCAATTTTTCTAATAATTTTAGCACGTTGCCAAGGAGGAGTATTTTTCCAAACTTCTAATCCTTTTTCTGCTGATCTAAGAGCTTTATTGACATCTTCTTCTCCCGCTTTTGATGCTTTTCCAATCACTTCTTCTGTTGCAGGATTTATTACGTTGTACGTTTCATTATTTTGTGACTGTTGCCACTTTCCATCTATGAATTGTCCAAATTTGCTATACATTTTCAAAAAAATTATGTTTAATTGTTATATATAAAATTATTTTGTTAGTGGAGAGTTTATATATTTAATTATGAAAAAAATAAAGCTTACATGTGCACATGCAATAGTTAAACATCTTATTTCACAAAAAATTTTTATTGATGACAAAAATGAACCATTATTCCCAGGGGCTTTTGGCATATTTGGACATGGAAATGTTGCATGTTTAGGTCAAGCTCTCCAAGAAAATCAGGATAAACTTCCAACTTATAGAGGTCATCATGAGCAAAATATGGCTCTAACAGGAATAGCTTTCGCTAGAGCAAAAAGAAGAAAACAAATTTTTGTTGCTACTAGTTCGGTAGGACCCGGTTCAACAAATATGGTTACAGCAGCTGCGGTAGCTATGAGTAATAGACTTCCAATATTATTTTTAGCTGGCGATACTTATGCAAATAGAATGCCCGATCCAGTGCTTCAGCAAGTAGAACATTTTAATAATCCTGGAATTACAGTAAATGATGCTTTTAAACCAGTTACTAGATATTTTGATAGAATAACTAGACCGGAGCAAATTTTACAATCTTTGCCACAAGCTATTCAAGTAATGCTTGATCCCGCTGATACAGGACCTGCTTTCCTTTCTTTAAGTCAAGATGTTCAAGGAGAAACTTTTGAATATCCCGAAGATTTTTTTGTAGAAAGAGTTCACAATATAAGAAGACCAAGACCGGATGATTTTCAAATTAAACAAGCGGCAGAAAAAATAAGAAATTCAATAAATCCTTTAATAATTTCTGGTGGCGGAGTTTTTTATTCTGATGCAATGGAAACACTAGGAAATTTTGCCACAAAACACAATATTCCAGTCACACAAACCGTTATGGGTTATTCAACTATGAAAAAAGATCATTCTCATTTTTTAGGTCCTATTGGAGGTCTAGGAGGAAAAGCAGCGAATAATTTTGCAAAACAAACAGATTTAGCAATAGCAATAGGAACAAAGCTTGGAGATTTTACAACTGGATCTTGGGCTAACTTTGAAAATCCTGACTTTAGTTTGGTTTCTTTAAATATAACAAGACATGATGCAAACAAACATCTTGCACAAGCAGTTGTTGGAGATGCAAAAGTTTCATTAATTGAATTATCAAATGCTTTAGGGGACTGGAAAGCAAATGATGATTGGTATAAAAAATCAAGAGATGAATTAAAATCTTGGAATGAATATGTTGATAAAGAAAGCGGTCCGACCAATCAAAAAGTTCCAAGTTACGCCCATGCAGTAGGAGCGATTTATAGAAATTCAGACCCAACAGATATTGCGGTAACAGCTGCAGGAGGTTTGGTTGGTGAAGTGCTTCAAGTTTGGAGACCCAGAGAACTCAACACACATGAAACTGAATGGGGCTTTAGTTGTATGGGTTATGAAATTTCTGGAGCTCTAGGAATCAAAATGGCTAATCCAGACAAAGATGTAGTTGTTTTCGTTGGTGATGGATCTTACTTGTTAAATAATTCAGATATTTATTCTTCTGTAATAACTAATAATAAATTAATCATTATAGTATGTGATAATGATGGACATGCAGTAATTAATAGGCTTCAATTATTTAAAGGTGGAAAAGAATTTAACTGTCAATTCAAAAGCTCAAATGCTCCAAATCTTGTACCAGTAAATTTTGCTCAACATGCAGCAAGTATGGGAGCAAAGTCAGAAGAAGTTTCATCTATTTCTGAACTAGAAGAAGCATTTAAAACAGCAAAAAAATCTGATGTAACATACGTTATAAGTATCAAAACTCATTCTTACGAATGGTTAGAAGGCTCAGCATATTGGGAAAGTCCAACTTTAGAAATACCAACCACAAAAGAAAATGAAGAAGCTTTAAAACTTCATAAAGAAGGCAAGATTAAACAAAGACAAGGTGTTTAATCTTTTTTATGAATAAAGTTTTTAAAGTAGGATTGATCGGCTGTGGTCACATTGCCGAAACATATTTTAGAGCTCAAAAATATTTTAACAATATAAAAATTATGAAATGTGCTGATATTAATAATAAATCAGCAGAAAAATGTGCCTCTATATATGGAATAAAAGCTCTTAGTGTTAATGAGATATTGAATGATAAAGAAGTTGAAATAATTTTAAATCTTACAATACCTAAAGCACACTACGAAGTAGCAAAAAAAGCTCTTTTGCATAATAAACATGTTTATTCGGAAAAACCTCTGGCAATTAACTTTAAAGATGGAAAAGAGTTATTAAATATCGCTAACAAAAAAAAATTATATATAGGTAATGCTCCTGATACCTTTTTAGGTGGAGGAAACCAAAAATCCAAAGAACTTTTGGAAAAAAATACAATTGGTAAAATCAATTTAGGAAATGCAATTTTTGCTTTTCCAGGAGTTCAATCTTATCATCCAAATCCAGAATCTTGGTTTTCAAAAAAAGAAGGCGGACCTGTAATAGATATGGGTCCGTATTATTTAACTGCATTGGTAAATTTATTGGGTCCTGCTAAAGAAGTGAGCGGGAGTATAATGAGAGGAGTAAATTATAGAACCATTGGAATAGGCCCTAAAAAAGGTAAAAAATTTAAAGTTGAATGTCCAACAACATATTTATCAACAGTAGTTTTTGAAAATGATACAGTTATAAGATTAACTTTGTCTTTTGATGTGATCGCTCATCAAAGAAACCACATTGAGTTATATGGAAAAAAAGGTTCTTTAATAGTTCCTGATCCCAATATGTTTGGTGGATCAGTTTATATCTGTAAAAAATTAGGTGATACTTGGAAAGAGCTTAAAACTGAAAAAATGTCACTTGGAAAAATTAATATCAGAAATAAAAGCTTAAGAGCAAATGAGTCATCAACCAATGCAAATTACAGAGGCGCAGGTTTATCAGAAATGGCTTATTGTATTGAAAATAGAAAAAAACATCGATGCAGTGGAGAATTATCTCTACATGTTTTAGATATTATTCAATCAACAATGAAAGCTTCTAAAACAGGCAAAAAACAAAAGATAAAAACAACTTGCAAAATACCTAAAAAATTTACTGAAAAAGAAATTAGAAAATTATTAAATTAACTATTCCATTACTTTAAATTCAGATTCATATTTTTCATTTAACGATATTCCAAGTCCGGGGGTATTATCATCAAGATTAATATATCCATTTATTGGAACAGGTTCTCCTTTGAATAGATAATAAAACAATTCATTTCCTATCTCGACTTGATTAACAGGAAAGAATTCTGAAAAGGGACAATTATTACTTGCCATTGTCAAATGATAATTGTGCATTTGACCAGCATGCGGCACCACAGGAACATTGTATTTTTCTGCTAGAGAATTTATTTTATGACCTGCGGTTATACCACCAACACGGTTTGCATCATACTGAATATAACTTACTGCTTTTAGTTCTAATAAATGTTTAAAACCTAGAAAGCTAAATTCATGTTCACCACCTGCTATTGGAATATCTCCCAGAGAATTTAATTCAACGTAACCAGGTATGTCATCTGGTATTACTGGCTCTTCAAGCCATTTTGGTTTAAATTTTATTAATTCTGGAATTATTCTTTTTGAGTATTCTAAATTCCAACCCATATATGCCTCAAGCATTAAATCATTATCATAACCAACAACTTCTCTTACAGCATTAACAAGTTTTATGTTATTTTTTATTCCATCAGATCCATCTTTTGGTCCCCAGCCGAAACGCATTTTAAACATTTTGAAACCTTCTTTTAAATATTTTTCAGCTTCAATTTGAAGATCTTTAATTGGTTGACTATATAATTTTGATGCATAAACAGGAATTTTTTCTTTTGTTCTTCCACCAAGAAGTTCAAATACAGGTTTTTTTTGAATTTTACCCATTAAGTCCCAGATACCAAGATCAATTGCAGAAATTCCAATCATTCCAATTCCTTTTCTGCCCCATGCCATTGTACTTCTATACATTTTTTCCCAAAGATAATCGTAATCAAAAGGATCTTCGCCAATAACTAAATCTTTTAAATAACAATCTATTGCCTTTTTTGTTACTTCAGGCGCTAAAGCCGCATTACCAAGACCTTTTGTTCCATCATCAGCTATAACTTCGCAAACTAACCATTCATGAAATCTAAATGATTTCATTTTATCTCCTGTTTCTCTTAAGAGATCCGTTGGATTCGTACAAAAATTTTGTGCAGGCGGGACTATTTCACCTGTCCATTTATATATTGTAGTTTTTATATCTTTTATCTTAACCATTTTTAAATTTATTTTCTGCCATAGTTAAAGCTATTTTAAAAGATTGTAATGTAGGTTCTAAATTTGCAATGTTTTTTCCTGCTATGTCAAAAGCACTTCCATGAGCAGGTGTTGTAATTGGAACAGGTAATCCTCCCTGAACTGTTACTCCTCTATCAAATCCAAATGCTTTAAGACCTGATTGAAGAGCATCATGGTACATACCTACAATACAATCATGATTCTTATTTTTAAAAGCAGTTATAAATGATGTATCACAAGGCAATGGACCATCTGCATTAATTCCTATTTTTTTTGCTTCTTCTATAGCTGGTATAATTTCTTCTTTTTCCTCTGTTCCAAACTCAGCATGAGGATTTAAAGCTTGAACAGCAACTCTAGGTTTTTTAATACCATTAAGAATCATTGCATCATTAATTAATTTAATTGGTTTAATGATATTTTCTTTTTTTATGTGAGATGGCACTTCAATTATTGGCATGTGAGAAGTAACTCTTGCTGTCCAAAAATTATCTACCACATTAAATTCACAAAAATAATTTTTTACATTTAGTTTTTCGGCCATTAAATGTAGCTCATCTGAAAATTTATTGCCACCTAACTTCATACTTGTTTTGTTAAATGGTCCAAAATTTATTGCATGTACTTTATTTTCTTTTACTAAATCCAAAGCAAGATTAAGTGCTTCTAAAACGCTTTCACCAGACTCTTTCGAACATTCTGCTATTTTGTAATTATGATTTTTACCTTTAGAAATATCTAAAAAAAATTTATTTTCATCTTCAAAATTTATTTGATCGAAGTTATCAACAAATTTTAAATTATTCGATATACCAGAAATGTTATTTCCATTTTCTAAAATTTTTTTCTCTCCAATTACTACTATATTTGCTTTATTAGTAATTTCTTTTGATAATAATTTAGATATCAATTCAGGGCCAATTCCAGAAGGATCTCCCAATAATATTGCTATATTTTTTTTTTCTAGGGACATTATTTTTTTCTTACGGTTTCTAACAGATTATGTTTAAATAATTAAATATAAATTAACTAGAGAGGGAAATAATGAAAAAAAGTTTTAAACTTTTATTAGCAGCAGCAGTTCTTGTAACTGAAGTTTTTGCATTAGCATTACCTATTTTGACTACTTCTGCAAAAGCAGATGGAGCCATACAAGCGATTACTCATGCAGGTTTTGGTGGTGGTACTGATGTTACTACAAGAATGATGCTTCTAAGAACTAGAAGATATCTTAAACAAGACATGCAACTAGTGAATAAAAAAGGTGGTGGTGGAGCAGCATCTATGGATTATATGATGACATTACCAGCAGATGGTCAACATACTTTAACTTGGACAACAGGTCATGCAGTTTCTATGGCGCTTGGAAAAACAAAAGTTAAATTAAGCGATATGCAACCTTTAGCAAGAGGAACAGATGATCCTCAGTTGTTTGTAGTAAATTGTAAAAATGACATCAAAGACGCTAAGAAATTTGTTAGTGCACAAAAATCAAAATCACTTAAATATGGAACTACTCACGTTGGTGGTATTGATGATGTAAGTGCAATTGCTTTTACAAAAAAAGGTAAATTAACAGATCCTACAATCGTAGCATACAAAGGTGTAGCGCCAATTAAAACAAACTTAATCAAAGGTGATATAGATGTGGGTGTTTTAAATTTAGGTGAAGCAGTTACTGAAATCGAAGATGGAACATTATGCGTAGCAGTTGTTTTAGCTAGCAAAAGAATGGAAAAACTAAACAACGTTCCTACAGCAACTGAGTTAGGTATACCGGTAGTTCTTTCAACAGTTAGAGGATTTGTAACTAAAAAAGGTGTATCAGCAGAAAGAGCAAAACAATTGGAAGACGCTATGATAAAAGCAATGGAACACAAATATTTCCAAAGTTTTTTAACTGACATTGGTCTTGATGCAACTAGCGTAGTTGGAGCTGACGAGTGGGGCAAGCAGATGGAAGTGATGTTAGCAGAAATGGCATCTCAACTGAAAGCTTTGGGTTACATTAACTAATTACAAACAGTACATTTTTTAAATGAATAATGTACGAACAAAAAAAAGGGCAAACAAAAAAAGTTTGCCCTTTTTTATTGGCGATGCATTCAAAGTTTGTTTTGTAATAATAGTTGTTTCAATAATTTTATTAATACAAACATTTTCATTTGATATTGTTCCTCCAATCTTAAATAGAGGAATTCAGCCAGCTACATTTCCAAAAGCATTATTAGTATTAATAATAATTCTAACTTCTGTTATATATTATTTATCTACTAAAAAACCTTGGAAAATAGAAAAAAAATTACCTAAAGTTTTTTTTATAACATTATTTAACTTTGCTTTATTTATTATTGTTTCAGAATTTTTAGATTTCTTCTTGGCAATTTCAATATTGTCAATTTTTGTTTCCTATTACTGGGGAGAAAGAAGAATATTATATTTATTACTAGTTAGTATTATTTTTCCAATAATTGTATTCATTTTTTTTGAAACAATATTGGGATTAAGATTTCCTGCGGGAATTATTACAAACTTATATTATTATTAAGATGGAAAATTTATCTTTAATGATGGCTCCTTTATTTAGCTCTAAGCTATTATTAGTTTTGCTTTTTGGAACTTTGTTTGGATTAATCTTAGGTGTATTACCCGGTCTTGGACCAACTACAGGCGGTGCATTAATTTTACCTTTTACAATGACACTTGATCCGCTTTCTGCAGTTGTTCTTTTAACTTCAATCTATTGTGCTGGTACTTACGGTGGAGCAATTACAGCAATATTAATTAATACACCAGGAACTCCAGCAGCCGCAGCAACCTGTTTAGATGGTTATCCTTTAGCTCAAAAGGGTGAAGCGGGCAGAGCACTAGGAATGGCAACAGTTTCAAGCACAGTAGGTGGTATTTTTAGTGTAATAGTTCTAGTTTTTTTTGCTCCATTTCTAGCTCAATTAGCATATGAATTTGGTCAACCAGAATATTTTGCTTTAGCTATTTTTGGTTTAACAATGTTGGCATCTATAGGTGATGGTAGTCCTGTTAAAAATCTAATAGCAGGAGCTTTTGGAATATTAATATCGACTGTTGGTAAAGATTTTATGACATCAATCGATAGATTTACATATGGAATAAATGAATTATCAGAAGGTATCGGATTTATTCCAGTAGTAGTTGGTTTGTTTGCAATTAGTGAAATGTTAACTCAATCTACTTTATTAGATCAAGTATTTAAAAGAGTAGCACTAAAAGCTGTTAAATTACCAACTTTATTAGATTACAAATTAACTTGGAAAACAATTTTAAGATCATCCGGTATTGGATCTTTTATAGGGGTATTGCCAGCAGAAGGTGGAACAGTTGCTTCTTTAATAGGATATTCAGAAGCAAAGAGGTGGTCAAAAAAACCAGAAGAGTTTGGCAAAGGTTCTATTGAAGGTATTGCTGGAGCAGAAGCAGCAAACAATGCTGCAACAGGTGGAGCAATGGTACCAACTCTTGCACTTGGAATTCCCGGAAGTGCAACAACAGCAGTAATACTAACTGGATTAATTATTCATGGAGTAAGACCAGGCCCAGATCTTTTTAGAGAGCAGCCAGAATTTCTTTACGGAATATTTGGATCAATGCTGATAGCAAATATTATGTTTTTTATTCTGGGTTTTTTTGGAGCTAAAATTTTTGCAAGAATTACATTGGTACCAAATAAACTTTTATGGCCAATGATATTTGCTGTTTCAGTATGTGGAACTTATTCACTTAGTCAATCTTTATTAGACGTGTGGATAATGCTTTTATTTGGGGTGATAGGTTTTTTTATGAGAAGATATGGTTTTTCAGTAGTTCCAGTAATAATTGGTTTAATTTTAGGAGAATTAGTAGAGGGAACTTTAAGACAATCACTAGTTATATTTGATGGTAATTGGTTTATGTTTTTAACTAGACCTATAGCCCTAACATTCTTTATTTTATCTTTAATAGCACTTGCTTTTCCTTTATTAAGAAAAAAAAATAAATGATAAAATTTGATTTAAATAACAGAGTTGCAATAGTCACAGGTGGGGCCCAAGGATTTGGCTTTGCTATAACTGAGAGATTTATTCAATCTGGAGCAAAAGTTATTATTTGGGATATAGACGAAGCGGAGTCAAAAAAAGCTACTGAAAAAATTAATTCTGAAAATTTAAGCTACCAAATAGTAGATGTGAGTAGGTTTGAAGATATAAATAAAAATTTAAATGAGATTGAAAAAAACCATAAAAAAATTGATATTTTTGTAAATAATGCAGGCATAACTGGCATGAACACAACAGTTTCCGAATATCCCATCGAAGAATGGAATAAAGTTATAAACTTAAATCTAAATGCTGTGTTTTATTGTTGTAAAGCTGTTGTGCCATTTATGGTGAAGAATAATTATGGACGCATTGTAAATATAGCTTCAATTGCTGGAAAAGAAGGAAATCCTAATGCAAGCGCTTATAGCACATCTAAAGCAGGGGTTATTGGATTAACTAAATCTTTAGGAAAAGAATTAGCGTTAAAAAATATTGCTGTTAACTGCGTTACTCCGGCAGCAGCAAAAACAAGAATTTTTGATCAAATGACTGAAGAACATATAAATTACATGTTGTCAAAAATACCAAGAAATAAGTTTGCAAAAGTAGAAGAACTAGCATCCCTTGTTG
>CAJWPG010000025.1 GCA_913045275.1 uncultured Pelagibacteraceae bacterium
TTTTTTTATGATTTGGTTTAACCCCATGACCTAATGGTGGCTCACCTATTTCTTTAAGACCTAAAGCATTTTTATCTTCTAAATATGCAGTTGGTGGTGTTGAGCATCCTTTTTTAACTTTAAAATAAAATAGTATTCTTTCTTTATCATTTATTCTAATTACACTTGGACTAGCAGATCCTTTTGAGTCTCCACTTAAAATATTTCTTCTAGTTTTTTTCCATTTTTTTCCACCGTTAGAGGATGTCATTTTTAAAATACCATCAGCATTTTGAAAAAGTATTTCAGGATCACCATTTTCAGCAATTGATAGTTCTGGAATTCCACCTTTTATAGATGAAAATTTATTAAATTTTTTTCCATCTGTACTTTTAAATATTTTAATTTTTTGATTGTCTCCTTGAGCAACGGCAAGTAAATATTCATCATTGGGTAATTTTATAACCGTTGGATCTGTAGCATTATCGACTTCTGCAACAACACCTTCAATTGTAAAGTTAATACCATCATCCGAAATAGCTGAATAAAATTTATTTGGTTTTTTTCCCATTACCGGTTTAGTGAACAAACCAACATAGTAAAATAATCGAATTTTTCCATCCTCAGTAATTATTAAATCAGGATCAACAGCATCTTTATTGATTTCTCCATTAAGTTTTATAGGCCCTATTGTTTTTGCTTTTTTAATATCTTCTGATAATTCAGAGACATAAATTGAATGATTATCAAAATCACCGTTAACATAATAAATTAATTTTTTGTTTTTAAAAATTATAGCATCAGGAACTGATGCAGATTTTAATAATTTAGAGCTTATGTTTTTGTATGATTTTCCAGAATTAGTTGATTTTGCAGAATGAATAATATGACAATTTGGTCCAGCAATAGGCTGTGGTTTTTTAGCAAATGCATAATTGTTAAAACATAAAAATCCTAGAACAAATATTCCTAAAAGTTTTTTCATTTAATTTCTTTTGGATCGCTTTTTTTTTTCATTTGTCATTGCTGACAAACTATTTTTTAAAACTTTTATATGCTTGCCAGCTTACTATTATAAGAGTGAATGTTAATATAATTGCAGTTAATGGTCTAGCCCACAAAAAATCAAAAGAACCATTGCTAATTAGTAATGACCTTCTTAAATTTTCTTCCATTAATCCTCCCAAAACAAAAGCAAGAATAAGAGGTGGCATTGGGAAATCGTATAAGCGCATAAATGTTGCAACAACTGCAATTCCTATCATTAAATAAATATCAAAATTGTTAAATGACATTACGTAAATTCCAGTGATCGAAAAAAATAATATTAGTGGAATTAAATAATTTTTAGGAACAGCAAGTATTCTAGCTATATAAGGAATTAAAGGTAGATTAAGTATAAGCAATATTACCATTCCAATATACATAGACATTATAACTGACCAGAATATTTCGGGATTAGTCACATATAATCTTGGACCTGGTTGAATTCCAAATCCTAAAAGCGCTCCAAGCATAACAGCAGTAGTACCACTTCCAGGTATTCCTAAAGTCAACAAAGGAACAAATGCGCCAGAGCAAGCTGCGTTATTTGCGGTTTCAGGTGCTGCTAAACCATGAACACTTCCTTTTCCAAATTTTTCTTTTTCTTCATCATTAACTAAATTTCTTTCCATTCCATATGCCAAGAATGATGCAATAGTCGCTCCTGCCCCAGGTAAAACACCAATGAAAAAGCCTATAATTGAATTTCGAGGAATTGTTTTTAACATTTTTTTTCTTTCATCTTTATCAATTTTAATTGAACCAAGTTCTGTTAATGAGACTTGTTTAGCTGCTGCAGTTGGATCATTTCTTTTTAAAATAATAGTTAACGCTTCGCTCATTGCAAAAGTTGCCATTACAACTAGAACAAAACTTATCCCATCTGTTAAATTCATATTATTAAATGTAAATCTTGTAATATCGGATAGAGAGTCTTGTCCTACTGATGCTAGCATTAACCCAAGAATAACCATCATCATTGCTTTTAAAAATTGACCTTTTGATGAAAAAGCGGCAATTGCAGTTAAACCTAAAATCATTAACGCAAAATAATCAGGAGATCTAAATGATAAACTCACTTTTGATAAACTTGGTGCCATAAATAATAAATAGATAGCTGCAAGGGTACCTCCGGCAAAAGAACTCCATGCCGCTATAGCTAATGCTTTTCCAGCTTTACCTTGTTGGGCCATAGGATAACCATCAAATGAAGTAGCTACAGTTCCTGGTACACCTGGTGCATTTAATAATATTGATGATGTCGACCCACCAAATACCGCACCGTAATAAACGCCTGCCATTAAAATTAATCCTGTTGCCGGATCAAATCCATATGTAATTGGTATCATTAATGCAATAGCAGTCATTGGTCCAAGACCAGGAAGCATTCCAATAATTGTTCCAAAGAAACAACCAATCATTACCATTAATATATTTTGAAAAGTTAGAGCCGTTTTTAAACCAATTAAAATTCCTTCTATCATCCCATAACTCCAATTAATTTTAAAAATGGATCTCTTAAATAAATGTCAAGAACTCCGTGCAAAAGGTACATGAAAGCCGCAACAAAAGGGAATGATAAAATAAAGATTAACAACCATCTTCTTTCACCTAAAAAATAATATGAAGAAGCTAAAAATAATGATGTTGTTAAAAAATATCCAATTTTTAGTATCGTTGCACCGTAAATTATAGCTATAATAATAAGTATAACTGTTTTTTTATATTCTAAATTTTTGTGATCAATTTTAATATTATTAGGATCTGGTAAAATAATTTTTAATCCAGAAAAAAATAAACCTGTATAACCTAAATAAATAGGAAATGTTCTAGCATTAAACGGTGCATTTTCATCAAAAGAAAAAACTTGAATTTGGTAAGCTGTATATAAGTAAAATGCAGAAAAAATAAAAAAGAGCAGTGATATAATTTTTGTAGTATTTATATTCACTGCTCTAATTTTTATACAATCTTGGGGATAAAAATTATATTACTCCTAGTTTCTTCATAAGAGCTGTCATTTCTTCAGTTTGTTTTTCTAAAAATGAAACAAACTTATCACCTGGATTATAAATATTTACCCAAGCGTTTCT
Organism: uncultured Pelagibacteraceae bacterium; assembly: GCA_913045275.1. GTDB lineage: Bacteria > Pseudomonadota > Alphaproteobacteria > Pelagibacterales > Pelagibacteraceae > Pelagibacter. The sequence continues at coordinate 3,117 of CAJWPG010000025.1, forward strand.
TGCTCTGACAGTTTCCCATTCAGGAGTTTTTTGTACATCGCCAAGCATTTTAGAAATTTCACTTTTCATGCTTGCACTCATACCTGGGGGCCCAAAAAATCCTCTCCAGTTAACGAATTGTACATCATAACCCTGTTCTTTTAATGTTGGTGCATCAGGTGCGTCAGAAACTCTTGATGGAGCAGTAATACCAATTATTCTTACTTGATCTCTTGCACCCATTAGTTCTCCTAAACCTGTAGAGATAATTTGAGTTTCTCCTGATAAAAGTCCAGCTAAAGCTTTACCACCAGCGTCATACGGAACGTAAATAACGTCATTTGGATTAGCTCCAGCTGCTTGAAAAGCTAAAGCACCAATTAAATGGTCCATGCTTCCTCTAACAGATCCACCAGCCATTTTTACTGAACTTGGATCTTTTTTATAAGCATCCACAACTTCTTTAAAGTTTTTGAATGATGAGCTCTTAGCAACAGCGATTGCGCCATAATCACCAATTACTCCAGCAATAGGTACTACATCTTTATATGATAAAGTACCACTGCCACTTACATAACCTTTGTGTCTAGTGATTGATCTTAAAACTAATGGTGTTGATTGAACTAAAACTGTATTTGCAGGTTTTGTATTAATCATAAAAGCTAATGCTTTTCCACCACCACCACCTGACATATTTTCAAATGATGCGCTTTTTAAGAAGCCTGCTTTTGTTAAAGCTTCTCCAGTTCCTCTAGCAGTTCCATCCCAACCACCGCCAGCGCCGCCACCAATTACAAAATGTAACTTATCAATTGCAAAAGAATTTGTTGCTGAAAATAATAGAATTGCAGAAAATAAAACTGAAATTAATGATTTATATAGTTTCATTGTTTCCCTCTCTTTATTTAATTGTGTTAGTTAATCATAATATATAAATTGGTGTCAACAACGATTATAGAATTCATGTCAAACGCGATTCAGTTTAATAGAAAAGAGATGAAATCTCTAATATCTATTGAGTTTTTTTTGGTAATTTTGATTTCAACTCCAAGTGCAATCATTGCCGAGTACTTTAGAGTGCCTCTAGCTTGGATGCTTGGTCCTATGATTGCAATATCTATAGCAGCATTAATGGGTCTAAAAGTTGTAATGCCTAAATTAGCTTTAAGTGGAATTTTAATTATTCTAGGACTTTATATTGGAACTTATATTGAGCAAAATTTAATCAACCAGATGGTTAATTGGGTTTGGACAACTATCATTATGTTCTTTTACATTTTAATTAGCATAATAATAGTTTCAAAATATCTTCAAAAATTTTCAGGTTACAATGAAAAAACATCTATTTTCTCGGCAGCCCCTGGTGCTCTTGGTCCATTATTGATTTTAGCTGAACATGAAAATTCAGACTTATCTCAAGTTGCTACTTCACATTTAATAAGGCTTATTATTATCATTACCGTTTTTCCTTTTATAATAGTTAATTATTCAAGTTCAGAAGCAATATTAATAGAAAACTATAATTATCTAGATCAAAATCATTTTAATCTTATTATTCTAATAACTGGATCAATAATTTTAATTTTATTATTTGATAAAATAAAAGTGCCTGCAGCTTTATTATCAGGAACTTTAGTTGCCAGCGGTATTTTACAAATTACTGATATTGCCTCTTATAAATTGCCAGAATTTTCTATAGATTTTTGTTTGTTAATTTTAGGAGCTTCTGTTGGATGCAGATTTGCTGAAAAAACAATTAAAGAAGTTGCAAATAATACTTTTCATAGTTTTATTGCAACAAGTTTACTCGTACTACTAGGTTTAATTGCTGCTTATGTTGCTACTTTTTTTGTAGATAACAATTTTTTAACTCTAGTCTTGTCGTTTTGCCCTGGTGGAATTTATGAGGTTGCTGTTATTGCAATTACATTTGAGTTAGAACCTGATTTTGTAGCATTTCACCACATAATTAGACTTTTATTTATTTTATTTACTATACCGGTAATATTAAGAATAATTGATAAAGTTAAAAAAGTTCGTTAGATAATTTTTCAAACACTTTTTCTGCAGAAAGTTTATTCAAATCAACAACTTGTACCGCTTTAAAATTTTCTCTTTCAATGCTAACTTTATAAGCTGTAGTGTGAGCACCAAACAAAACTAATCCTTTCGAACCTAAATGGGCTGTCATATGTGCTGGGCCGGTATCATTTGCTACAACAAATGAACTGTTTTTTATTAGTGTTGATAATTGTGAAATATCAAGAGATTTACCATTATCCAATATACATAACGCTTTAAACTTTTTTGCATCATTAATTTCGTTGGGTCCTGGAGCTACAACAATTTTAAAAGTATCATTATATTTTTCTGTAATTTTATTAATAAGATCATTGTAATAAGGCCATCTTTTTGAAGTTAAATGAGGAGAGGCAAACGGAAATAAAATAATATATTTTTCTAATTTATATTCAGATTTAATTTTTGAGATATCAGAACAGCTCCAAGAAAAGTCTGGGAATATTGTGTGATTAGTATTTATACCAGAAGTTTTAAGTTGATATTCAAATCTATCTAAAACAGGTTTTTTATCGAATTCATCTTTTGAACTATCAGATGGAAGAGTGGTTTCAGATGAGGACCAAGTATTTAAATCTGCTTTTGGAAATAAAATTCTTTTATAAAAAGTTGTACGTTTAGAGTTTTGAAGATCATATACTTTAGAAAATTTGTATTTATTAATAGTTTTCATTAATGAATATAAATAAAATAAATTAAATTTTGAAAGACGTTTATCTAAGATCACTTCATTTATATTTTTATTTTTTTTAAATAAATCAATGTACGGTTTGGTCGTTAACAAGTAGATTTCATCATTACTATGATTTTCAGAAATATCTTGAATTGCACCACATGCTTGGGCTATATCTCCTAAAGATCCATGTTTTATAATTAGAATATTGGACATATTTATAACAACTTAACATACTATAAAACTTTATGAACAAAATTCTAGTTGAAGTATCGGTTGGGGAGCTTTTAGATAAAATATCAATTTTGGAAATTAAAAAAGAAAAAATTAAAGATGGAAAAAATCTTAAATTTATCAATGATGAATATAAAATTTTAAAGGCAGAATTAGATCAAAATATAAAAACAGACGAAAAGTTGGAAAAACTTTTTCAATCTTTAAAAGAAATAAATTCAAAACTTTGGGTTATTGAAGATGATAAAAGATTATGCGAAAAAAATTCTGATTTTGGAGAAAAGTTTATTAAATTATCTAGAGATGTTCACTTTCTTAATGATGATAGAGCTAAAATAAAACTAGAAATTAATAATCATACTGGCTCAAAGATTAAAGAAATCAAAGAATACACTGATTACTAAATCAAACTTGGTATAGCTTTTCTTAAATTTAAGGAAATTTTAGGATCTATATTTTCATAGATAATACCAGCGCCTGTTTTTTTAATTTTTAAAATTTTACCATCAGGAGAAATAATTACTGAATGACCAAATGTTTCTCTTTTTTTTGTATTTTTTCCAGTTTGATTTGGGGCAAATATATAACAAAAATTTTCTATCGCTCGGGCTTTGAGTAATGTTATCCAATGTTTTTCTCCTGTTATTTTTGTAAAAGCAGAAGGAACGCTAATAAAATTTAAATTTTTCTTTGATAAGTTTCTATAGATTTCTGGAAACCTTAGATCAAAACATATTGTAAGACCTAGTCTGCCCCATGGAAGATTTACACTTACAAGTTTTGACCCTGGTTTAAATGTTTTGCTCTCTTTATGTGTTTCTTTCTTGGTTAATTTAACGTCAAACATGCTAATTTTATCATAATATTTTACAATTTTTCCACTTGGTCCAATCATAATTGATCTGTTTCTGAATTTTTTTCCATCTTTTATTGGCAGTGATCCAATTAAAATCCATTTTTTAAATTTTTTTGCTATTTTTTTTATTTCTTTGATTAATGGATCTGTTTTCATTGTGTAAGTGTTTTTAAAAAGAATTTTTTTATCACTTGTAATTATTGACGATGTTTCTGGTGTAATAATTAAATCGGATTTATTAATTATTGCTTTGTTAATAAATTTAATAATATTTTTAAAATTTTTTAAGTAATTTTCCCCACTAGACAATTGAATGCAAGCTACTTTCATATTAATAGCTAAATTTTCTTTCTAAATATTTTATTGTGTTATGAACTAAGAAAGTCATAAATAAATATATACCTCCAGCAACGATAAAAACTTCTATGGGTTTAAAGGTTGTTGATATAATATATTTTGCAACACCAGTAAGATCCATTAAAGTTACTGTACTCGCTAAAGAGGTTCCTTTAAGCATTAATATTATTTCATTACCATATGCTGGTAAAGATTGTCTGATTGCTATTGGTATTTGAATTTTATAAAAAATAATTTTACTTGAAATACCAAGGCTTTTACCTGCTTCTATCATACCTGGTTTTATTGTTTGAAAAGCAGAGCGTAAAATTTCAGAAGTGTAAGCGCCAGTATTCAATGCAAAAGCTATTATTGCGCACCAATAGGGTTCTTTTAATATAACCCATAATACTGTTGATCTTAAATATTCTACCTGCCCTAATCCATAATAAATAATAAATATTTGAACTAGAAGAGGCGTTCCTCTAAATACATAAGAATATCCATAGGCAAATTTATTTATTATTGGATTTTTATTCATTCTTAATACTGCAAATAAAAAACCAATAAATAATCCAAAAAACAATGATAGTGACAATAATTTTAATGTAATTACAGTTGCATTAAGCAACTTTGGTAAACTATTAATCATTAATTCAAAGTCCATTAATATCCCCTACTGTATTTAAGTTCTAATTTATTTATTAACTTCATACTAAAATATGTAAGTAGCAAATATAAAACTGCTGCAAATGAATAAAAGAATAAAGGATCTCTTGTTGATCCAGCGGCAATATAAGATTGTCTCATTATTTCAACTAATCCAGTTACGGAAATAAGCGATGTATCTTTTAAAGTTATTTGCCAAACATTACTTAAATTTGGAATTGCTAATCTTAACATTTGAGGCAAAATAACTTTATAGAACTGGATATGTTTTTTTATTCCTAAAACTTTTGAAGCTTCAAACTGACCTTTGTCTATAGATTGAATTGCTCCTCTAAAAACTTCTGTTGAATATGCACCCGATATAATTCCAATTGCAAATGAGCCTGTAATAAAAGCATTAATTTCAATATATTCAAAATATCCAAACATAGATGCTACAAACATGATTGTCCCACTACCACCAAAGAAAAACAAGTAAATCACTAAAAGTTCAGGAACACCTCTAATTACAGTGGTGTAAAAATTTCCAATTAAATTAAGAAATTTATTTTTTGATAATTTTAATGGAGTAAATATTAATGCGAAAAAAAAACCAATTAACATTGCTGTAACAGATACAGCTAAAGTCATTAAGGTTGCGTAAAATAACTCGTCACCCCAACCGGTTTTTCCAAATGCAAGAAGTTCCATATCGAAAAGGCGGTTAACTAAATAACCGCCATTTCAAATAAATTATTACATAGAAGCGTCAAAACCAAAATGTTTGATCGCAAGCTTACTGATAACTCCATCTTTTCTTGCTTCATCAATAGCTTTGTTAAAAGATTTTAAGAGTTCAGCGTCTCTTTTACCGATAGTATCATCTCCACCTTGTCTAATTCCAACACCAACACCATTTCCAAAAGCTCCACCTGAAAAAGTTGGACCAACTAGAACAACAGATTTTCCCGATTTCTCAGCATAGTCTGTAAATGCAACAGCAGCAGCAAGTGCAGCATCACATCTGCCAGAAGCTAAATCTAAGTTTACTTCGTCTTGAGTTTTGTAAGTTCTAACATTAACCGCGCCTACATCTCCTGAGTCTAGGAAATTTTGGTGAATAGTTGCTGTTTGAACACAAACAGTTTTTCCAGCTAAAGCTCCAGTTAAAGTTTTAAGAGCTTTGTTAACATCAGATCCACCTAAAGATAAATTTATACCTGATGGTGTATCCATTCCTTCTAAACTAGATCCTTTCATTACAGCTAATTGTGCAACTTCATCTGCATAACCTTGTGAGAAAGTAATTGTTTTTTGTCTTTCTGCAGTGATTGACATACCTGCCATGATTGCATCAAATTTTCTCATTAATAATGCTGGTATCATTCCATCCCAATCTTGCTCAACAATTTCACATTGTTTTCCCATGTATCTGCAAAGCGACCAGGCTAATTCAACCTCAAATCCAATTAGTTTACCTGAAGCATCTTTTGAATTCCATGGAGGATAAGCGCCTTCAGTTCCTATCCTAATTTTATCAGCAGCATAAACATTTCCGACAATTAATAAAGAAGCTAGAACTGAAAAAATAGTTTTTTTAAATATATTCATTATTTTCTCCTTTAATTTAAAAATATTATTTCACAAATTTACTGAATTAAAAAGAAAAATTAATGGTTTATTGAAGAGGAAAAATTCCAAGAACAATCAAAACTTGGTATATAAACTCTTGATAATTTTGTGTTTCCAAAACTATGGTTGAATACATTCATCCAATTTTCTACTTGTTTTGGTTTATTATCCTGGCTTCCTACTTGTGCTGTAATAACACCTTTGGGTTTTAATATTCTAACTAAAGAGTCCATATTTTTTGAAGCTAAATCAATACAAAATTGATCGTCATTTAGATCAACATAGATTTGATCATATGTATCATCGTTAATTGGTTTTATACTTTCAAATGCATCGCCCCAAACGCATTTAACTGAATTTTTTTCGGATGCTTTTTCGCCGATCTTACTTAAATGTTTATCGCAAACCTCAACTACTTCAGGATCTAATTCATACCAATCAATAAATCCAAAATTTTGTGAAATACATTCTCTTGCAACTCCACCATCGCCACCTCCAATAATTGCTGCTTTCTCTTTCTTTGAATTTAATTCTAACCCTGAATTTACAAATGTTGAGCTATATAAATGCTCATCACTTTCTGCTACTTGTATTTCATTATCTATAAAAAGAGATTTGCCAAACTGTTCTAATTCTAAAATTTCTACATATTGGCCTACTTTAGATTTAAAGTTTTCTAATACTTTATTAACTACATATGATTTACGTAATCCGGGAGAACTATAGTTGTCTTGATATAAATCAACAGTATCTCTATTAAATTCTTTTTTAATTATATGTGTATGTTCTATTTCGTCTTTAATTACATCTATGGCAACAGAAGGTGAAATATTGGCACAAGTGAAAAAATCAAAACTGATGATTCCTTTTTCAGGAAATGTATGAAAACTAATATGGCTTTCTGCCAACAAAGCTACCATAGTAAATCCCTGTGGTTCAAATTTATATGTTGAAATTTCTAATACTGTTACTTTGGCTTTTTTTGCAATTCTATATAAAAGTTTCTCAAAGAAAAAAGATTCGTACTCTTTCTTGGTACCAATTATATCTAGAGTTAAATGCTCCCCTACTTTAGTCATAAAAACTAAGCCTTTTTATAATGTTTTATCTTCTCCAAAATTTTTTGCATGTCTGAGTATGAAAGAATCTTGGGTTTGCCAATTTTTAAAGCAATTACATACTGATGGCAAATATTTTCTACTTCTTCAGCAAGTTCAAAAGCTTGTTTTAAATTAACTCCGAAAGTTAACTGTCCATGATTAGACATCAAGCAAGCTTTTCTATCCTTTAATGCTTTAAGAATGTTTATTGATAGTTCGGGTGTACCAAAAGTTGCATATTCAGAACATTTTATATCATCGCCACCTGCTAGAGCTACCATATAATGAAATGCAGGAATTGATTTTCCATACGCTGAAACTGCTGCTGCGTGCGGTGAATGTGCATGAACAATTGCTTTTGCTTCTTTTTTTTTTAAATAAATATCTTGATGAAAACGCCATTCAGATGATGGATTTAAAGATGAATTAAACATTTTAAGATTATCGTATTTTTCCTTTAAAGCTAGAAAAACAATATCTTCTGG
>CAJWPG010000026.1 GCA_913045275.1 uncultured Pelagibacteraceae bacterium
TATTTTTTTCTACTAAAGTAGACGCTCTTGATACTCGTGCAAATTGAGGCCATTCGGAAATACCTATGGCAAAAATTAAAACATAAATTGCCATTTCATCATGAAGTTCTCTTGAAATAACCCCTCTTGCTATTCCGTCAACTAAAAGAGCCATTAAAATACTTGGTACCGTTAATTGAACATCAGTTAATCTCATAACAATCATTTCATATTTTCCGCCGAAATATCCCGCGCTCAATCCCAATCCTACTCCTAGCACTAAAGCAAATATAACTGCTGAAAAACCTACAATTAAAGAAATACGTGATCCATAAAGAATTGTTGCCAACATATCTCTACCTTGGCCATCGGTACCAAGTATAAATTTAGCAAGACCATCTTCTGTCCATGAGGGTGGTGTAAATGCGTCCATTAATGACAAAGAAGATGGATCAAACGGATTATATGGTGTTACAAATTCAACAAAAAATGAACAAAAGAAAATTATTAACAATATAATTGCTGAAACAATAGCTGTAGGTGATTTTATAAAACTAAAATAAATATCACTATCCTTAATTCTATTCCAAAAAGTCAATCTCTTGTTATCCACTTACCGCCTCCGCTTTAACTCTAATTCTTGGATCAATAAAGTAGTATAAAATATCAACAATAAAATTTATCATTACAAAAACGAAAGCTATAAAAACTAAGTAAGCAGACATAATTGGTATATCTACAAATTGAACAGCTTGAATAAATAAAAAGCCCATTCCTGGCCATTGAAAAACTGTTTCTGTGATTATTGAAAATGCTATTAATGTTCCAATATTTATTCCAGCAATGGTTATTACAGGTATCAATCCATTTTTTAATGCATGTTTGTAATGAATGCTTTTTTCTTTTATACCCCTGGCTCTTGCGAACTTTATGTAATCAGTTTGTAATATTTCCATCATTTCAGCTCGAACAAGTCTAATTATGTATGTCATTTGAAAAAGGCTTAGAGTTACTGATGGAAGAATTATTGCTTTTAATCCCGAAATTGTTAAAAATCCTGTAGACCAGTACCCAATATTAACAACTTCGCCTCTACCAAAAGATGGCAGAATTCCTAAAATAACTGCAAACAGGTATATAAATAATATTCCTATAACAAAAGTAGGAAGAGACACTCCAAGTAATGAAACTGCCAGAATAATGTCGCTCAAAACACTTTTTCGGTTTATACCCGTATAAACTCCTAATATCGTTCCAGAAACTAGCGCTATTAAAGCAGAAATTAATACTAACTCAATAGTTGCTGGCAATCTTTCGGAAATTAGATCTGAAACTGGTCTTCTTAATTGATAAGATATTCCAAATTCTCCCTTTGATGCATTAACTACAAATCTTGAAAATTGTACGTATATAGGGTCTGTTAATCCTAAAGTTTCTCTAATTTCTGCTCTTTCTTCATCTGATGTCTCTTCACCAACCATATTGTTAATTGGATCTCCTACAAAATTAAATAGCGAAAAAGAAACAAAAGCAACAACCAGCATAACTATTGCTGATTGGAACAGACGTTTAAAAAAATATTTTATCAATTTTAGAAAGATTTGTTTGTTTACAAGCCCTTTAGTTTACTAAAGGGCTTGTAAAAATTAATTTAATTAAAGCTAGAAAAACGGAATAACGGTTCGTTATTCGGTCTTATTGGAACATCAACATCGCTCTTAGATGCCCAAGAAATTACTTGGTGGTGTAAAGGAAGATAAGAAATATCGTCTCTTACAATTTTCCAAGCTTTTGCAATTGCAGCATTTCTTTTATCTAAATCGACTTCACCTTCCATGACTCTAATAGCTTCATCAACTTCAGTATTACTAAAGTTAACTTTATTCCAGCTTGCACCTGTGTCGTATAAGTAATGAAACACGTAGTGACTGTCTAAGGTAGGTACTCCCCATCCTAGCATATAAAAATCACCTTGGTTATCTTTAAGTTCCTTGAAGTGTTTACTTTTAGTTTGAGCAAATAAACTTACATTAACTCCAATTTTTCCTAACATTCCAACAACAGCTGTACAAATAGCTTCGTCATTTACATATCTGTCATTCGGACATCTTAGTTCAACATCAAAACCATTTGGATAACCTGCGCTAGCTAATAGTTTTTTTGCAGCATCAACATCATAAGGTAATCTTTTATCAAGTTCCTTAGTGTATCCTGTAACTCCTGGGAAAGTAATTATTCCCGCAGGTTCACTTAATCCTCTCATAACTTTTTTCTTAATAGCTTCTATATCAATAGCTTGATAAAGAGCCTGTCTTACTTCTTTTTTCTTAAATGGATTATCACCTGTATTACCTGATCTTAATTTGTCAGCTGCCTGATCCATTCCAAGAAATATTGTACGCATCTGTGGAGTGCTTACAACTTTATGACCAGCTGAAGCTGTAATACGATCTAAGTCTTGAACAGGAGCATCTGTAACTAAATCTATTTCTCCAGATAATAAAGCTGCAACTCTAGTAGCAGCGTTTTTAATTGGAAGTAATTGTATTTCAGTTACTTTATTGTCTTTCATTGATCCCCACCATCTACTATTTCTTTTGAAAACTGTTTTAGTATTAGGTTCTCTTAAAGTAATTTTAAATGGACCAGTTCCCATGGCATTAGTAGCTGAGAATGTTTCTTGTGATGCATCCCAGTTCTGTGGAACAATTGCAAAATTATCCGCACACCATTGTTTAGACATTATAAATATATTTGACAATTGGTTTAAAAGAATTGGATTTGGTTTACTTGTTTTAATTTGAACAGTGTAATCATCAATTGCTTTAACACCCGAAACTGTACTTATATATTCTTTAAAATCTGATGTAGGTTGTTTTGCTCTTAATATACTAAATACAACATCTTCTGATGTCATTTTTTGTCCATTAGAAAACTTAACGCCTTCTCTTAAAAAAAAGTACCAAGTGTTTGCATCTACAGCTTTCCATTTTGTTGCAAGCTGAGGTCCAATTGACATGTCTAATCCTCTTGTTACTAAAGCTTCATAGACTTGTCTTGATACTTGTGTCGTAGGTCCTTCATTCTGTGCATGTGGATCTAGAGTTAAACTATCTCCTTGCATTGACCATTTGATAGTTTTTGCAAAAGTTTGTGTTGATACAAAAACAAATAAGAATGCTAATAAAATTCTTAGCAAATTTCTAATTTTCATTTTCCCCTCCTAATTATTTAATTCGAAAATCTAGCCTATTAATGATCTAAACTAAAGTAATTTATATAAGAAATTTTTTGAAATTTTCGTAAAGAATTTTTGAATATTTGTTCATGTTTGACATATTATTTTTAGCTTCTGCGTCAAATTTCTCTAAAGCTCCCTCTCCTAACTCCTTTTCTAAAGCAGATTTATATTCTGGCACACATCCCCATTCTCCTACTGTTGTATCTTTAATTTCAATATGAAACTGAATTCCATAAGCATGATTTTGATATTTAAATATTTGATATTTTGTTTCAGGTGATGATGCGAGCAAAGTTATATCTTCTTTATCTTCTAATCCTTGCGCTTCGTATGAATGCCATTGAAGAGACTTTATTTGATCGGGAAATTGATTAAATAATAAATCAGATTTTTTATTATCTGAAAAATTAATATTTAACATTCCAATTTCTGGATTTTTTGATTTAACAACTGAACCTCCAACTACTTCTCCTAATAATTGACAACCTAAACAAAAACCTAAATAAGGTTTTTTTAAATCAACAACAAATTCTTTAATTTTTTTCTTTTCTTCAATTAACCATGGATAATCTTTTTCCATCCAAGTATCCATAGGTCCTCCCATGCAAAACATTGCGTCATATTTTGATAAATCTTGAGGAATTTTATCACCTTCATCTAATTCTATGGTTGTAAGATTAATTTTATCTTCAATCATTAAATCTTTTATGTAACCAGGATCTTCAATATTTATATGTTGTAAAACAATTACTTCTTTCATTTCAAAGCTGGTCTCAAAAGTTTTAATATTTTGTTATGATTACTAATATTGTTTGAAACTAATATATTTCCTGCTTTAACTGCGTCTTCATTTTTCCAAGTTGATAAAACACCACCTGAAGCTTTAACAATAGGAATAATTGGGTGAATGTCCCAAATCTGGTTTAAACACTGTATAACAATGTCAATTCTTCCTTCGCATAAGTGTGCGTAACTTAAAGCATCAAAACAAGGAAATTGCATCAATTTCAAAACTTTTGGAATTTTTTTTTGTTTATTTAAAGAAAGCCAACCATGAAATGCCCCTGCTACTTTTATTTGGTTGTTAGAAACCCTTTTATTTACATTTAGTTTTCTTTTTTTTCCTTTCTCTATAACATAAGCAATTCTGCTGGAATAATTTAAATAATATTTATTCAGCTTTGGAAAATTTGCCAAACCAATAACTGGCCTTCCTTTATAATTTAAAGCAATTAAATTACTCCATGTTGGATTTCCTATAATAAATGACCTTGTTCCATCAATAGGATCGATCACCCATGTGTAATCACTTTTTGTTTTTTTAAAGCCAAACTCTTCGCCCACTACTTGGTGTTTTGGAAACCTACTTTTTATTCTCTTTCTAATAAATTTTTCAAATTCTCTGTCTGCTTGCGTTACTGGATCATACTTTTTTTTCTTTCCTTTGTTTATTACGTTAAATGGTTTGTCTAATTTTTTGTAATAATATTTTGTTAAATCTTTTGCTAATGCATTAAGAAAACTATAATAAATTCTGTAATTGTTGAATCTTGTATTGGGCATGATAAGATCTATTACTATTTTATTTAACTTGATTAAAGTATAAAATTAAATAATTCTTTCACTAAAATAATTAGATAAGATGAGTTTATTTAAATCAGTCAAAGTTATAAATTCTGGAAAAGCTATTCTTTTATCACCTAAATGTGGTGCCCCACTACGATATCATTCTACTTGGTTAAGAGATAATGCTTTAGATGTCAAAACAAGAGATAAAAAAAATGGTCAACGTTTAATTACTGTCTCTGATATACCTGTTAAAACATATATTAAATCTGCCTCGCTTGATAAAAAAGGTAAAGAAATAACTATAAATTTTTTACCAAAAAAAAAACAAGTTAAATTTTCTACTAACTGGTTGAAAGATAATGCTTATGATAATAAACAGGCTGGTTCAAAAGTTTGGATTAATCCTGATTTGAAAATTTGGTCAAAGAACAGTTTAAAACGTATTCCAATTATTAATTACAAAACTGCAAAATCTAATAAAAAATTACTTATTAATTGGCTTAAATCTCTTAATAGTTTTGGGTTTGCTAAGATAACTGGCTGTGAAAAAAAAACTGGAACAGTTATAAAAATAGCAAAACTTTTTGGTTATGTGCGTGAAACTAATTATGGAAAGTTTTTTGATGTAAGATCAAAAATAAATGCTGTTAATTTAGCTTATACAAATCTTGGACTACAAGCTCATACAGATAACCCTTATAGAAATCCAGTACCAACAATACAAATTCTACATTGTATAAAAAACTCTACTAAAGGAGGTGCCACAAAAGTTATAGATGGTTTTAAAGCAGCTCTACGTCTTAAAAAAGAAAATAAAAAATATTTTGATTTGCTTTCTAAATACCGCTCACAATTTGAGTTTAAAGAAAAAAACAATGTTCATTTAAAATCTCGTTTTCCAATGATTTCTTTATCAACTGATGGTGAGTTAATTGGTATTTATTTTAATAATCGTTCTATAGGACCAATTACTGACGTTCCTTATAGTCTTATGTTAGATTACTATAAGGCTTACAGAAAATTTTCTAATATAATTGATGACCCTAAGATGGCTATTAAATTTAAACTAAAACCGGGACAATGTTTTATTGTTGATAATAGTAGAGTTCTACATGCTCGAACAGCATATTATGGTAGTGGGAATAGGTGGTTGCAAGGTTGTTATGCTGATAAAGATGGACTTTTATCTTCAATTTTATCACAAAAAAATAACTAAAATTTTAATAGTTATAATAAGTTTTCAATTTGATTTTCAGCTTCTTTAATTGATTTTTCATGATCAATTGCCATTTGATCGGCAGCAATTATTTTTATTTTTTGTATTCCAAAAAAATTTAACATATGTATTAACCATGGAGTTAGATAGTCATCATCTCCTTGAATTTTCGTTCCGCCAGATGTTATTACTAAATATGCTTGTTTGTCTTCTAGCAATCCTATTCTTCTACCGTCTTCATTATATTTAAATGTCATCTTTACCCTTGCTGCTAAATCAGCCCAAGCTTTCAATGTGGCAGGTGGACCAAAGTTATAAATTGGAACAGAAATAATTATGACATCACTCTCTTTTAATTCTATTACCAATTTGTCTGATAGTTCAAACATTTTTTTATGTTGGTCAGTTTGAATTTCTTCAGGAATTTTCATTCCCGACTCTGTTAAACCTGATATAAATAGCATTTCACTATCCAAATCTCTATAAATTAATTCATCTTCAGGTTTTTTGATTTTATTTAATAATTTTTTCGCTAATGATCTTGATGTTGAACCTTCTTTTCTAGCGCTACAGTCAATTTGATAAATTTTCATAAATTATCCTATATTTTGTAATACAGGGATATATTTTAATAAATAAAATCCTAATGCTTGTAATTGATTGGTAATCATAAGTATACCTGTGATTAACAGTAAAGTTCCTCCTGATTTTAAAATAATATTCATTTTTGATTTTATATTTTTTGAAAAAACTAAAAATTTTTGGATTAAATATCCAGATAAAATAAATGGAATTGCCAAACCTAAGGAATAAAAAACTAATAGAAGAATTCCTCTATTTAAACTTTGTTCTGTTGAAGCAAGAGCTAAAATAGAACCAAGAATAGGCCCTATGCATGGTGTCCATCCAAATCCAAAAGCCATACCAACTAATATTGAACCAAAAATTCCTGATTTTTTTTCTGTATAAATTCTTTTTTCATAATTTAAAAAATTTAAATTAATTATTCCCAAAATATGTAGTGAAAAGATAATTATAATAATTCCTGATGCTATTCTTAGTTCGTATGAATTATTTAAAATAACGGATCCCAAAAATGAGGCTGTTGCGCCAAAAGATATAAATACAAGTGAAAATCCTAACGTGAACAATATTATAGGAAAAATATTAATACTTTTTTTTTCTATAAGTTCTTTTAATGAACTACCCGATATATAAGAAATATATCCAGGAATAAGAGGTAAAACACATGGAGATAAAAAACTTATCAATCCAGCACCAAAAGCTATGAATAGTTCTATCATCTAACCTGTGTTTTTCATTGCAGCTGAAATTCCTGCAATTGAAGTCATTATAGCATCATTAAGATATTTTTTTTCTTTTAAATTATATTTTTTTTGAGAAAGTTTTCTCATTGTTGCTGCTTGAATAATATTTAATACTTCAGAATAAATATTTCTAACAATAACAGATGTTCTAAATTCTTTTCTGGCCCTAATAATTTCTTTAGGTGTGATTTGTTTATTAAGTTTTTTTATGGCATGAAATTGAAATCTTAATTTTTTTCCAACTCTCTTTAATTTATCATCAGCCAAATTATCTTCGTAAATTTTAGAAATTTCAGGATCTGCTTTTGATATAACCATATCTAATATATCCATTGTAGAATTAAAAAATGGCCAATTTTTTTCCATGTCAGTTAAAGTTCTTTTAAATTTTTTAATAGAAGAATATCGCAGTGCCTCTGCGCTTCCAAGCCATGCAGGCAACATTAATCTAATTTGAGTCCAAGCAAATACCCAAGGAATTGCTCTTAAACTTTGAATATTATCAACATTCTTTCTTCTAGAGGGTCTTGAACCTATAGATAACTTTCCTAAAGAAACGTGTGGAGTTACAGTTCTGAAATATCTTATAAAATCAGAATTTTCATTTATATTTTTTCGATATGAGCTTGTTGAAATTTCTGACATTTTTTCAATTAATATTCTCCATTCTTTTTTTGGATAAGGTGGCGGAGTTAGAGTTGCCTGCATAACAGCGCCTATGTAACTGCAAAGATTATATTTAGCTAGTGGCTCATAACCATATTTTTGTTGTATTACCTCACCTTGGTCTGTAATTCTAATTTTTCCATTAACTGAATTTGGTGGTTGAGATCTTAATGTTGCTTGGATGGGACCTCCTCCTCGGCCAGCAGAACCTCCTCGACCATGAAAAAACGTAACGTCGATTTTATATTTTTTTGCTAACTTTATAATTTCTTCTTGCAATTTATATTGATGCCAACTTGCTGATAATTTTCCAGCGTCTTTGCTTGAATCTGAATATCCAATCATTATCTCCTGTTTATGATTAATTGATTTTCTGTACCAATTTAATGAAAATAATTTTTGCATTATGAGTTTTCCATTTATTAAATCGTCTAAAGTTTCAAAAAGTGGGACAACTCTAAGAGAATCTTTAATGTTTGCTTCCTTTTGAAGAAATGCCACTGATAAAATATCTGATGCTGATGAAGTCATTGAAATTACATAAGCGCCCAAACATTCTTTTGGTTCTTCTGATAAAATTTTAAATGTTGACCATACCTCTTTGTTTTCCTTTTTTTTAAAAGAAAATTTATTTATTAAATTTCTTTTTGATTGAATTTTTGATGATAAAAATTTTATTTTTTCGTCTTCATTCCATTTATTATAATTAATTTTATACTTTCTTTTTAATAATTCAGAAATTAATTGTGAATGTCTTGAAGACTCTTGCCTTATATCTAGCCTTGCTAAATTTATTCCAAAGCATTTTACTCTTCTCATTAAATCTAATAAATCTCCACTTGCAATATTTTCATTTCGATTTTCTTCTAAAGATTCTCTGACTACTCTTAATGGTTTTAAAATCTCTTCCCTAGAAGAAAGTAGTTTTTTTTGATCTAATGATTTTTTATAAACTAAATGTTGCTCTATTAACTTATGAGTAGAACGCATTTTGTTTCTTAATGGTCTTAAATATACCCTGTATGGTTCAAAAGTTTTTCCAGTTTTATTTATTATTTTTTTTGAACATTTTTCTATAGATAAAGATCGAATTAATTTTGTTAATTCTTTTTCATATAATTTAGCAGCTTCCCATCTTGATAATAAAATTACTTCTTTGGTTACTATTGCTGTTACATTTGGATTGCCATCTCGATCACCTCCCATCCAAGAACCAAATTCAATTGGATTAAAATTTTTTGGTAATCCTTTTCCAATATTTTTTACAAAAATGTCGTTTAATCTTCTATAAACCTTAGGAATAGTCTCCCACAAACTATCCTCAATAATTGCCGAACCCCACCTTGCTTCGTCTACTGGAGTTGGTTTTGTTCTTTTCAAATCATCAGTGTTCCATATTATAGTAAATTCATCATACAGTTTTTTATCCAAAATTTTTATTTTTGATGGATAATTTTTTAATAAATTTCTTTGTTCTAATATTTCAGTAATTTTACGATACTTAAGTATCAAGGTTCTTCTTTTTACTTCTGTTGGATGTGCGGTTAAAACAATCCCTATATTTAAATTTTTTGCGATATTATAAATTTTATTTGTAGATATCTTTCTATCTTTAAAAAAACTTTCAAATATTTCTTCAATAAAAATATTTTTATTACTATTGTTTTGATTTTTGTTTTCATATTCGTCTAGTTTTCTAGCTCCATCAATAGATTCGGCTATATTTATAAAATTCATAAAATGCGTGAAAGCCCTTGTTAATTTAAACAAATTGGTTGGACTTAAATTTTTAATTTTGATTGAAAGATTTTGAAAAGAGTTTCTTTTTCCGTTATTTGCTGTATTAGCCTTTGATAAAAGTCTAATTTCTTCAACTAATTTAAAAAAAAAATTTCCTTCTTGTTTTTTTATTACTTTACCTAAAATATTTCCTAAATATCTAACATCTTCTCTAAGTGATTTTGTTGGAATTCTTTCATAATAAAGGTCTCTTTTAATCATTCAAATGATCTTATATCAAAACTTATTAGTAATAAATGATTTTGAAATTAGTCCTTTCACATTTGTCTCAATTTTAAACAAAGATCCAGAGTAACGATATTTATTAATTTCTTTATTATTCATTCCTTTTAAAGCTGTTGTTACAAAAAGTTCATTAGTATTTTTTCCTCCAAAAGTACAATTGGTAACATTTTTTGCTAACAAATTAATTTTGTGAATTTTTTTTCCTTTTTTATTAAATACCGAAATACAAGCGCCACCAAAATGACAAACCCATAAATTTTTATATTTGTCGATTGTCATTCCGTCAGGAGACCCATTAGATTTAGAAAATTTTTTAAATATTTTTTTTCTTTTTATATTTAAATTGTTATCAATTTTAATTTTGTAGATTATTTTTTTTCTACTATCTGTGTGAAAAAAATTTTTTGCATCAATAAATGCAGGTCCATTTGTAATCATATATTTGTTATCAACTTTAGTTAATTCAAAGTTATTGTCTAAACAATACAAAGAACCATTTTCCACATTTCTCTCTAAATTATCCATTGAACCAAACCATAATCTTCCTTTTGGATCAGTTTTTCCATCGTTCAGTCTATTTAAAGGTTTGTTTTTTTCTATTATAATAGATTTAATTTTCTTTTTAGTTTTTAAATCAACAATTCTAAGCTCACCTTTTAAACCAAGTATGAAAATATTTTTTCTAATGTGAGATAAAAAACCAATCTCTTTATTAACTTTGATAATTTTTTTTTTTTTATTTTTTGTATTTAAAATAAAAATTTTCTTTTTTTTTATATCTACAAAAAAAATTGAATTAAGTGACTTTACCCAAAGTGTTCCTTCACCCAATAAAGTTTTTGATTTCCAAACACAAGCTGGTTTTGAGGTTATTATTTTCAACTTATACTAAAACTACTTTAGAGTTTTGTTCTCCAAGGTTATCAATGGATAATCTTATTTTATCTCCAGCTTTTAAAAAGACTTGAGGTTTTTTTCCCATACCTACTCCAGGTGGAGTTCCCGTTGTAATTATATCTCCAGGTTGTAGCGACATAAATT
>CAJWPG010000027.1 GCA_913045275.1 uncultured Pelagibacteraceae bacterium
GTTATGAAAAATTAGATCATTTTTTAGGTGCAAAAAAATCAGCAGCACATTGGGCGTCTTATTTAGTTAAACAAGACAATGTTGATCCTCATACAAGTACACAAATAGGAATAAGAGGAAATCCTAGAACTTTAGATTGGTTACAAGCAAGTTATGATATTGGTTACCAAGTTATTACAATGGAAGAATATAAAGAATTAGGCCATGAAAAATGCTCTAAAATGATTTTAGACAGACTAGGAGACAATCCAATTTATGTAACATTTGACCTTGATTGTTTAGACTCAACAGTAGCACCAGGCACAGCAAATATTGAACCTGCATTTAGAGGTTTTAATATGGATGAAGCAAGAAAACTTATACAAGCTTTAAAGGGAAAAAATGTTATCGGTGGAGATGTTGCTTGTTTGATGCCAACCAAAGACAATCCAAATAATATTACTTCAATGGTTGCAGCATCAATAATGTTTGAAATTATTTGTCTGATAAGCCTAAATATAAATAAGTAATTAATCTATTGGATAATTCCAAGCATCCTTACCAATAACTTTTGATATAGCTGAGAAATCTTTGGTATCATTGCCTTCTTCACAAAACTTATTGTAAATATCTAAAGCCATAGATCCAAGTGGGGTAGAGGCATTCACTTGTTTGGCACATTCTTTTGCTAATTTTAAATCTTTATTCATCATACCTGCCGAAAATCCAGGTCTATAATTATTGTTCGATGGTGTTCCTTCAATTAGGCCTGGTAAAGGTGGATAAACGGAAATTGGCCAACTATTTCCAGATGCATTTTTCATAATTTCATGAACTTTTTTAATATCTATATTTAATCTTTTAGCCAACATTAAAGATTCAGAAGCAGCAATCATTGTAATTCCCAATGACATGTTATTGCAAATTTTAGCACCATTACCACTACCAAGATCACCTGCATGAAATATATTTTTTCCCATAATTTTTAACAAAGGTAATGCAAGATCAAAAGCTTCTTTGGTGCCACCAACCATAATATTTAGAGTTGCTTTTTGAGCTCCCATCACACCTCCGCTTACTGGAGCGTCAATCATTTTAATTCCTTTTTCTGTAGCTTTTTTTCCAATTTCGATAGAAGTTTTGATATCAATTGTCGAACAATCAATAAGAAGACAGTTGTTAGAAACTTTATTTAAAATTCCATTTTCTCCCACATAAACTTCTTTTGAGTGTTTGCCTTCCGGAAGCATTGTAATTACCGTTGTTACTTCACTTGTAATTAAATCATCTAAACTTTCCACAACATCAAGATTTTTTTCTTTAGCCTTTTCAATCATTTTTTTTGAAACATCAAAAACTCTAACTTTTTTTCCAGCTTTCATTAAATTTTCAGCCATTGGATTTCCCATATTTCCAACACCGATGAATGCGATTAATTCAGACATAATTTCTCCTTTATATTTAAGAATTTGTTTTACCTAGATAATTTACAAGTATAACCCCAACAACTATTAAGATTATACCAATAATTCCATAAATATTTGGAAATTGTTTGTATTTAAAAATGCCAAACAATGTTACGGCAGTAATAGTAAGACCTCCATAGGTGGCATATGTAAAACCAACTGGAATTGTTGCCATCGCTTTTGAAAGACAATAAAGACAAATAATGATTGAAGATACACATAAAATAGTTGGTATTAAGTTTGTAAATCCTTCGGTTGTTTTTAAAAAACCATTAGCACCAATTCCAAATATTATTGACAAAAATAAAAAAATATATCCAGATGCAATATTCATAATCTAAGAACTTGCTTTTCCTAATAAGTTAACAATTAAGACACCAGCTATAATTAAAGCAAGACCTATTATTGTATAAAGATCTGGCATCTGATTAAATTTATACATCCCAACAATTGTAGTTGCGATAATACACAATCCTGCAAAAGAAGCGTAAGTTATACCAACTGGAATTGTTTTCATAACAAGTGACAAAGTAAACATACATCCAACAATTGTTATTGCGGTAATAATACTTGGTATTAATAATGTAAAACCTTGAGCGCTTTTAGCGAAACCATTAGAAGCTGTTCCCAAAACAACTGCAACAATTAATATTATATAAGCTGTTAGATTACCCATTATTTTTTGATCAATTTATAATATCTTCTTTCTACTAATAGCAATTAAAAAAAACTAATACCATTATTATAAAAATATACTGCCAGCAGCAAGACTAGAAAAATATAAATTAAAACGTAAAATGTTATTTTAATATATTTTTTCACTTAATTAGAAATGCATCTAACGGTAATTTTATTTCCATCAAGATCACGAACATAACCATAATAATTTCCATCTGATCTTATTCCTGGTGCTCCTTCATCAACAGCACCATTTTCTAATGCAGTTGCATGAAATTTATCTACAGCTTCCTTTGATTCAGCCAACAAAGCAATCATAGTACCATTACCTATTGTGGCAGGTTTTTTATTATAAGGTTTTGTTATGTAGAACTTAACTTCATGCGGATCATTTGAATGAGCGTAGCTAATCATTCTTTCAGCAGTGCTAACTTTTTTTAACCCAAGATGAACAAAAACAGCATCATAAAATTTACTTGATTTTTCAAGGTCATTTGTACCGACCATAACAAAACTAATAATTTTATTCATTACTTAGGCAACTTTGTTGCTCCAGTTTCCATATAAACAACTTTTCCATCTTTATATTTGTAATAAGTCATAACAGCTTCTTTATTGCCATCATTATAACTTACAAAAGCATGTTCAAATCCAACCTCATCATTTTCAAAAAGAACTCTAACTTTTTCTTTTTTGACATCTTTCATGCCTAGCCATTTTAAAATATCTTGTTTACCCAGTTTATTTCCAGAAGAATGCATTAAAAATTGATAATCATCATGTATCATTTGTTCACCTGCAGCCACATCTCCTTCGTTAACAATTTTGGTCATTTTTTCTATTATTGACATATTTTTTTCCTTTTTTTTGTTTTTTATTTTTTAGGCATGCTAGTAGCGCCAGTTTCAGATCGAATTATTTTACCATCTTTTATAATGTAGACTACAAGAACAGCTTGTCTTGAACCGTCTTTAAAAGAAATAAAATAATGAGCTACTCCTATTTCATCATTTTCATAAATGATACGAGAACTTTCAGTTTTTGGAGCGTCAGGGCTAATTAACCATTTACTTAATTCATCTCTAGGAACTTTTTCTCCAGTTGAGTGTCTTAACCAATAATAATCTTCACTAAGAACTTCATTATATGCTTTTAAATCTTGATTATCTTGAGCATCAATTAGTTTTTGTACAATAGACATATTTTTAAGCTCCTTTCACTATAATAAAATTTCCAACAGAATTATCTAACCGTATCTGTCTTACCGGCTTATATTCTTCAGAATTATACCATTCCAAAGCTTTTTCATAAGAAGGAAATTTAATCACTATAGTTCTTGGATATTTCCACTCGCCCTCAAAGCATTGAAATTCGCCACCTCTTACCAAATATTCCCCGCCAAATTTTGTAACTATGTCCGTAACTTTTGCTAAATATTCTTTGTAGTCTTCAGGATTAGTTACTTCAATTTGAGTAATTGCATACCCAGTCATTTTTATTAATCCTTATAGATTAACTTTGTTCATTTCCCACATTTGAACATTTTCGATACATTCATCGAAAATAGGTTTTGCTACCGGATTATTACCTGAAGCGAACTTCTTCATTTCTTCTTCATTATGAACTGAGACTTTAAACATAACATAACTTTTATCTGGTCCTATTGCTGGAACTGTTTTTTCAACATGAGCAATAGTTTTTCTTACTGCCATTCCTTCATCTGATTGCATAAATCCCATGAATTTTTCAAATTTTCCTTCACCAGATTTAATTCTTGCTATTGCAAGCATTTCTTTTTCCATATTTTCTCCTATTATTTTTATTTTGAATTTAGTTTACTAAAGCCAATTTGGATAGGGCAAGTCTTTTTCTTGCAAAAACTTTTTATTAAACATCTTAGAGTTGTATTTATCTGACTTATCACAAAGAATTGTAACAATGGTTTTTCCTGGACCAAGTTCTTTACCTAGTCTTATTGCTCCAGCAATATTTACACCACAACTCGTTCCTAAACTAAGACCTTCGTTTTGAATTAAATCGTAAAGAATTGGTAGAGATTCTTGATCACTTATTGAAAAAGCCCCATCTATTTTAGCTTCTGCAAAGTTTGCTGTCACTCTACTAGATCCAATTCCTTCTGTTATAGATCCACCTTCACTTTTTAATTCTCCATTTTTAATATAATTATAAAGAGCAGATCCAGTAGGGTCAGATAAAAAAATTTTTATATCTTTATTTTTTTCTTTAAGAAAACAGCTAACTCCACCGATTGTTCCACCCGTTCCTGAAGAACAAACAAAACCATCTATTTTTCCATCAGTTTGATCCCAAATTTCTGGACCTGTAGTTTCGTAATGACCTTTAGCATTAGCAGTATTGTCAAACTGATTAGCCCAGACAACTCCATGATTGTTTGAACTTTTTAATTCTTCAGCCAATCTTCCTGCAATTTTCACAAAATTACCATCATCCTTGTAAGGTTTTGGCGGAACTAGTTTTAAATCTGCACCGATATTTATTAATGTATCTTTTTTTTCTTGGGTTTGATTATCATTCATTACAATTATAGTTTTATAACCAAGAGAATTTCCAAGTAGGCACAAACCTATACCTGTATTTCCGGCAGTTCCTTCAACAACAGTACCACCTTTTGAAATTAATTTTTTTTCTTCAGCATCTTTTATTAATGCTAATGCGGCTCTATCTTTTACAGATCCTCCTGGGTTTAAATATTCTGCTTTACCATAAATATTACAACCTGTAATTTCTGATGCAGCTTTAAGTTTTATAAGAGGGGTATTGCCTATCGATTGAATAAAATTATCGCTGTAATTTTTCATTTATCAGCTTCTTCAGTTACAGCATAAGGTTTAAATTCTTCAGTTGCTGTTCCAACATTTTTAGCAGGTATTCCCACCATTACAGCATTTTCAGGAACGTCTTTAGTCACAACTGCATTAGCTCCAACTTTTGCGTTTTTACCCACAACTACCGGTCCTAATATTTGAGCTCCTGATCCAACTACTACATTATCCATTAATGTTGGGTGTCTTTTAACATTTCTTTGATCATTGGATTCAATACTTGGAGAAATTCCACCTAAAGTAACCATATGATAAATAGTTACATTGTTTCCAATTTCAGAAGTTTCTCCTATAACAACACCCATCCCATGATCGATAAATAAATTATTTCCTATTTTTGCTTTAGGGTGAATTTCTATTCCTGTTAAAAATCTAGAAAATTGAGAAATCATTCGCGCAAGTAAATCAAATTTTGCTATAGAAAAAAAACTTGCAATTCTATGAAAAAATACCGCTTTAACTCCAGGATAAGTTAATATTATACTTAACTTTGATTTTGCAGCAGGATCTCTTTCAATAATTGACTTTAAATAATCATTCATAATTTAATTTTAGTGAAGTTTAATTAAACTAATTACTAGCTATTACAACAGCAATTAGAACCAGAAGTAGAACAAGAACAGTCTTTACTGCCATCGCAACTACAGTTCTCACAGTTGCAATTTTTGCAATTACATTTTGGGTTATCGCAAGACATAAAATGACTATAAATATTATTAATGAAATTACAATAGTAATTTTGTCACTTAATTTACTTGATTTAAAGTAAAACCTTTAATGTTTGCAGGAACAGCAATGTCCATCATTTTTGGATTTGCTAAATTTAAGTTATCCATAATTTTAGCATACTCTTCTTTTGAACTTACTTGCAATCGAGGATTATTTTTTTTTTCGTTTTCAATAGTTGAATATTTTTTTCCATTATAATCATGAGCTGGATATACCAAGGTTTTTTCAGGTAATTTAAGCAATTTATTAAATAATGAGTCATAAGCATCATGAGAACTACCGTTCTGAAAATCGGTTCTTCCAGTAGCATTAATTAACAGAATATCACCAGTAAAAACCCTATCATTCATTAAAAAACTATAAGAACAATCAGTATGACCGGGCGTATGTATTGAAGTTAATTCTATATTTTCAATTTTTATTTTTTCATTATCTTTGACACGAATATCTAAAACTTCAGATTTAGATTGTTCACCCATGATTTTTGAGCATTTTGTTCTTTTGCTAAGTTCGTTTAAACCAGTGATATGATCAGCATGAATGTGAGTATCTATAACTTTAACCAATTTAAGACCTAAACTTTTTAGAACTTTTATGTACTCATCTGTATTTTCAATTACTGGATCTATAATTAGAGCCTCACGACCTTTACCACTTGATATAATATAAGTATAGGTTGAAGACTTAGTATCAAACAGTTGTTCAAATATCATTGACAGTATCAAACACTATAAAAAATTGCATATGAAATCAATCTTGTTTATAATTATTCAAAAAAAAATAAAGATAGGAAAAAAATGACTTTAAAAATAAATAGTGTTGCTCCAGATTTTAAAGCAAGCACTCAAGAAGGAGATATCTCATTTCACGAGTGGCTAGGTGATAGTTGGGGAATTTTATTTTCACATCCAAAAGACTTTACGCCAGTTTGTACAACTGAGCTAGGTACATTAGCTAAAATGAAGCCCGAGTTTGACGCCAGAAATGTAAAAGTAATTGGTCTAAGTGTAGATCCTGTTTCTGATCACGTTAAATGGCTGGAAGACATTAAAGATGTTTGTGGAATGAAGCCTACTTATCCAATAATAGCTGATGAAAAACTAGAAGTTGCAAAACTTTACAATATGCTTGAAGGAGATGTGGGAACAACATCTATGGGGCGTACAGCTGTAGACAATGAAACAGTAAGAACTGTTTATGTTGTTAGACCAGATAAAAGAATTGGTTTATTTTTAACTTATCCAATGACAACTGGAAGAAACTTTCATGAGATTTTAAGAGCAATTGACTCTATGCAAAGAACCGCAAAATACAAAATTGCTACACCAGCTGACTGGAAACCTGGAGAGAAAGTAATTATTGTTCCCAAGGTTACAAATGAGGAAGCAAAAAAAATATATCCTGATGGATGGGAAACAATAAAACCATATTTAAGAAAAGTTCCAGATCCTCAAAAATAGGTTGGATAAAAAAATACTAAATCAACAATCTCAGCATTGGGAAAGTAATTTCTCATGTAAGCCTGAGATGTTTGGTTTAGAACCAAGCACACCAGCAATAAAAGCATTAAAAATATTTAAGAACAACAAAGCTAGCAAAATTGTAGAACTAGGAGCAGGTCTTGGAAGAGATACTATTTATTTTGCCAAGAATTCAATTCATGTGGAAGCTTTAGATTATAGCCAAACAGGAATAAAAAACATTAATCAAAAAGTAAAACAAAACAACTTATCAAACTTAGTTAATACTAAAATCTTTGATGTTCGCAAAACATTACCATTCAAAGACAATTCTATAGAAGGTGTTTACTCACATATGCTTTATTGTATGGCATTGACGATGTCAGATCTTGAAAGTTTAAACAAAGAAATACATAGAATATTAAAACCCGGCGGCATAAATATTTATACAGTTCGACATACAGAGGATGGAGATTATAAAAAAGGAATACATAGAGGAGAGGATATGTATGAAAATGATGGGTTTATTGTTCATTTTTTTTCGAAAAATAAAATCAATAGCTTATTGGATGGTTTTATGAATTTAGAAATAACAAGTTTTGAAGAAGGCAGTTTTCCTAGAAAATTATATTTTGTAACAAGTAAAAAATTGTAATTTAAAATCCTTTATATTTTTTCAGCGATACTTCAGCTAATAACAAATTCGGGTCAATAAAAACCTTAGATTTTTTAATATTTTTAAAAGATTTATAAGCAAATATTGCTATTGGTAATTCAGTGCATCCAAGGATTATTTTCTTACACTTATTTTTTATTAAGTAGTTTACAGCAGGTCTTATAACTTTTTCAGCTTCTTTAATTTTTCCCATTTTTACGAATTTTATTGATTTATTTACATAATTTTTTTGTAATAATTTTTTTGGACTGACTAAATTAAAATCTTTATCAAAATATTTATTATAAACTTTAGTTTTTAATGTTGCTTCCGTGCAAAGAATTCCTATTTTTGAATTTTTTTTGCAAGTTTTTTTTGTATGTTTATAAACTTCTTTAGGCATACTTATTAATGGAATTTTAATTTTCTTTTGAATATCTTCATGCCAATAGTGTGCGGTATTACACGGCATAACAATAAATTTGCACTTATTTTTTTGTAACATTTTACAACCCTCAACAAGACCCTTTAATACATTATAATATTTTTTTAAATTTTCAGGTCTTCTGGGAGTATTGGATTTATTATAGAGCACAAACATTGGATATTGTTGATCTAATTTTCCCTTGTTAAGTTTTGCTAATTTGTTGCAAAAATCTAACCCTGCCTGCGTTCCCATTCCACCTAAAATACCAATCATAATGCTTAGTTTTTGATTTTTGTTTTAATCATCGATGTATACACCTATATTTTAAAAATATTTATGCAAGAAATTTATGTAGATGATATTGGAACAGGATTTCCCCTAGTTTTAGTTCATGGTTATTTAGGCTCATCTGAAATGTGGACTTTGCAAAAAGAATATTTAAGTAAACATTTTAGAATTATTGCTCCTGCTATACCAGGTTTTGGTGAAAGCTATAAAGTTAAATCTGTTAACAGTATTAATAAAATGGCAAAATCAGTACTTCAATGTTTGGATGATAAAAAAATAAATGAATTTCATTTAATGGGCCACTCAATGGGAGGTATGATTGTTCAAGAAATGGCCAGCATTTCACCAGAAAGAATAAATAAATTAATTTGTTTTGCAACAGGCTCAATTGGAAATATTCCTGATAGATTTGAAAGTATAGATGTTTCAATTGAAAGGTTAAAAAAAGAAGGGATAAAAGAAACTGTAAAACGAATACCTCCAAAATGGTTTGTAGAAGGAAATAATTCAAAATATTTTTATCTATGTGAAAATGCTGCTAAAGAAACAACCGAAGAAACAGCGCACAATGCTCTTAATGCTATGAAAAATTGGAACGGTTTTGACAATTTAAAAAATATTAAAAATCAAACGTTGATAATTTGGGGCGATAAGGATGTTTCTTATAATTTTGAACAAGTTGATGCACTGAACAAAAATATTTCAAATAGTAAGCTTGAAATATTTAAAGAGTGTTGTCACAATGTTCATCTTGAGCAACCACAAAAATTCAATGAAACTGTAAAAAATTTTCTAGAATAATTTTGATTTAGAGTATAGAAAATTAAATGAATAAAAATCTTTGGATATTGACCTTGAGTCAAGTTTTTGGATTTACAGCAGCAACTATTACAGTTTTTTTAAGTGGAATTATTGGGTCACAAATTGCATCTATAAAGTCTTTAGCTACATTGCCTACAGCTTTATATGTTGTTGGTACTGCAATTTTTACTATTTTAGCAGCAAGAATTATGAGCAAAATAGGCCGAAGGTTAGGTTTTATTTTTGCAGCTTTAGGAAGTTCAATGGCTTCTTTGTTAGGTGCTTTTGCTATCAGCCAACAAAACTTTATTTTATTTTGTATCTCATGTTTAATTCTTGGTATGGGGGCGGCATTTAATCATCAATATCGTTTTGCAGCAGCAGAAAGTGTAGAAAAAGAAAAAGCACCAAAGGCTATTTCTATTTTAATGTTAGCAGGTATTGTTTCGGCTTTTTTAGGAATAACATCAGCAAATTATACAAAAAATCTAATCCCTGATTATTTATATGTTGGTTCTTATCTTATGCTTGCAGCATTTACCTTTATACCAGCAATATTATTATTTTTTTACAAAAATGATGAAAAAGCAAAAATAGATTTAAATAATACAAATACTGGAAGAAGATTATTTGAAATAATTTTTCAACCAAGATTTTTGCAAGCAGTAATTGCTTCTGCATTTGCTTATGCCGTAATGTCATTTTTAATGACTGCTACACCCCTAAGTATGCATGTGATGGAAAAAATGAGTTTAGAAAAAACAGGTCTTGTTCTTCAACTTCATGTAGCTGCCATGTTTCTTCCATCATTAATTACAGGAAATTTAATTAAAAAGTTTGGCCATAGCAATATAATGTATATGGGAGTTTTAATGCTTGTTGTAACAATAGTTTTAAGTTTATTTGAACAATCATATGCAAATTATATGGTGGCTCTTATATTTTTAGGATTTGGATGGAATTTTTTATTTATTTCTGGAACCAGTTTAGTTGTTTTAACTTACAAAGAAGAAGAAAAGTTTAAAGCACAAGGAATTAATGATTTAATTGTATTTACTACAATGGCATTAGCAAGTTTATCGGCAGGTATAGTGCTGAGTTTAACTAGTTGGACAACTATGAACTTAGTATGTATTCCATTTTTAGTTTTAATAATTTATTCGATTTTTAGAGCAGACATATTAAGTAAAAAAGATTAATCTTTGATTATTTTGAGTAACCATATTTTTTCAACCTAACATCTCCGGTTCTAGCATGAGCTTCCATTCCTTCATATCTTGAAAGTCTTG
>CAJWPG010000028.1 GCA_913045275.1 uncultured Pelagibacteraceae bacterium
AACTTAGATTGATGAAAAATTTTATTGTTAAATTTTATTCTTAATTCTTTTTCTTCCCCAGTTTCTATATTCTGCTGATAAAATGTTGTAAAATTTGATGGAATTTGATCTTCATTTATTGTCTTCAATATTTTTGATAATTCTTCATCAAATACGTTTGATAAATTAGATTCATCAAAAGATTTATTTAACATGGAAGATAAATCAAGCCTAAGAAAACTATCGGATGTTAATAATAATCTTTGATAAAGAAGAGCTCTTCCCTGATAATCTGGAAGAAGCTTATATGCATCGTTTACGTTAATTAATTGATTAATATCAAATTGAAATCTTTTATATAAATCAAATAATTCTTGTTCTTCATAAATTCCTTCGTTTGTGGCTGACTCTATTAATTTAACCTGATCAGAATTTTCTATATTTATTAAATCAGAATCTATTAATAAATTGGAAGTTGATAAATATTTCCATATATATTTCGGCGTTTCAATTATTGGTTCATATAAAAAATTCTCATTTGTTTTATGTGATAAATGAAAATTTAATATATTTTTATCAGAAATTAATTCATCTTTTTTTTCATATCCCATTAAAATATTAAATTTCTTTACAAAAAATTCATCTAATTTTCCAAATTCAAATTTAAGATCAAATAAAAGTTGGGCCTCTTCTTTTTTATTTTTATCTATCAGGCAATAAATTTTAAAATTATTTAAATAGTCACTTGTAACTAACTTAACATATTCAAAAATTTCACATGATTTGTCTAATTGAGAATTTGATAAATAATAATCAACGTAATAACGTACTAGTTTATCATTATCTTTTATTGAAGGATTTTTAATTAAAAAATTTTTTATTAACTTAAAATCTTTTTTTTTTATTAAATACTGAAACTTAAACTCTAAAAATTCTTCACTAGAAATGTTATTTGAAGGCAAATATGAGTTTGTAAGCAAAGCAACATCTAATATTTTTTTTGAAATGTTTGATAATTTTTTTGAACTTAATTTTTCTAAAATATATTTTATCTCTTTTCCATTACTATTAGTCCACATATCAATGGATAATCCATTTTCAGCAGGATCGTACAAACCGGCTAATTTAATTTCATTTATACCCAATGAATTATTAACAATTATATTATTATTTTGATCTTCAATTTTTATCTCTTGGATGGTTTCATTGTTAATGCTTTTTTTATTTTCTATTAATTTTTCCTCTATAACATTTGCTTTTTTTTCAATATTCCAAATATCAACTGGTTCATTTGAAATTGCTGTATTAACAAAAAAACTGCATAAAAATAAAATTATAAAAAATTTACTTAATGGTTTTAAAGTTTTCATTAGGTATAATTTTTTCAATTTTTTTATTTGGAGCAGGAAAGTCAATTTTAGAAATCAAGATTATTCCTATAAAAAGAACAAAAACTACTAAAATAACTTTTATTAAAAATTTACCTATTGCAGTAAGTTTTCCTGTACTTGTTTTTTTTGTAAATTGCATATATTTTAAGTAATTTCAAAAATACGACAAATTTGTGTTATTTCAATATAGAAACTCATGAAATTAAATAAAAATTTAGTTTTGATAGGCATGATGGGATCGGGAAAATCCTCAATTGGCAAAATATTATCAAAAAAACTAGAATTTGAATTTATTGATACTGACAGTAAAATTGAAGAAATAGAAAAAAAAACTATTTCTGAAATTTTTAAAAAAAATGGTGAAAAATACTTTAGAAATATTGAAGAAGTCATTTCTTTAAAATCTTTAAAATTAAATAATAAAGTCATAGCTCTAGGTGGAGGTGGTTATATCAATCCAACAATTAGAAAATATACTCTAAAAAAATGTATTTCTGTATGGCTTGATTGGAAAAATGAAACATTAATAAGTAGAGTTAAAAATAGCAATAAAAGACCTTTGGCAATGAAAATGGATAACTTAGAATTACAGACGTTAATAATTAAAAGATCGACGATGTATAATTTATCTGACTACAAAATTAATTGTGATAAATTAAATAAGAAGCAAATTGTAGAAAAAATTATAAATCTTTATGAAAACTCATAAAATACAGATTAGTACAAAAACAAAAAAATATTCTATATTTATAGGTTCCAAATTAATTGCTAAAATAAACAAAATTTTATCATCTCAACAATTATCATTTTCTAAAATTTTGATTGTTATTGACAAAAATATTCCATCAAAATTTAAATCAAAACTAATTAAAAATCTAAAATCTGGTGTAAAAAAAACATATATTTTTAATGCTAATGAACGAAATAAAAATCAAAGAAACGTAGATTTAATACAAAATATTTTATTCAAAAATAGATTTAATAGAGATGACTGTCTGATTGCTTTTGGAGGAGGTATTACTGGGGATGTAGTTGGATATTGTGCAAGTAGTTATAAAAGAGGAATTAAATTTATTAATATTCCAACAACTTTGCTTTCTCAAGTAGATTCATCAATTGGCGGCAAAACTGGCATAAACAATTCTTATGGTAAAAATCTTGTAGGAAGCTTTTATCAACCTGATCTAGTTGTTTCAGATATAGATGTCCTTAAATCTTTAAATTCAAGAGAAGTAATTTGTGGTTACGCGGAAATACTTAAAAACAGTTTATTGGAAAGTTATAAGAAATTTAAATACTTGAACAAAAATTTCAATGACATAATTAATTTAAAACAACCATTTATAGGAAATGCAATTCTAAATAGCTGCAACTTAAAAAAAAAAATTGTTCAAAAAGATGAAATGGAAGAAAATTTGAGAAAAGTTCTTAATTTAGGTCATACATTTGCTCATGCATATGAGTCTTATTTGGGTTTTTCAAATAAACTGAATCATGGTGAGGCTGTTATAATTGGAATTAAAAATGCTATAGAGTTTAGTAATCAATGTAAACTTCTGAAAAATAAATCTTATAATTTAATTAGAAATCATGTAGATAAAATTCCATTGAATAAAAGTTTTAAGCAACTTTTCAAAACAAAAAATATTGATAAGATTATATCTTTTATGAAATCTGATAAAAAAAATAATTCAAATAATATAAATATTATTTTAATTCAAAATTTTGGAAGAATAAAAACAAATTATCAAATCGACCAAAATACATTAAAGAAATTTCTTATTTCTGAATTAAATAAATAATATTTGCAAAGAATGAATATAGTTTTTCATTTCTTTATCTAATAGTTTGAATATAAATTTATTAGACTCAATTCGACTCATATTCTTAAGTTTTTCTGACTTTATTTTAAGTTTAATATGAAATTTATTTGGATTATTAGTTTTATGATTTTTATGTAGGAATGATTTATCCTCTAATTCTACATCTTTAATTAATTTGGTATCTAAAATTTTTTTTTTTACTATTTCAGAAAGTTGATTTATATCCATAATTTAATGTAATATATAACATGAAAAATATTTGTGATTGGAATAATTGTTTTGAAGAAGGTAATTACAAAGCTCCTAAAGAAAGAGATAATAGTAAGAATTTCAGACTATTATGTTTAGAACATGTAAAAGAATTCAACAAAAAATGGAATTATTTTTCAGGAATGAATGACCGTCAAATAATGGATTTTTTAAAATCTGATATGATCTGGCACAAACCAACCCAAAGCTTTAGCTCTTCGGATAATTTTTTTAAAATATTATGGAATGATGCTTTAAAAGATGAAATGGATAAACTGAAATTTAATAATGAATTTAATCATATGAATAAATTTAAATTTAATCACAATGATATAAAAGCCTTTAGTATTTTAGGTGTGGATGTAGGTTTAAAATGGGAAAAAGTACAAGAAAAATTCAAAAAACTTGTCAAAAAATTTCACCCTGATATGAATTCAGGAAATAAAAAATTTGAGGATAAATTAAAAATTATAACTTTAGCTTATACTCAACTCAAAAACACTTATAGAGAAAAAATTGACAACTAATTTAAATATAGAACCAGATATAAATTTATCAGTTAAGCAAACTTTTGGAATAGAGAGTGATATGGAGGTTAAAGCATTTTCTAAAAAAAATGAATTTGTTCCAGCAATTGATAAAGATTATAAATTTGACCGTGATACCACGCTTGCAATCCTAAGTGGATTTTTACATAACAAAAAAGTATTAGTTCATGGATATCATGGTACTGGAAAGTCCACTCATATTACTCAAATTGCAGCAAGATTAAATTGGCCATGTGTAAGAATAAACCTTGATTCTCATATAAGTAGAATAGATTTAATTGGCAAAGACTCGATTGTTTTAAAAGATGGCAAACAAGTTACAGAATTTAAAGAAGGTATCTTGCCTTGGGCGTTTCAATCTTCTGTTGCATTAGTATTTGACGAATACGATGCTGGAAGAAGTGATGTTATGTTTGTGTTACAAAGAATTTTAGAAAGTGATGGTTTTTTCACACTCCTTGACAAAAATAAAGTAGTAAAACAACATAAATACTTTCGATTATTTGCAACCGCAAACACAATTGGACTAGGAGACACATCGGGTTTGTATACGGGAACACAACAAATTAATCAGGCACAATTAGATAGATGGGAGATAGTAACTTCATTAAACTATTTAAGTTTGGAAAAGGAAATGGAAATTATTTTATCAAAAAATAAAAAATTAAATAATCCAAAGGGTAAAGAAAAAGTTGCGAATATGATAAAAGTTGCATCGTTGACTAGAAAAGGTTTTATTTCGGGCGATATATCAACAGTAATGAGCCCAAGAACCGTTTTAAATTGGTGTGGCAATTCAGAAATTTTTAAAGACGATGGATATGCATTTAGAATAACATTTTTAAATAAATGTGATGATTCAGAAAAAAGCACAATAGCTGAATATTATCAAAGATGCTTTGGGGAAGATTTACCAGAATCAATGATAAATATTCAGATATAAATGAATAAAGAAGATAATTTTAAAGAAAAATTTAAAGAAGCTTTAATTTCAACCGTAAAAGTAATATCTGATGACTACAAATTAGAAAAAGGAGAGCGCAATAACTTTAATTCAAAAAACTTCAGCTTTATTGAACTTGATAACTTAAATAGTAAAGAAGACTACGTTAAACTCAGAGCGGAAACTGACTCTGAAGCCTTAAAAAGGAAATTTTCAAATAATAATATTTATAAAAAAAACTTGCCAAGTAATACTTCTTGCAAATTACTTTACGGTATATCAGAAAAAATAAGATATGAAGTGCTAGGAACAAAAATGCTAAACGGCATATCAAAAAATTTGAAAGACAACTATTCTCGCAAAATTTTACTTAAAAAAAAAGATCAATTAAAATCAAAAGATGATGTGCAAATAGCAGAAGCATTTGAGCTGTATATGCTGAAAAACTTCTTGGGAATTAAGTTAAATTCATTATCAGAAAAAATATTAAGTTACTGGGAAGAAGATTTTAAAAATTCATTTAATAAACATATTAAATATTTATATAATAATTTAGAAAATCAAGAAGTCTATAATTCAAAATTCTCTGAAATTTTAAAAAATATGGAAATTTTTGATTCAGAAAATAATGAAGATAATGAGCAAATACAAGAGGACAACGAACAAGAAAAAAATAATTCAGCTAGCGATAACTTAGATGAATCTTCAAAATCTGACCAAACGAGCGAAGATGATGGTTTAAAAGAAGGAGTAGATGGGATTGATGATAATAATGAATTTCGATTAGATGAACAATTAGTAGATACTGATTCAGAAAATGAAAATTCGGAAAATATAATTCAAAAGTTTAATACTGGCATCAGTGATAAAGATTATAAAATATTTACAAATGAATTTGATGAGATAGCCAAAGCAGAGACGCTGGAAAATCAAGAAGAAATCTTAAAACTTAGAAAAAATTTAGATCAACAGCTAACAAATTTCCAAAATTTAATTACAAAGTTAGCTAATAAATTACAAAGACAATTATTGGCAAAACAAAATAGATCTTGGGATTTTGATTTAGAGGAAGGTTTGTTAGATAGTTCTAAGTTGCCTAGAGTTATAATTGATCCGTACAATTCATTGTCATTTAAAAAAGAGAAAGATTTAGAATTTAAAGATACAATTGTCACTTTGTTGATTGACAATTCTGGATCTATGAGAGGAAGACCTATAACAATTGCTGCTATATGTGCGGATATACTTTCTCGAACACTAGAAAGATGTTCGGTTAAAGTAGAAATACTTGGTTTTACAACAAAGAATTGGAAAGGTGGAAAAAGTAGAGAAGAATGGAATAAAAGGGGAAAACCAAAATTACCCGGCAGGTTAAATGACTTAAGACATATAATTTATAAATCTGCTGATACTCATTGGAGACAGTCAAAAAAGAATCTGGGATTAATGCTTAAAGAAGGCTTGTTAAAAGAAAATATAGATGGAGAAGCTATTACTTGGGCTTTCAATAGACTAAATAAGAGGAAAGAAGAAAGAAAAATTCTTATGGTAATTTCGGATGGAGCTCCAGTTGATGATTCTACACTTTCAGTTAACTCTGGCGATTTCTTAGAAAAGCATTTAAAAAAAATAGTTAAATTTATAGAAAACACGAGTGAAATTGAAATTTTAGCTATTGGTATTGGTCATGACGTATCCCGTTATTATCAAAAAGCTATAAAAATTACAGATGTTCAGGAACTTGGGGATGTAATGATTAGTCAATTAAGTGGATTATTTGATAATAAAAAAAAACTTCATTAAATATTAGCTAAATTTTTATTCATCCATTCAATTTTAATTTCTGCTCCACCTCTTGTTTCTGAATTTCTAAACAAAATTTTTGCATAATTTTTTTCCAATAGTGTTTTTCCAATGAAAATACCCAGGCCCAATCCTGATTTTTTATTATCATTTGATCTTAAAGATTTTATATAAGGCTCGCCAATTTTAGTTAATATATCTTTAGAAAATCCAGGGCCATCATCTTCAATTATAATTTCTGACAGCTCACTGTCACTTTTAATAGTAATATAAATATTATTTTTTGCATATTTATTTGCATTTCCTATAAAATTTCTTATTCCATAAATAATCTCTATTGATTTTTTAATATCAAATGAATTGGTATCTTGTTCAATATTGATAATAAAATTTTTATCCGATATTTCTTTAAAAGAATTTACTATTTCTTTTAAATAATTATTTAAGCTTAAATTTTTATCTATAAAATCATCCTCTAGAGTGGAGTTTATTGACAACCTTTTTAAAATTTCATTACATCTATCAACTTGACTTACTAAAAGCTCAATATCTTTTTTTAAATTTTTATCATTATTAAATTCTTCCAACAATTCCTGGGATATAATTTTTATTGTTGATAATGGTGTTCCTAATGAGTGTGCCGCTGCTGCCGCTTGGGTTCCTAAAGAGACTAATTCATGTTCTTTTGAAATTATTTCTTGAATTTTATTTAATGCTTCTTTTCTAAGATTTGACTCTTTGCCAAAATTTATGGCAAAATAATTTAAAAATAATAATGCAATAATTAAAGCAACCGGAATCGAATAGTAATAATAATTATTTGTTATAATTTTGTTCAGAGGTTCTGGTAAGTCATGTGAATAAAATGTAAGCAAAATAATTGCTATTAATGTCACAAATATAAGAAACAAATTTGTTCTAATTTTTAAATTGGATGAAGCAAATACGCTCGGTATTAATAAAAAAATTGAAAATGGATTTAAAATTCCTCCAGTTAAATATAATAATGAGCTCAACTGAATAATATCTAACATAAGAAAAATAAATGCTGACCGGTTAGATAATTGTATTTTATTATAATAATATAATAAAAATATATTGCTAACTATTCCAATAAATATAATTAAATTTGCCGCTATATAATTAAACTCAAAATTAAATATAAATTTTACAGAATTAATTGTTACGAATTGACCAATAATTCCAATCCATCTTAAGTTTACATATGTCGATTTATTTAAGGAATAAGTTTCTAAGATCTTACTTATCTCCATAAGTTAAATGTCTAAATTTAAAACATTAATCGCGTTATCCACAATAAAATTTTTTCTTGAAGCAACATCACTTCCCATTAAAGTTTTAATAAGATTCTGATCTTTTTGTAAATTTTTTGAATATTGAACTTGAAGTAAATTTCTAGTTTCTGGGTTCAAAGTTGTGTTCCATAGCTCATCTGGATTCATTTCCCCTAGTCCTTTGAATCTTTGAATATTTAATTTAGATTTTTCAATTTGTATAAACTTTTCATAATCTTTAGATCCCTTATTTAATTTTTTAAGATCTTTAGAGTTTTTAATAATGTAATTCTCAAGTTCTTTTTCGTTTTTTATATAAATTCCTTTGGATCCTTTATTAATTTTAAATAAAGGTGGTTGTGCTAAGTAAACATGACCTTGCTCTATTAATTTGTTAAATGGTTTATTGTTAAAAAAAGTTAATAACAAAGCTCTAATATGGGAACCATCAACATCGGCATCAGTCATTATTATAATCTTTCCATATCTCAAATCTTTTAAATCTATTTCTTCATTCTTTGGATCTAAGCCCAATGCATTAATCAATGTTATAATTTCATTGGAAGAAATCATTTTTGAAAGAGTCTTTGTTCTTAGATCGTTAGAGTTACCGCTTTTCTTAGATCCGTTTATTTCTGTAAATGTATTTAATATTTTTCCTCTAAGAGGCAAAACAGCCTGATTCTCCCTATTTCTTCCTTGTTTAGCCGAACCACCCGCTGAATCTCCCTCAACTATAAATAATTCTGTCCCTTCTTGCTTTGAATTTTGACAATCTGCCAATTTACCAGGCAACCCTGTAAGTTCTAGGGCGCCTTTTCTTCTAACATTTTCTCTAGCTTTTCTAGCAACATCTCTTGCAACAGCCGCTTGAATAATTTTTGTTAAAATTATTTTTGATATAGATGGATTTTGATCGAACCATATAGATAATTTTTCGCTTATAATTGTTTCAACAGTATTTCTAACTTCAGAGGAAACTAATTTATCTTTAGTTTGAGATGAAAATTTTGGATCAGGAATTTTAACTGATAATACACAAGTTAAACCTTCTTTTACATCATCGCCAGAAAGTGTAACTTTATTTTTTTTCAATAAATTTTGTTCTGATGCATATTTATTAATTACACGTGTAAGAGCAATTCTAAAACCTAATAAGTGCGTTCCTCCATCTTTCTGATAAATGTTATTAGTATAAGGATATACATCTTCATTATATCCAGCATTCCATTTTAGAGAACATTGAATATCTATATTTTTTTTAAGTCCTTCTATATAAATTGGTTTTTTAAACAAGTCATTGTCATTTTTGTTTTTTAATTTTTCTCTTTCTTCATCTAAAAATTCAACAAATTCTATTATTCCACCGTCAAATTTGAAATCTACACTTTTTGTTTTTTTTTGAGTTAGATCATTTAAAGAAATTTTAATTCCTTTATTCAAGAATGCTAATTCTCGCATTCTTTTTTGCAATATAGCAAAACTAAATTTTGTTGATGAAAAAATATTTTTGGAAGGTAAAAAATTTATTTTAGTTCCTGTACTTTTTGATTTTCCAATAACTTTAAGCGGAGCTTTGGCATCTCCATTATTAAATTCTATAAAGTGTTTTTTCCCATCTCTATCTATAAATAAATCTAGTTTTTCAGAAAGTGCATTAACTACTGAAACTCCTACTCCATGAAGTCCTCCAGAAACTTTATAGGAGTCGTGATCAAATTTTCCCCCTGCATGTAATTGGGTCATGATAACTTCTGCTGCAGATTTTTTTTCTCCTTTATGAATATCTACAGGTATTCCTCTTCCGTCATCCTGAACAGTTATTGAGTCATCATCATTAATATCAATAATTATATTTTTGCAATGTCCTGCTAGAGCTTCATCTATTGAGTTGTCTACAACTTCATACACCATATGATGCAAACCAGTACCATCGTCGGTGTCACCAATATACATTCCCGGTCTTTTTCTTACTGCTTCAAGACCTTTCAAAACTTTTATGGAGTCTGCTTTGTAATCGGATATATTATTTTTTATCATATAATTTTTTCAGGAAAGGTTTTTTATATCATTTTTAGAAATTTTAATAAAATGTTCAATACACCTATCATCAAATTAATCAATTAAATCAATATAAATTTGATATTTTTTTTTATTTTTTTCTATTTCTAATTTTTTATAATAAAAACTACTTTTTATACTACAATTTGGCGGAGAGAGTGGGATTCGAACCCACGGTACCT
>CAJWPG010000029.1 GCA_913045275.1 uncultured Pelagibacteraceae bacterium
TGATACAGATATTGGTTTACTAATTGAAAGTTTATTTATTTTTCCATTTGTACTTATTGCTTTTTTTATAATTTCAAAAAATAATTTAAATGATTTTAATATATCAAATCCATCATTAATGTTTATTTTGATGTTAGCTGGACCAATGACAGTGATTCCATTATTTTTATATGTTAGAGGAGTTGAACTTTGTGGTTTGGGACCCACAGGAATGATTTTTTATATTACACCAACTTTACAATTTTTATTGGGTTATTACCTATTTAATGAACCTATTAATTTTGAAAAGTTACTAAGTTTCTTTTTAATTTGGATTGCTGTATTTATTTACTTAAAAGATTTATATGAAAAAAATTAAATTAATTGTAATCCTTTTCTTAATCATATCTAATTCAAATTACGTTCATGCTGATGATAGTTTTGAAGAATGGAAAATTAACTTTAAGAATTATGCTCAAGATCAAGGTATAAGCATAATCACATTAAATAAGCTTATAGATAAAACTAAATTTTTATCAGAAGTAATTAAGTATGATAGATATCAACCTGAGTTTTATGAAGATACAAAAACATATATTTCAAAAAGAGCTTCTAATAAAAAATTTCAAATTGGAAATAAAATTTATAAAAACAACATTGACAAAGTAAATTTAATATCAAGTAATTATAATGTTGATAAAAGTCTATTATTATCTTTGATGGGCATAGAAACAAATTTTGGAAATTATTTAGGAAAAATGGATATTATATCTTCTTTAGCTACATTAAGTTTTGATAAAAGAAGAAGTGATTTTTTTACTTCCGAACTAATTACACTGTTAAAATTGGTCGATAACAATATTGTAGACTCCAATACTTTATACGGATCTTGGGCAGGTGCTTTTGGAAACTTTCAATTTATGCCTTCAACAATTAAAAATTATGCTGTTGATTTTGACAATGATGGAAAAATTAGTCTTAAACAAACAGATGACTCATTTGCTTCTGCTGCTAATTATTTAAATAAATTAGGTTGGAATAACTCAACTCCTTGTTTTTATAAAGTTTCACTTAAGACAAATATACCTGATAGCTATCTTAATATTTCAGCAAAAAAAATTCATAATACTAAAAAGGTAAATTATTTAAAAAAATACATTCAAAATTCTGATTTTTTGGATAATTATAATAATTTAAATGCGGCCATAATAACACCGGATGCTGAAATAGTTAAAAACTCAGATAAATTGTCACCAGCTTTTATTGTTTTTGATAATTATAAATTAATTTTAAAATGGAATAGATCTTTAAGATTTGCACTTGCTGTGTGTACATTAAAAGATAAATTTAAAAATGAACTATAGAATTTTATTTTTTTTTTGTTCTATTTTTTTTGTTTCGTGTGCCGAACAATCAAAAAAAATAAATTATTCAAAAAATTTTATTAATTATTCAAATAAAGGTTTTACACTTATTTACGACAAAAAATTTGTTAATAAAAAATTAGATGATAGATCTCTTTTAATTTTTAACAATGTTTTAGAAAAAGATACTCCTGTTAAAGTAACTAATTTAATAAACGGAAAATATTTGTTGGTAAAAGTTGGTAGAAATTCTAAATATCCAACCTTTTACAATTCTGTAGTTTCTAGGCGCATAGCCACAGATCTTGAAATAGATTTTAATCAACCTTATGTCGAAATTAAAACTTTAAATCAAAAAAATTCTTTTATTATAAATAAAGCAAAGACCTTTGATGAAGAAAAAAATGTAGCAAATAAAGTTCCCGTAGAAAGAATAGAAATTAATAATATCTCTAATAATATAAGTGAAAAAGAAAAAAACAAAAAAATACTGAAGCCATCTATAGATTTTAAATATATTATAAAAATTGTAGATCTTTATTTTGAAGACAGTGCTAAAATATTAATAAATAGACTTCAAAATGAGTATAGTATTAATAATATCAAAATAAAAAAAATGTCAAAAAATAGCTACAGAGTATACAAAGGACCATTTAATAATTTGGATTCTATCAAAAGGGAATATACTGATATTATTAAATTAAATTTTGAAAATATAGAAATTATAAAATTATGAAAAAGATATTAATATATTTATTCGTTTTGCTAATATCAGCAGGTTTTTCCAAGGTTCATGCAAACTTTAATATAAAAGCTAGAACAGCAATACTTCAAGATTTTTTATCTGGTAAAATATTATATGAAAAAGATGCAGATCGAGAAATTTTTCCTGCATCTATGACCAAAATTATGACAGCAATAGTTACTTTTGATTTATTAAAAAAAAAAGAATTAACCTTAGACGATAAGTTTATTGTATCTGAAAATGCTTGGAGACTTTCCGAGTCAGGCTATTCATCAATGTTTATCATGATTGGTGATGAAATTTCAGTTGAAAATTTACTTAGAGGTATAATAGTATCATCAGGAAATGATGCCTGTGTAGCATTAGCAGAAGGAATTGCTGGATCTGAAGAAGAATTTGCAACTTTAATGAATGAGAAAGCAGAAGAAATAGGAATGGCAAATACAAATTTTTCAAATTCTTCTGGAATTAATTCACCAGATAATATTTCAACTGTAAGAGACATTCTACTAATGTCAAATTATTTAATCAAAAATTATCCTGAATATTATAAATACTTTAAGGAAAAAGAATTTACATGGGACAGAACTGGTGGCGATCCAATAACACAAGGTAATAGAAATCCGCTTTTATATAAAAACATAGGCGCTGATGGTATTAAAACAGGATATCTAGCATATGAAAAATATTCTTTAGCATCTTCAATTAAAAGAAAAAAAAGAAGATTAATTGCTGTTGGAAGCGGCTTTTCTTCAAAAAATGATAGATCTAAACAATCATTAAAATTATTAACTTGGGGATTAGCAAAATTTGAAACAATCAAA
The DNA here is from genome assembly GCA_913045275.1 of uncultured Pelagibacteraceae bacterium. GTDB lineage: Bacteria > Pseudomonadota > Alphaproteobacteria > Pelagibacterales > Pelagibacteraceae > Pelagibacter. The sequence goes on from CAJWPG010000029.1 coordinate 2,913, forward strand.
ATTGCAGAAAAAAATCAAACTTTTGCAAAGATTGATGTTTGGCAAGGAAAAAAAAATAAAATTGGCGTATATTTAAATGAGGATATTTATAAAACAATACCTAAAGCTAAAAAAAAATATTTAAAAATAAAAATAGCATACGAAGGTCCAATAGCCGCACCAATAAATAAAAATGAAATAGTTGCTAAATTAAAAATTTTTTTTAAAGACGAAGATATTGGTACGCATGATTTACTTGCATCAGAAAATATAAAAAAACAAAATATCATCTCTAGATTAATCACTTCGATAAATTTTTTAATATGGGGCGATGTATAAATATCCAGTTATTGTATTTGAAGGAATTGAAACTTCAGGAAAATCAACAAATCTTAAAATAGTTGCAAAATATTTAAATAATATAAATAGAAAATTTATAAAAATTAGGGAACCCGGCGGAACTACTCTTTCAGAAATATTTAGAAAACTAATCTTAAACAAGAAATCAAAATTAAATTTTAAAACCGATTTAATGTTAATAATGGCTTCTAGATCAGAAAATATTGATAAAATAATAAAAAATAATTATGGCAAAAAGATTATTATAATAGATAGATTTGTTGACTCAACAATAGCATATCAACATTATGGAATGGGTATAAACTTGAATTTAATTAATAAATTAAACAATTTTTTACTTGATAGATTTAAACCTACTTTTACTTTTTTAAGTATTGTTAATAAAAAAAATATGAAAATTAGATTGAATAAAAGATTTTCACTTAACAAATATGACAAATTTGATTTATCGTTTTATAATAAGGTGCAAAAAGGATTTTTAAATATAGCTAAAGACAAAAAAAATTATTTTATCATTGATAGTAATGAAAATAATATTGAAGAAAACTCCCAAATAATAATAAAAAAAATAAAAAAACTTGTTTCATAAGATGAAAAACATTAACAAACTCATAGGTCATAATTATTTATTTCAACATTTAATTGAGCTTTCTCAAAAAAATATCTTACCAAGTAAAATTTTACTAAGTGGAGAAAAGGGTATAGGTAAATTTTTATTCTCTAGTCATTATGTAAATTATATTCTTTCTCAAAATGAAGAATATAAGTACGATTCAGAAAATTTAGAAATAAATAATAAAAATAAATCATATCTGCTCTTTAATAATAATACAAATCCTAATATTTTTTTAATTAATAAAAAAGATGATAAAAAAAATATTGAAATTTCTCAAATTAGAGAAATGATTAAATTTCAAAATAATTCATCATTCAATAATAAAAGTAGATTTATTATTATTGATAATGCCAGCGATTTAAATATATATTCAACTAATGCTCTTTTAAAGTCTATTGAACATCCAAATAATAATGTATTTTATATCTTAACTCATAACAGTGGGTCGTTGATACAAGACACTCTTAAATCTAGATGCATTGAATTCAAAATGTTTTTAAATATATCTAGTTGTAAATTGATTATAAATGACTATTTTGCTAAAAATATTTACGATTCATTATCTGAAGATTTGGTCAATTATTATAACAATCCATCTTTTACGATTTCTTTAATTAATTATTTAAATGAAAATTCATTGAATTATAAAACAATAAAAATAGAAGACTTAATTCGATTAATTATTAAAAAAAATGATTATACAAAAAATAAATTTATTAATAATAATATTAATTTTCTTATTGAATTATTTTTCTATAAAAAAATTGTTTTAACCAATAACATAGCATTCAAATTAAAGAAATATTTTTACCTCAAGCTGAATCAAATAAAAAAATATAATTTAGATATGGAATCATTTTTTATAGAATTTCAACAAAGATTGTTAAGTGAATAAAAATTTTTACATAACAACACCTATTTACTATCCATCAGCAAAGCCTCACATGGGACATGCTTATACAAGCATAATAGCTGATTTTTTTGCAAGATTTAAAAAAATTGATGGTTTTAATGTACATTTTTTAACAGGAACAGACGAGCATGGTCTGAAAATTCAAAGATCTGCTGAAAAAAATAATATGAAACCTAAAGATTTTTGTGATCAAATTTCTAAAACTTTTGAGGATCTTACTAAAATACTAAATCTTTCTAATACAGATTTTATAAGAACAACAGAAAATCGTCATATCAACTCAGTTCAGAATTTGTGGAAAATTTTGGAAGATAATAATCAAATTTACTTATCGAAATATACCGGATGGTATTCTGTTTCAGATGAGGCATTTTATCAGAATGATGAAATCGAAACCAAAGAAGGCAAAAAGTATTCTACTAGTTCTGGTTCTTTAGTTGAATGGGTAGAAGAAGAATCTTTTTTTTTTAAATTATCTGAGTGGGAAAAACCTCTGCTAAAATTTTATGAAGAAAATCCAAAATTTATTTTGCCCGAAGCTAGAAAAAATGAAGTTATTAGTTTTGTAAAAAATGGATTGAAAGATTTGTCAGTAAGTCGAAAAACTTTCTCATGGGGAATTAAAATACCAACAAATGAACAACATATTATTTATGTTTGGCTTGACGCTCTTACAAATTATATAAGTGCGCTTAACTTTCCAAATACAAAAGATAATCTATATAAAAAATTCTGGCCTGCTGATATTCACATTATCGGTAAAGATATTTTACGATTTCATGCTATATACTGGCCAGCTTTTTTAATGGCTGCAAGCTTACCTTTGCCAAAAAGAGTATATGGACATGGATGGATTTTATCGGGTGATGAAAAAATGTCTAAATCAAAAAATAATATACTTGATCCTTTGGAAATTATTGAACAGTATGGATTAGATGCACTTAGATATTACCTTTTGAAAGAAGTTTCGTTTGGTAATGATGGTAATATTTCTCAAGAAAAATTAGAGAACTGTATAAATAGTGATCTTGCAAATAACTATGGAAACCTTTGTCAACGTGTGTTGGCATTTTGTGAAAAAAACTGCGATCTTGTGGTACCATCTCATGAATTTAGCAAAGATGATTTGAATGTGTTGCTACCATTTGAAAATCTAAATAAACTAAGAAATCTAATTGATAATCAAAATATAAACGTATATATGAATTTTCTTATTGAAATGTTGTTTGCTTCTAACAAATATTTTAACGATCAAGAACCTTGGAAAAAAAAAGACAATAAAATAAGATTAAACACAATTGTATTTACTGCTTTAGAGTTAATAAGAAAAATTTCTATTTTGCTATACCCAGTGATTCCCGAAACATCTTTAAAAGTTTTAAAAATATTTGGTATAGACGAAAAAACCATTAATTTTGAAAGCATGTCTAAACATGAGAGTTTAAAAGTAGGTATTTCTTTAAGTAAAATAAATATTTTATTTAAAAAAATTGAAAAATGATAGACTCTCATTGTCATCTAGATCGCGATCCTTTATTTTCAAATTTAGATGAAATTTTATCTAGATCAAAAAAAACAGGTATTAAAAAACTACTAACAATTTCAACGAATTTAATAAGTTATAATAATATATTAAAAATAATCAAAATTGATCCTATGATTTTAGGATCAATTGGGATTCATCCTCACGAAGTTAAAGATTATAATATAAATTTCGATTATATTGAAAAAGAATATAATAATAATGAGAAAATTATAGGAGTAGGTGAAACAGGATTAGATTATTATTATGAGAATAGTACCAAAAATGAACAAATAGAAAGTTTCAAAACTCACATTGAAGCTTCAATAAAATGTAATTGTCCATTAATAGTCCATTCGCGTGATGCTGAAGATGACACTTTTAATATTCTTAATGATTATGCAAATGAAAAACCAAAAATTTTGATGCATTGCTTTACAGGATCAAAAAAATTTGCAGATAAATTGCTTGATTTAGGATCATATTTCTCTGCAAGCGGAATAATAACCTTTAAAAATAGCTTTGAATTGCAAGAAGTGTTTAAAAATATACCAAATGAAAAAATATTAATAGAAACTGATAGTCCCTTCCTAGCACCCGTTCCTATGAGAGGTAAAAAAAACGAACCTAGCTTTATTAAATATACATTAGAACATTTGGCAAAAATAAAAAAATTGGATAATAATGAAATGGAGAAAATTACTACAAATAATTTTAACTCTCTTTTTTTTGAATAATGGCTACGAAGTTTACAATACTTGGATCAGGTAGCTCTTTGGGTGTACCTAGAATCGATGGTTATTTTGGAAAATGCAACTCTAATTTAAAAAAAAATTATAGAAGTAGATGTTCCGCACTGATTACATCTGATAAGCTGAATATTTTAATTGACACTTCTCCTGATTTAAAATCTCAATTATTAAAAAATAATATCAAGAATATTGATAAAGTTTTTTATACTCACATGCACGCAGATCAAACTCATGGAATAAATGAATTAAGAACATTCTATTTAAAAAATAAAAAAAAATTAGATTTATTTGCAAACAAAGAAACATCAAATTATTTATTAAAATCATTTAATTATTGCTTTAAAAATAATCTTGAATATCCATCTATATGCAATCTAAAACGACTAAAAAAAAAACATAAATTTATATCAAAAAGAAAAAAAATATTAATTGAACCTATTAAAGTTAAACATGGCAAAATTAACAGTATTTTGTATAAAATTAATAATTCATGCGCGTATGTAAGTGATGTGAGTAAAATTTACAAAAAAGATTTATGTAAATTAAAAAAATTAAAATATCTTGTTGTAGATTGTTTAAGATACGATCCTCATCCATCTCATTTTAATTTAGATGACGTATTAGAATTAGTTAGTTTAATTAAGCCAAAAAATACAATTTTAATTAATATGAATTTTGAAATTGATTATTTAAAAGTACAAAAATTTTTGCCAAAAAATGTATCTCCTGCTTATGATGGAATGAGTTTTTTAATTTAGTAACTTTTTTATTTTATTAACGATTTTTTTAGAATTGGGTTTGGTAAAAGATAAATAGGTATTTTCTATTTTTCCTTTAGAATTAATTAATATTTTATGAAAATTCCATTTAGGCATCGTTGATTTTCCATGATTTTTAAGAGCCCACTTATATATTTCATGAGCATTTTTACCTTTAACTTTAGTTTTTGAGACTATTGGAAAGCTAATATTAAAATTTACTTCACAAAAATTTTTTATTTCTTTATCGGTATCTAATTCTTGGGATCCAAATTGATTAGACGGGAAACCAATTACTACCAATCCTTTACTTTTATATTTTTTCCATAAATCTTGAAGACCATTATATTGTTTTGTAAAACCACATTTGCTTGCAACATTAACAATCAATATTGTTTTTCCTTTATATTTAGAAAGGTTAATTTCTTTTCCACTTATATCTGTAACTTTAAAATCAAATATAATTTTTTCATAATTTGCTGAAGCATTATTAAAATTGAGAATAGACATAAAAGATATAATTATGATTAACTTAATTATTGTTTTAACCGTCATTTGCTTTTTGAAAATATTAACAATAATAAATATCCAAAAACTGTTGATAATAAGGAGCCTGATAAAACTCCAATTTTAACACCATCTATATATTGTATATTTTCAACAAATGCCAGATTACCAACAAATAAACTCATGGTAAATCCAATTCCCGTTAAAATTCCTACGCCATAAAAATTTATCCAATTAGAATTATTTGGCATTTGTGCAAATTTTAATTTTATTGATATATAAGAAAATACAAAAACTCCTAACTGCTTACCGACAAACAAACCTACAAGTATTCCAAGTGGCACTGTATTTAATAAAGATCCAAATGTTAGTCCACCTAAAGAGACACCGGCATTAGCAAAAGCAAACAATGGCATTATACCAAAAGCCACATAAGGACTAATTGCATGTTCCAATTTAACCAAAAGAGAAAAATCTTTATCTTTTTTTCTATGTGGTATTGTGCAAGCAAGGAGCACTCCTGCTATTGTTGCATGAATACCTGATTGGTGAGTAAATTCCCATAAAAATAATCCAATAACTAAATAGGGTAAAAATTTTTTTACGTTAAATTTGTTTAATATTATCAAAATTATAAATGCTAAAAGCATTAATGATAAATATTTAAAACTTAAATCTCCTGAATAAAATAATGCAATTATTATTATTGCTCCAAGATCGTCTATAATTGCAAGAGCAGTTAAAAATACTTTTAAAGATAAAGGAACTCGTGATCCTAACAATGACAGTACACCTAATGAAAAAGCAATATCTGTTGCAGAAGGTATTGCCCAACCATTTAAAGTTTCAAAATTACCATAATTAATAAATACATAGAATAGAGCAGGGACTAACATTCCACCTACTGCTGCAATGATTGGTAGAAGGGCTTGTTTTGTATTTGAAAGCTCACCTTGTATAAATTCTCTTTTAATTTCTAAAGTTACAAAAAAGAAAAATATTGCCATTAAAACATCATTAATCCAGTGAATTACTGTAAGTTTTAATCCAAAATTATTTATTCCAATAAAAAGATATTTTTCTAAAGTGTTGAAATATAAACTTGATAAGTCAGAGTTACTAATAATTAGCGCAACAATAGCGCTAAATAACAAAACCAAACCACTTGATGTTTCTAATTTAAAAAACCACTTAAAGGGTTTTGTTATATTTTGAATCATTTTAACTTATCAAGTCTTTTATAAAGGATTTTATATCAAAAAAAGTTTCATAGAGGTTGTCTAACAATGGAATTAAAATTGGAACATAGTCTGACAAATTATTTTTAAATGCATCTAAAATTAAGATCATAGCAACAAATGTAATAATTATTATTAGCAATGTATTAAGTATTTTTACTAAAGAATATTTTATTTTAGCATCTTTTTTTTCTATATCATGTTTATGTTTTTTAGACTTTAATTTTCTGGATGTATTGTCATTTGTTTTTTTTTTTATATTATTAATAATAGTTTCGTTTAATGAAGGATTGATTAATATTTCTCCTTCATCATTATTTTGTACTTCTTCATTTTTTTCAGATAAAATAACATTTTCTTTCTTTGGTATTGTGTAATGCCATTTATGATTGCAACTACTGCACTGTAATAATCTGCCATTTTCAGGTATTAGCTTTTCATCTATATTAAATTTTTTATTACAATTTAAACAACTAATGATCATTTAACTTAACTTATATATTAAATTGTTAATTTTTTCTTGATTATAGTCATTAATATACTTTGAATTTTAATTTATCTACTGTATTAGTACACCATTCGGGGCGTAGCGCAGCCTGGTAGCGCATCTGGTTTGGGACCAGAGGGTCGCAGGTTCAAATCCTGCCGCCCCGACCA
>CAJWPG010000030.1 GCA_913045275.1 uncultured Pelagibacteraceae bacterium
ATAATAGTAGCGGTACAGAAGTTACAGGAACATACGGTACTTTAACCATTGGAGCTGATGGATCCTACACATATGTTGCTGATCAAGATGCTGCAGACAATATAAGTTCTGGATCTAGTGAAACAGATGTTTTTACATATACAGTTTCTGACGGAACAACAACAACTACAGCAACATTAACGATTACAGTTTCAGGAACTGAAGCCGAAACCACAACTGAAGAAGATGATGAAGAAACTAAAAAAGAAACTAAGAAAGAAAAAAAAGAAGCTAAAAGAGAAAGAAAAGAAGCTAAAAGAGAAAGAAAAGTAATAAAAAGAGCTAAAAGATTTATATCTAAAAATTTAGACTTACCAAAAACTTCAATAACAAAAAATTCTGAATTTAATCAAGGTTTAAAACTAGTAGATTTGGTTGCAGAGTCTAAAACAACAGAAGTAAAAGAAAAAAATGTATATGCCGACAAAATTAAAACTAAAATTACCAAAGAAGGTTTAAAAGTTAATTTTAAAGTTTTTAATGATGAAGGAAAAGAAGTTCAAAAATATTATGGATTAATGAAAGACGGTTCTCCTTTACCTAAATGGATACAAATTGATCCTAAAACAGGAAAAACTAAAATAAATATTCCCAAAGGAACAAAACTTCTTGAATTTAAAATTATTTCAATTGATGCAGACAATAATAAAAAACAAGTAACTGTTGAAATAGATCCTAAAAAAATTGCTAATGATAAAGAAATTATAAAACAAAATAAAAAATTAGCTAAAGCAAAAAAAATTGAAGTAAGTAATGATGGTGTAGTAAAACTTAATTCTATTGATAAAGACGGTTCAGTGAACAAAACAGTTACAGACACTCTTAATGATGGCAGTAAATCTTTAAAAGATATAGTAAAAACAATTAAACCAAATGAATTTTTAAAATTAGAATCAAACCTAAGAGGTAATGAGCATGTAGTTGATTTACCCGTAAGTCTACATTTTCTATTACAATATGAACTGAAAACTAGTTTTGAAAATCTAAAAATAGTTTTAAAAGATGGTCAAGAACTTCCGAACTGGATTAAGTTCGACCCTAATAGTGCTAAAATTATTTCTAATCCTCCTAAAGATGTTAGTTCAATTGATTTAAAAATTATTGTTGAAGACCCCAATGGAGAAATAACAGTTAAAGATCTAACTATTAATTTTTCTAAAGAAAATTCATCAACAACTGAGAAAATTTTAGATACTAATAATGAATTTGTAACTCTGACCGCACAATTATCGAAAGAACATGCCAAATTGGATGATTACGGATCTCAAGTAATAGATAGTTTATAAAAATTAACCTATATTAAAAACGTGAAAAATTTATTCATTGTAATTCTATTAATTTGCGGAAGTTTTATTTCTGCCAATACAGCAGAAACTGAAGCAAAAGAAGCTAGGGCTTTAGTTGTTGCTACAGAAAAAGTAGCTATTTCAAGCGAAATTTCCGCACGTGTTGAGAAAATTAACTTTTTAATGGGAGATGCTTTTAAGAAAGGTGATGTTTTAATAACCTTTGACTGCAAATTATATAAAGCTCAATTAGAAGTTCTTAAAGCTGATCACAAAAGTGCAAAAGTACAATTAAAAAACGATAAAGAACTTTTAGACATGAGATCAATTGGTGAACTTCAATATCAATTGTCCGAGTCAGCACTTAAAAAAGCTGAAGCAGAATTATCAATTGCAAAATTAAATGTTGAAAGATGTAATATTGTTGCTCCTTACGATGGGAAAGTTATGGATGTTTATACAAATATTTTCGCAAGCATTGAACAGAGAGAACCATTAATGGATATAGTAGGGGACGGATTATTAGAAGCAGAAATAGTTGCGCCTAGTAATTGGTTAAAATGGTTAAAAAAAGGTCACTCGGTTAAAATTACAATAGATGAAACCGGCGAAGTTTTAGATGCAATAATTATTAGTTTAGGAGCTGCAGTGGATGCTGCCAGCCAAACAATAGAATTAAAAGCTCAGTTTAATAAAAAATATGAGAGTTTAATTCCTGGAATGAGTGGGATAGTTAAATTTGAGTGAAGATAAAAACATTAAGATAGCAAGATTAATCGGACTTGAAAAAAAAGCCCGTGATGCTCGATCTAAAGATGAATTAAATTTTGTAGTTGTTAATGAGACAAGAGAAATAATTAATTATACTAATTCTTTTTTATTAATTAAATCTGCGTCCAATAATTATAATGTTAGCGCAATTTCAGATCTAGCAACAGTAGATAGAACTTCACCTTTAGTTTCTTATGTTGAAAAAGTAATTAATCATAAATCTAATTCTAATTTAAAAGACATTACACTTATTGATCTTAATGATTTTACAAAAACATTAAAAATAGCTAAACCAAAAAACATTCCTCAGTTCATACTATGTGTTCCTATTTTTTCACCTCAAAAAGGTTTACAAGGATATTTAATCTTATCACGAAATGAAGCATTTCAAGAAAATGAAAATGAACTAGTAAGACATCTGGCTAGTACTTACGGTCATGCGTTTAATACATTTTTAATAAATTATTCAATTGTAGATTTTTTAAAAAAAAATTTTTCAGGAGTAAAAGGATGGATTATCTTTATTGCTATAATTTTGATTTTTCTTATTCCAGTTAAAATTACAAGTACAGCTCCCGTTGAAGTAGTTGCAAAAAATCCTTTTATTGTAACTTCATCTTTTGATGGAGTGGTAAAAAAAATAGAAGTAAATAATAACGATAAAATAAACTTAGGCGACCTATTAGTTAGGTTAGAAGATATTGACTTATTAAATAATTATAACTTGGCTAATCAATCCTTAGAAGTTGCTGAAAAAGAACTTCTTAGAACTAGACAATCTTCATTTACAAATAATGAAGAAAAATCAAAATTGGCTGAACTTGAAGCACAGGTAGATTTAAAAAAAGTCGAACTAAATTCTTCCAAAGAAAAGTTGCAAAATTCAAAGATTTATTCAGAAAAACAAGGGATAGCTATAGTCGGCAGAAAAGCAGATTGGCAAGGAAAACCGGTCGAAGTAGGCGAAAAAATACTAACTATTTCTGATCCTAAAAATGTCGAGTTTTTAATATGGTTGCCAGTAAAAGATTCAATTATTATTAAAGAAAATTCAGAAGTTAAAATTTTTCTAGATATAAATCCTATAAAACCATTAGCAGGAAGATTGCTCAGAGCGTCTTATGAGCCAGAGTTATCTCCAGAAGAAGTTTTATCTTATAAAATAGTTTCAAGTTTGGAAAAAGATCAAGAGATTCCAAGAATAGGTTTAAGAGGAACTGCAAAAATTTATGGTTCAAAAGTAACATTATTCTATTACTTATTTAGAAAACCAATCACATTTGTTCGTCAATTAATCGGTATATGATAGTTCCATATTTACGAGAAGATTTAGAAATATTTAGAGGAAACAGCAGAGAAGATGGATCTCCCGCATGGCTTTTATATGACGCCTTGAGAAACAAATATTTTACACTTGGAATTACAGCATTTAGGTTAATTAAAAATTGGAGAGGTGGTGAAGATATAAAAACATTTGAAAATAAAATAAATAAAGGTGGATTAGAAACAAATGGTGATGAAATAAAAAGTTTTATTGATTTTCTTCAGCAAAATAATTTAATTATTCAACCAAGAGGACAAAATAATTCATTACTTTTACAACAAAAAAATACTTTAAAAAGAAGCTGGATACTAAATTTAATTCATAGTTATTTATTTTTTAAAATACCATTAGTAAGACCCGATGATTGGTTAGGCAAAACTTTAAAATATGTTAAATCTTTAGGTTCAAAGAAGTTTAGAAGTGTAATTTATATATTAGGTTTTGTTGGAATCTGTTTAGTAATTCAGCAATTTGAAAATTTTTTAACTACATTTCTTTATTTTTTTTCATTTAAAGGTTTAATGCTTTATTTAATAACTTTAGTTTTTGTAAAATCTTTACATGAATTAGGACATGCATACATTGCTAAATATTTTGGTTGCAGAGTATCAGCAATTGGAATTGCTTTTTTAGTATTTTTTCCTTTTTTATATACAGACACCACTGATGCGTGGAGACTTAGAAATCATCGAGAAAGATTAATTATTAATTTTGCAGGAATTCTAACCGAACTTCATTTAGCACTGATTGCAACTTTCCTTTGGGCAATACTTCCTGACGGTGGATTAAAAAGTGTAACATTTTTTATTGCAACAACTAGCTGGATATCTTCGTTAGCAATTAACGTTAGTCCATTTATGAGATTTGATGGTTATTATGTTTTTGGTGATTGGCTAAAAGCAGAAAATTTACAACCTAGATCTTTTGCTTTAGCAAAATGGAGATTAAGAGAAGTATTATTTGGTTTTAATCATCAACCACCTGAAGAATTAAATCCTTCAAGAAGATTGACTTTTATTACATATGCTTGGTTTACTTGGATATATAGATTTTTCTTATTTCTTGGGATTGCTTTATTGGTTTATCACTTAGCGTTTAAATTTTTAGGAATCTTATTATTCGTAATTGAAATTTACTGGTTCATTTTACAACCAATAATAAAAGAAATGAAACAGTGGTGGTTTATGAAATCTGAAATGAGTATTAACAAGCAAACTATTCGATTAATGGCTATTTTACTCATTATATTGATGGGTTTATTTCTGCCATGGAAATCGTCTTTAAAAATTCCAGCTGTCTATGTTTCAGAGCAATATTCGAAAATTTACTCTCCATATCCAGCCAAAATAGAAGAAATATTTGTTGAAAAAGACGATGTAGTTAAAAAAGGGCAATATTTAATTGAATTGAAATCACCACAACTTGAACAAAAAATTAATTCTACTAGAAGAAAAATTCAACTTATCAAAACTAAAATAAATAGAATTAGTAGATCTGCCGGTAATTTAGATCAGTATATGACTTTACAACAAAGGTTAATTGAACTTAAAACAGAATTGACCGGTTTAAATAAACTACAATCAAAGTTAAAAATTAAATCTCCTACAGATGGAAAAATAAAAAATTTTTCTTATTTATCAAAAAACCAATGGGTTAGTAATTTAGATGAATTGATGGGTATTGTTAAATATGGAACTGGTAATGTTGTAGGGTTTCTTAAAGAAGAAGAAATTTATCGATTTAAATTAGATTCTAATGCAGTTTTTATACCATTTGATGGTCAGCATAATAATATTAAACTAGTTTCTAAAAGTTTAGATCAATCAGCAGTTTCAGTACTACCTTATCTATCTCTAATTTCAAAATATGGAGGTCCAATAGCATCAAGACCTTTTATTTCAGGAGATTTTGAAAGTAGACCGATCACAGCTCATTATAAAGTGTCATTTGACTTAATTAATAAAGATCAAACTGTTGATTGGCAACTTCCTGGATATGTCCACGTAAAAGGTAATCGATACAGTCCTTTTATAAAATTTACAAAAAATATTTTATCCTTATTAGTTAGAGAAAGTGGATTTTAATAATTAAAATTTTCAACTTTTTTTCTTATAATCTTTTTCACTAAACTACTTAATAACTATTCTTTTAAAAGTTTTTGATACATTTCTTGATCCGTATCACCTTCGCACCCGATTAGAAGTACATTTGAATTAGAATTTAGATTAATTTTATTTTTAATATTTTCATCATTGCAACTTGCAATTAAACTAATAACACCAGGAGCAGAATTTTCTCCTGCAACAATTTTATCATCACCAAAACTTGCATTAGCAAATAACTTCATTGCTTTTCCAATATCATCATCAGGTAAACTGATGCAGTTATTTACTGATTTTTTTAGTATTTCCCAAGGAACTAGAGATGGTTCTCCACAAGACATTCCTCCCATTAAACTTTCTCGTTCAATATTTATTTTTTCTATTTTTCCCGTTTTTATACTTTCCATTACACAAGCAGCACTATCTGGTTCTACAATTATCATTTTTGGTGTATTTTCTAAGTATCTTGCGGCTCCAGCTACCATTGCACCAGCCATTCCTCCAACACCTGCTTGTAAAAATATATGAGTAATTTCTTCATTGTTTATTTGATCAACTATTTCTTTCATCATTACCGAGTATCCAGCCATGGTTAAAGTTGGAACCAACATGTAATCTTTCCAAGCAACATCCTGTACGATTTGCCAATTATTTTCTAAGGATTGCTTGATGCATTCAATTAAAGATTTTTCATAATTTCCCTTAACTTTAACAACATCAGCACCAAGAGCTTCCATAGCTTTACCTCTAGCATCACTCACATATTCGCTAATAAAGATTTTGCATTTAAGTCCTAATCTTTTAGCACCCCAAGCTACAGATCTACCATGGTTTCCAGCAGTTGCAGTGGACACTGTTATATCTTTGTTTCCTTTAGTAACTTTTTCAACTGCATAAGCGCCACCTAATGCTTTAAAAGATTTAAGACCAAATCTTTTTGACTCATCTTTGTAATAAATTTTATTTAAATTTAATTCTTTTGATAATTTATTTAAAAGTAGAAGAGGGGTAGGGCTATAACTATCCCATTTAGAAATAGTCAAATAAGCTTCATCTATATGATTTTTAGAAATATTTTTTAATATTTCTTCTTTGTTAAAGGAATAATTTTTATTTTCAATAAATGAGGAATATTTCCACAACTGACCGTTAGATATATTCATTTATTAACAGTCTAGTGTATTAGTTCTTTCCCATATAGTAATAGGTTCTCTTTTATTAAAATTTTCTTTTTGTTTGAATTCTTTAATTTCGGAATTTCTTAATTTTAGATAACTACTTATTACATCTTTACCAAAAGAATTATTCATTTTTTTATTATTTTTCAACTTTTCTAAAGATTGATCTAAATTATCAGGCAATTTTGGTAAATTTGGATACTTTTTATAATCGGTATACATGTTGCAATGTAAAGGTTTGCCAGGATTGATTTTGTTTTGTAATCCATGAATACCAGCAGCTAATACGCCTGCTTGCAAAAGATAAGGGTTTGCAGATCCATCCATTAATCTTAATTCAAAACGACCAGGATCAGGAATTCTAATCATATGTGTTCTATTGTTACCCGTATACGATATACTACTTGGAGACCAAGAAGCACCTGACTTTGTTGGAGGTGCATTAATTCTTCTATAACTATTAATAGTAGGATTAAAAAAAGCTGATAAGGATTCTGCATTTTTTATTACACCACCTAAAAAATTATAAGCCATTTTGCTTAATCCTAATTTATCGGAGTTATCTAAAAATACATTTTTTTTACCTTTCCAGACAGAAACGTGAGCATGACAACCATTACCAGTTAAATTTTCAAATGGTTTTGGCATAAACGTTGCTCTTAAACCGTGTTTTTCAGATAAAGTTTTAACCATAAATTTAAAGAAAGCATGTCTATCAGCTGTAATTAAACAGTCTGAATAATCCCAGTTCATTTCAAATTGACCATTAGCATCTTCATGATCATTTTGATAAGGACCCCAGCCCATTTCAATCATACTGTCACAAATTTCTTTAATAAGATCATATCTTCTCATTAAAGCAGACTGGTCATAACAAGGTTTAGATTGAGTATCTCTTAGATCGGCAATAGATGTTCCGTCTTGTGAAATAAGGAAATATTCGCATTCTACGCCAGATTTCATTACAAAACCTTTTTTTGATAATTCTTTTATTTGTTTTTTTAGCATTACTCTTGGAGAAGCTTCAACAGGCTTACCATTCATCCATAGATCTGAAGCCAACCATCCTACTTCTTTATTCCAAGGTAATTGAATTAAACTATCAGGATCTGGTATTGCAAACATATCAGAATCTGCTGGCGTCATATCTAACCAAGCAGCAAATCCAGCAAAACCTGCTCCTGCTTTTTGCATTTCTTTTATTGCATGAGCTGGAACTAATTTAGATCTTAAAACTCCAAAAAGATCTACAAAACTGATTAAAAAATATTTAATTTTATTTGCTTTAGCAATTTGGAATAAGTTTTTTGCCATAAATTAAGTTACACAATTAATTAAAAAAAGACAAAAAGAAATCTTGATAATAAATTAAATTAATTACTATTATAATGATTACAGCAAGTATCACTCCGTACTTAGCTTTGGGCCAAGCCAACCTAGCCATCTTAGAAGGTGTCTTGTTGATATTGTTTTCTGAATTATTTTCTTCCATATTTAAAGAGGGCGCATAAATAATTATGCGCCCTAATTAAAATTTAGTTATCCATCGGTAACGTTGCTTTTCCAAGCATTTGAACTAGGCCTTCTTCTAGCAAGTTTTTTAAGATCTTCATCTTCTTGCTTTGCTGCAATTACATGCCAGCCAATCCAAATAACAGCGGCAATTAGAACTAAAACACCTTCAGTTCCAACTCCAGGATAAACAGCACCGGCAATTTGTGTTCCTATTTCATCACCTGCGCTATCAGTTGTTAAATGTTTTATCCAATCAGTTACTGTTGCCATATATTATCCATCGGTAACATTACTTTTCCAAGCATTTGAACTGGGCCTTCTTTTAACAAGTTTTTTAAGCTCATCTTCTTCTTGCTTTGCTGTAATAGCATGCCAGCCAATCCAAATAACAACGGCAATTAGAACCAAAACTCCTTCAGTTCCAACCCCAGGATAAACGGCACCGGCAACTTCTTTAGCACTTAGATGATCTATCCAATTAGTTACAGCCATATTATCCTCCTTTAACTTGATGAAGCGACAGTTTTTTCGTCATCTTTAGCCGCCTCCATTATATCGAAGTCTAGACCGGCTAACTCTACTTCTCTTGGAATTCTAAGTCTACCCATTCCATGAAGTACTTTAGCAATGATCCAACCTGGTATAAAACCAAGGACTACGAACATTATTAATGCACCAATAAACATTCCTAATGGATTGATTGCTGCGTATGTAGTTCCATCCCACATAGCACCAACACTATATCCTGAAGAAGGATATCCATTAAGTACAAATCCACAAATCACAAGACCTGCAAATCCAGCATAACCGTGTACAGCTACAGCTCCAACTGCATCATCAATTTTGAACTTACGTTCAACCCAGTAATGCAATTTGTAAGCAATAACTACACCAATCATAGCAATGATCATTGCTTGTATTGGATGATATAAATCATTTCCTGCAGAAGCACATATAATACCTGCTAGTCCACTTGAATATGTCCAGAAAGGATCTCCCTTTGCGATTACATATCCAGCTAACAATCCTCCTGATAGTGACATCAAGAAGTTCATTGTAATACCACTCAATGTAGTTGGAGTTACATATATGTTAGTTGCAGTCCAATAAGTTACACCTTCCATCCCATATTCAGGCCCAAGATCAAAAATTGGAATATTACATGCTGCGTAAAAACCCCAGAAACCTGTATAAATTAGAAACAATCCAATTGTTACTAACCAAGGATTTCTTGGTCCAATATTTCTTGGTACTCCTGATGATGAGAATTTTCCTATTCTCGGTCCTAAAACAGCTAAGATACCTAAGGCAAATCCTCCAGCTATAGCATGAATTACACCAGAAGCGTAAGCATCATGATAACCGAGTAATTTGAGCATCCAACCGTCAAAGTGCCATCCCCATGCAGCATCTATAGTCCAGAAAACTGAACCGATAGCAATTGCTAAAATACCGAATGCGAAAGTTGTTATTCTTTCGATTACAGCACCTGAAACAATTGAAGCAGCCGTCCATGAGAATAATAAAAACGCTGCCCAGAATACTCCACTTATATGGTCGCCTAAGTTAACTGCCATAAGATCACTATTTGGCAGATACCACTTGGCACTAAAAGCCGATTCATCTGTTATTAAAGCTGCGCTTTCGTTCATTATTGATGGTGCTAGACCTGGTCCTGTTGGAAACGCCCAATAAATCCACCAACCAAATAAAAACCACGTTACTGTTACCA
>CAJWPG010000031.1 GCA_913045275.1 uncultured Pelagibacteraceae bacterium
TCTTCAATTGGATTTGTTATGTCTAGCCTTGGAAATTTTTGGGCAATGTTTGGAAGTGTTTTTTTTCTTATTGGCTGTATTGTATTTCTAATTCCATTTTTTATAAAATGAAAAAAAATCAATAAATTACTTTAAATAAGCTTTTAACGAGTCATCTAATTCATCGAGCCAAGGAGTATGATGTTCAGGGGATTTTTTACCTGTAATTAAAGATTTATAACTATTATTTCTAAAAGTCATAATATCTTCATGTTTATGATGTTCCCATTCCATAAAAGTTTTATTTACTCCTTCTATATCAAAATTTGGATAATCAGTGGCTTCAATAAGTTCTTTTGTATAATCACCTTGAAACCAAATTTTTTGTTCATCATCTTTTAACGAATCCTCTCTTTTTCTCCATTCAAGGCTATTTGCAGTCATTTTTTCTTTTGAAGGTAATGAAATTTTTCCAAGTATATAATCTCTTGCATACCAAGCTTGAGCATCAAACATATTGAAAGTGTAGAATTGATCTTGCATTCCTAAGTAGATCATTTTTGGATTTGATTCCCAAAATATTCCTTTGTATAAATCAAGTGGCCACAATCTATTATTTGTTTTTAATTTTAGTTCATCTTCAAGAAAAGGAAAATGATGCAAATATCCTGTGCATAAAATTATAGCATCAACTTTTTTACTAGTTCCATCTTTAAAGTGTACGGTGTTATCAGGATCAGCCTTAACCAACAAAGGTGATTGGGTAATATTATCCGGCCAATGATAATTCATAGGAGCTGTTCTATGACTGATTGTTACAGATTTACATCCATATTTATAGCATTGCGAGGCAATATCTTCTGAGGAATAACTTGTACCTACAATTAAAATATCTTTACCTTTAAATTCCAAAGCATCACGAAAATCGTGAGCGTGCATTACTCGTCCACCAAAAGTAGCAAGTCCATCAAATTGTGGAACGTTAGGAGTGTGAAAATGTCCTGAAGCACATACGACATAATCAAAATTTTCACTGTAAGTTTTCTGTTTGATTAGATCTTCAACAGTAACAGTGAATAAATTACTATCTTTGTTGTAGCTTACCCAGCGAACAGCAGTTCTGAATTTTATTTGTTTTTTAAAATTAGATTTAGCAAGCCGACCACGTATATAATCTAAGATTACTTCTCTAGGAGGATAAGAGCCTATAGGTTTACCGAAATGTTCATCAAAAGTATAATCTGCAAATTCAAGACATTCTTTAGGTCCATTTGACCATAGATATCTATACATACTACAATGAACAGGTTCACCACATTCATCTGTACCTGTTCTCCAAGTATAATTCCATATTCCACCCCAATCTTCTTGTCGTTCGAAACAAACAATCTCTGGAATTTTTTCATTCTTTTTTTGAGCTGATTCAAAAGCTCTTAACTGAGCCAATCCACAAGGTCCTGCTCCTATAATTGCTACTTTTGTCATTGAATTTTTCCAATCTTAATTAAATTTATAAATGTATTTTACTAACAAAACCACAAAAATTGAAATAATATTTTCTTATGAAAAAAAATTTTAAATTTATCATTTTTATTATTCTAGCAATAATTGCATTGTATTTTACAAGAGTTAATTATGGAGATCATGGTATGAACAAATCTATTATGGCATGTGTAATTGCCCAAAAAAATAAATCTAAAGATATGACTAAGACGGAAGCTGAAAAATATTGTAAAGAAGAGATAAGTAAAAAAATAGGCAAATGAAGAGAAATGTCATTATCTCTAGAGCAAATTAATCAATATAAAGAAGATGGATATATAGCTCCTTTAAATATTTTATCCAAAGAAGAAGCTAATGAAATAAAACAAGAAATAGAATTAATAGAAAAAAAATGGCCAAATGAACTAGAAGGATTGGGAAGAAATTATATCCATTTAATCTCTCCAGTTTTTGACAAAGTTTGTCATAATCCAATAATTTTAGATGCTGTAGAAAGTATTATTGGTAAAAATATACTTGTCTGTGGAACAACTCTTTTTATTAAAAATCCAGATCAAAAAGGTTTTGTCAGCTTTCATCAAGATGCAAAGTATATAGGTTTAGAACCACACAATTGGGTTACGGCTTGGTTGGCTGTAACAGATGCTAATGAAGAAAATGGCTGTATGAAAATGTGGAAAGGTTCTCATAAGAAAAACTTAAAATATCATAATCAAAAATTTGATGAAAACAATCTATTAACACGAGGCCAAACAATTGAAAATGTTCCTATTAATGAAACAACATCTGTTGTTTTAAAAGCAGGACAACTGTCACTACATCATCCAACAATCGTTCATGGTTCTGGACCCAACAATAGCAAAGATAAAAGAATTGGATTTGTTATACAAAGTTATATTGGCTCTAATGTAGAACAAGTTTTAGGTAAAATGTATGTGCAACAAGCAAGAGGAAATGATACTTTTAAATATCATGAGCATGTTAAAAGAACCACTGAATTGCTGAATAATAATGATATTACTACAAGAAAAAAAGCAAATGAAGAATTGTCAAAAATATTTTATAGTGGGTCTAATAAAATAGGAAAATATTAAATGCCTTTAATTAATGAAAAACTCAAATTATTAAGTTGTAGTGAATTTAGAGTTTTCTTAAAAAAATTAATAGATGATAAAATTGAAAAAGAATGGTCTGCTGATTTTATCGACAATATGAACTTAGTAATGATTCCAAGAATGACAATTAGAAGAAGATATGAAAACAAAGGAATTGACTTATTAAAATTAATTAGCGACACAAGCTATTACGAAAAAGTCAGAAAAAATGTTAATTCTAGAGGAAGTTTAGAATTTAAAGATAAGTAAAACTTTAAGATAAATAAATTTTATCAGATAATCCGTAGCATAAAACGGCACTAAGAATCATTAATACACCTGGTGCATAAATCCCTTCATCTGAAGTTTTTTCAGTATGACCAAGTTTATTTATTTTAATTGAATAAATTCCAACAAAAAGTGCCGTTAAGTTTTGTACAAATACCAAGTTAAAGAATCCCCAAGCACCTTCGACACCATTTGGTCTGATGAACATTATATACAAAGCTACTAGCACTGAACCTATAAAGAATGAGCCAAAAAATCTAATCATGATAGCTGCAGTATGATCTACTGCATATTCATCACAAAAATCTTGTGTTTTAAAAACACATCTATAAGCGTAAAAGGCATAACCTAAGAAATGAACAATAAAAACTATTAGATAAATAATTCCATTAAATTTTTCAATCATATTTTATTATACTACAATATTTTTAAATAATCTTTAATTATATTTTTCCATTCAAATTTTGTTGAGTTCTCTTTTGCTTTTTTACCTAACTCTTTATATGAATTATTTTTTAAAACTAAATCTATACTAGAATAAATTTCTTCCAAGTTGTTACCATCACAAATAATTCCAGTTTCTTTATCTATAATTGCATCAGAAGCTCCACCATCTTTTCCACCAATGGAAGGAACACCGTATTGAGCAGCTTCAACAAAAGCTATACCAAATCCTTCAACAGAATTTTTATGAATTATTGAAGGCATTACAAAAATGTTAGATTTAGCAACTAAAGCATTTTTCAATTCATTAGGAATATCTTTTAAAAAAATGACATGATTTTCTAATTTAAGTTCAATTACTAATTTTTTTAAATTTTCTTCTTCATCGCCATATCCAATACAGGTGTAAATAATATCAGGATAAATTTCTTTAAGATTTCTAATTGCCATTATTACTTTTTCATGATTTTTTCGTTTATCAAATCTAGAAACAGTAATTAGTCTATTTTTTTTACCTTTTAGTATTTCTTCAGCTTTTTTAAGATCATTTTTGGGAATTTCTGATACAGGGTCTACTCCTGGATTGATTACTTTTATTCTTTTTTCTTCTACACCAAGTTCTATTGCTAAATTTTTGGTAAAGTTTGAATTTGCAATAACATGATCTACATCATTTAATACATCTAATACTTTTTTGTTGATTCTAGATCCTTTATTGTGATTAATTTCTTTTGAGTGAATTAAGCATATTTTTTTTTTATTAGTTTTGATTAATTCTAAGCTTTTCCAATGATCTGAGATTATACATTTTACTTTTGGATTTTGGTTTAAGTATTCGTTTACTAGATGTGGTTTTCTATACTTTCTTAAAAGTTTAATGCCTTTTATTCTTTCAACAGAAAATGATACTTTTTTATCAAAATCTTCATGATTTTCGTTATAGTCAGCAAATACTTTTATTAAATCAATTTTTGAAAGAGATCTAGCAAGACCCCCCATTAGATTTTGCATTCCACCCACATCAGGTGGAAAAGTTCTAGTAACAACAAGATACATTAGTTTAATTGAACCACTTTATACTGCAGCCCATACTTGGAAATTGTTCTTTTGGACCATTGTTAGTTTTGGCTATCATTTTCATAGCATTCAATAGTTCACTTTCTCCATCTTGAACAGGTTTTAAATCTTTTAATTCTCTTATTCTGCCTCTGTATTGAAGTTCAAGATTTTTATTGTAACCAAAGAAGTCAGGAGTACAAACGGCACCGTATGCTCTTCCTACTTCTTGAGTTTCATCTATAACATATGGAAAATTGAATTCATTATCGTTTGCAAATTGAATCATGTTTTCAAAAGAATCTTCTTCATAAACTTTTGGATCATTAGACATTATTGCTACAGATTTAATTCCATAATTTTTTAATTCTTTACAGTCTTTAACTATTTCTTTAATTACCGCCAAAACATAAGGGCAATGATTACAAATAAACATAATCAAAGTTCCATTTTCTCCCTTAACATCATTAAGAGAAATCATTTTATTTTCAGTAGATTTTAAATTGAAATTATCTGCTTTTTTTCCAAAATCACATATTGGAGTTTTTGTAAGTGTCATGTTAAAAGAATATATAATTTATGTTTTACGATTTGGAAGATAAAAAATCAAAAAATTCTGGCGAAAATTGGGTAGCACCTAATGCTGTTATTATAGGAGATGTTACTTTAGAAAAAAATACCAGTATTTGGTTTAATGCTGTTTTAAGAGGAGATGTTGAAAATATTCATGTAGGTGAAGGATCTAACATCCAAGACGGTAGTGTTTTACATACAGATCCAGGCTGCCCTTTAAAAGTTGGTAAAAATGTAACAATTGGTCATATGGTTATGCTTCACGGCTGCACGATAGGAGATAATAGTCTGATTGGAATCGGCGCAGTCATTCTCAATAAAGCAACAATAGGTAATAATTGTATTATTGGAGCAAAAACTCTAATTACTGAGAACAAAGAAATTCCAGATAACTCACTTGTGGTTGGATCTCCCGGAAAAATTATAAGAGAAATTACCGAAGAAGAAAAAAAAGCAATTTTAGAAAACACAAAGCACTATCAAGATAACTGGAAAAAATATCCTAATAAGTGAAAAAAAACTTAAGGAACCAACCAACTTTCTTTGTTTGTTTCTAAATCAAATCTAGCTCTTCGATGTCCTTTGGCAGCTAAATAAAGCCATTCAATACTTTTTATTTTACACTGAATAACAGTAAAGTTTTCATAACCTTTTTCACTTTGTTTCATAGTAAATTCAAAATTATCTAATTCAGGTTTTAATCCAGAAGTTGGAGTAGGAGACTCTGTTCCAGGTCCATTATCAACTAAATAACATTTTCTACTGATGTGACCAGTTTTAGACCAAGATTGTTTTGTTACTTCATTTTTGTGATTAACAGTACATTCAACTTTTAATCTTATTTGGATTTTTTCATTCTTATCATGAAAAAGCAAAGAAGCATTTTTATTATTTTTTAATTTAGGAATTTTAACCGACCTTATATCGCTGTGAAATTGTAATAGATTGTTTGATTGATCAGATTTTCTAAGAACAACTATTCTTCCATCAAAGTCAAAATGGTCTCCACAAATAAATACAGGAATTCTAAATTGAGAACTTCTATTAGTCACAGCATCATCTAGCATTGACCAAATTTTTTTTTTAATTTCTTTAAAATCTTCGTAGTATGCTGGCTGCATACAATATTACTTTCTAAATCTTCTAATTAAACTAGAAGTGTCCCATCTATTTCCACCCATTTCTTGAACTTCACCATAATACTTATCTATTAATTCAGTTATAGGTAGTGGGGAATTATTTATTTTAGCCTCTTCAAGTGCAATTTTTAGATCTTTTCTCATCCAATCAACAGCAAAACCAAACTCAAATTGATCATCAATCATAGTTTTAAATCTATTATCCATTTGCCATGATTGAGCAGCTCCTTTTGATATAACTTCAATTACATCTTCCATCTTAAGTCCAGCATTCATGCCAAAATTAATGGCTTCAGATAAAGATTGAACAAGACCACCTATACAGATTTGGTTAACCATTTTAGCTAATTGGCCACTTCCAGCTTTACCCAAAAGCTTCATTTTTTTGCTATAGCAATCAATTATGTGATTTGCTTTATCATAATCTTCTTGATCACCACCAACCATAACAGTTAGAGCACCATTTTCAGCACCTGCTTGACCACCAGAAACTGGAGCGTCTAAAAAACCAAAATCATTTTTTTTAGCATGATCATATATTTCTTTTGCAATAGTTGCTGAAGCTGTTGTGCTATCTATGTAGACAGCAGCTTTTTTTATTGTTTTAAAAATACCATTGTCACCAAAAGTTACTTCTCTTAAATCATTATCATTACCAACGCATGTTAAAACAAAATCTGCATTTTCTGCTGATTTAGCAGGAGTGCTCGCTTTAGAACCTTTAAATTCGCTAATCCATTTATCAGCTTTAGAAGCTGTTCTATTAAAAACAGTTACATTGTGTCCGGCTTTTGATATATAACCAGCCATTGGGTAGCCCATTACTCCAAGACCTATGAAAGCAACATTACAAGTCATAATTTATTAATATGTTTAAAAGTTTAAGTTTAAAAGTAATTATATTTGGATTTATATTTACATTTTTTTCAAGCTTTGGACAGAGTTATTTTATAGGATTATTTAATTCTAGCATAAGAGAAACACTTTCAATTTCTCATGGTCAATTTGGTTCCATTTATGCATCTGCAACACTTTGTAGTAGTTTTCTTTTAATCTGGGTTGGAAAAAAAATTGATGATATAAATATTTTTAAGTTTGCAGTTTTGGTAGCAATTCTTCTTTCATTTTCCTGTTTTTTCTTTTCAAAAATATCTTCAGTTATTTTTTTATTTTTTGGAATTTTTCTTATGAGATTTTCAGGACAAGGAATGATGACCCACACAGCAACAACTACTGTTTCTAGATATTTTACAAAAACCAGAGGTAAGGCGCTAAGTGCAGGTTGGTTTGGATTATCTGCAGCAGAATTTATTCTACCTGTTTTAATTGTTTATTTGTTAGCAACAATCGAATGGAGAAATATATGGTTGATAATTTCAATATCAGTTCTAGTTTTTTTACCAGCAGCTTCTTATTTTCTTGTTAATAATTTAAAATTAGATTCAAGAGAAAATTCTGATAATCGTGAATTTAAAGATGACAAAATTAAACAGTGGAAGCGAATAGAAATAATTAAAGATTATAGATTTTATATAATATGCTCAAGTATGTTAGCAATGCCATCGATAGCAACCGGAATTTTTGTTTACCAATCTTTTATAACAACTTCAAAAGGGTGGGGCCCATATATTATTGCACAATCATTTATGTCTTATTCAATGTGTTCAGTAATCACTTTATTAATATCAGGTTTTTTAATTGATAAATTTACAAGTAGAAAATTACTAATTTACATGAACATTCCTTTGGCATTGTCTACTTTTGTAATTATATATTTTAATACACCCATTACCGCTTTTATATTTCTAGGTTTAATTGGTGTTACAAATGGATTAGCAAATATTCTAGGATCTTCAACTTGGGCAGAAATATATGGAGTAAAATACATTGGATCAATAAAAGCTCTAACAACAGCATTAATGGTATTTGCCACTGCATTTGGTACAGCATTATTTGGTGTTTTGATTGACAATGGATTTACAATAGAAAAAATAGCTGTTGTTTCTGGAATATATATTCTTTTGTCTATTGTATTGCTCTTTTTTATAAGAAAAAAACTCAATCCTACAATTATATAGAAATAACTTGATTTTTTAGAATCCGAGGTATAAATAACCGGCCATGGCAAGAGTTACAGTAGAAGATTGTATAGATAAAGTTGAAAGTCCTTACGAATTAGTCTTAGTAGCAAAAGAAAGAGCCACTCAATTAAATTCAGGTATGGAACCAACTTTAGATAGAGATAACGATAAAAATACAGTTATTTCATTAAGAGAAATTGCTGAAGAAAAAATAATAGTTAAAGATTTAACAAAAGCTGCTGTCTATAAATTAAGAAAACATGTTGAACAAGTTGATGATACGGGAGATGAAGAAGAAGAAATAGGCGATGATTTTGAAAACTTATATAAAGGTGAAATTTCAAAAAGTGGTGTTCCAATACTTCCATCAAAAAGAGCAAGAAAAATTCCAGAAAGAATTCAAGTTTTAAATGAAGATCTAGCAGAGCTTCAAAAAACCAAAGAGCCTTCTGCCCCAGAACCAGTTGAAAGCGCTAGTGAAGAGGAAGTATCTGATGTTTCTTTAGATGAAATAAAAGAAGAGGAAGTTCAAGCTGATGAACAAGTAGACCAAGAGACTACAAATACTTAACAAATAAGACAATAATCTTACATCATGAATAGAAACGGAAGAAAATATTAAATAATTTATTTTATTGGAATTTTCTTTTTTGGATCATAGAAAGGCATTGGTACAACTATTGCCTTTAAATTTGTATACGGAGATTTGATTGTAAACTCAGTACCTTCTTTTGAGTAACCTATTGGTATAAAAGCATAACCAATGTTTTTTTCTAATCTTGGAGAATAACATTTTGATGTTACGTAACCTATTTCTTCTTTATCATCAAATATCGGCCAGTGATCTGGTACAAAATATCCAGGTGTATATTCAGGAGGAACTACTTTACTAATAGGATCACCAAGAATTTCAATACCAACCAATTTTCTTTTTATTCCTTCTTGTTTAATTTTTTTAAGCGCTTCTTTTCCAACAAAATCTGCTTCCATTTCAAGATCAACTAATCGGTCCATTCCAATTTCAAAAGGATTGTCCGTTACTCTCATATCTTGAAAATATGAAAAGATTCCTGCTTCAACTCTTCTTATTTGAGATGGTCCAGTAGGTGCAATTTTGTGTTTTTCCCCAGCGGCCATTATCATTTCATAAAGGTCAGCACCTTTTTTTTCATCACGTAAATAAACTTCATAACCAATTTCACCACTCCATCCAGTTCTAGAAATTACTACTGGAATTTCTTTAATTTCTGTTTGTCTACACCAGTAATATTTTAAATCATTAATCCAAGATCCAAACAATTCAGTCATTAATTCTCTTGATTTCGGTCCTTGTACTTGTAAAGGAGAAACATCCGGCTCTCTAAGTTCTATGTCGTATTTATCTTTTCCAGCCACTCCCATGGCCCATAACAATAGATCACTATCAGATATTGAGTACCACCAATGATCTTCAGCAATTCTTAATAAAATTGGATCACTAAGTATACCGCCTTCATAATTTGTATTTAGTACATATTTACATTGATCTACAGCACAGTCTGATAAATTTCTAGGTGTTAACAATTGTGTGAATTTTGTTGCATCAGGACCTTTAATTTCAACTTGTCTTTCAACAGAAACATCCCAAAGGGTAACATCGTTTACCAAACTCCAAAAATCCTCTTCTGGTGTATTATAATAAACAGGAAAATACATATGATTGTAAGTCGTATATTCCTTACAGCCCCATTTTAAAGTTG
>CAJWPG010000032.1 GCA_913045275.1 uncultured Pelagibacteraceae bacterium
CAAATTCCATTATTGCAAAATCTTTTCCCGGTAGGATTAGGTCCGTCATCAAAGATATGTCCGTGGTGAGCTCCACAATTTTTACAATGATATTCTGTTCTAGCGTAACCAAGTAAATAATCTGTTTTTGTTTCAAATACTCCAGGTAATGCTTCAGAAAATGACGGCCAACCTGAACCACTTTCAAATTTTACATTCGATTCAAAAAGTTTTATACCGCAGTTAGCACAATGATAAGAACCTTCTCTTTTTTCATGATTTAACTTACTAGATCCTGGTGGTTCAGTTGCTTCTTCAAACATTACTTTTCTCTGTTCGCTTGTAAGTTTTATATTTATTTCTTTTGCCATAATTTATTTTATAACACGAATAGGTTTGCCGGATACACAACTTTCTAAATTTTCAAACATTTGCGTATAAAAAATTGAATAGTTTTCTGCAGTTACATATCCAATATGTGGCAATAGCAATGCATTAGGTACAAATCTTAATTTATGACTAGCGGGCAAAGGTTCTTTTTCATAAACATCAATTCCTGCACCAGCAATGACATTTGTTGAAAGTGCTATGATTAAATCATCTTCATTAACAATAGGACCTCTAGAAGTATTAATTAAAAAAGCAGTTTTTTTCATTTTATCTAGTTCAGCCAATTTAATGCAGTCTTTATATCTTTCTCCGCCTTGAACATGAATTGAAAGAAAATCTGAATTTTGAATTAAATCTTCTTTGCTGCATGGAAGAACATTTAATTCTTTACATCTATCAAGACTTAAATTTTCACTCCAAGCCATAACTTCCATGCCAAAAGCTTTTCCTATTTTGGCTACCTGTGACCCAACTTTGCCCAGTCCAATTAATCCTAATATTTTTCCTTTCAGTTCAACTCCTAATGTTGTTTGCCAATAACCTTGGTACATATTATCAATTTCAGGCTTAATATTTCGAGCAAGACCAAGAATAAGTGCCCAAGTTAATTCACAGGTAGGATTAACGTTAATTTCTGTTCCTGTTACAATAATTTTTCTTTTTTTAGCAGCTTCAAGATCTATTGCTTTATTTCTCATACCGCTAGTTGAAATATATTTTAACTTTTTTAAATTATTAATTAAATTGGCTGTTATTTTGGTTCTTTCTCTCATAATTAACAAAGCTTCAAAATCTATTAATTGCTCAATAGCATCATCTTCATTTTCAAATGGTTCGCTAAATATTTTTATTTCATATTTTCCAGATAGTTTTTTTAGGTCGACAAAGTCTTGGGAGACATTCTGATAATCGTCTAAAATAGCAACTTTAAGCATTTTTTTTATTTCTGTTCGAAAGGATTATGCCCGCAATTATGAATATTGCTCCAAGGAAATGGTAAAGCATAAATTTTTCATCAAATATTATTATCGCCATAATGGCTCCAAATATTGGCATCAAATGTAAAAATACACCCGCTCTATTTGCTCCAATAAATGCAATGCCTTTTATCCAAAATAAAAAGGCAAATATTCCTGGAAATAAAACAACATATGAAAGTGTTAAAATAAATGGTGTATTTAATACAATTTTATTCCCTAAGCTCATTTCAATAAAATAAATTGGAATTAAAAATACAAATCCGCATATTATTATAACTTCTAATAATGCTATCTGGGAAATACTGTGCGTTTTTTTTCTTAATAAAGCTGAATAAATTGCCCATGAAAACATGGCAATAACCATTGATAAATCTCCTTTATTAAAATCTAGGTTTTTAACTAATTCAAGGTCTGCTTTGGTAATTATACAAATAACTCCGGTTAAAGATAAAACGACCCCTATAATTTGAAAAATATTAGTTTTTTCTATTTTTAATAATGAGGCTATAAACATAATCCAAACGGGTATGGTTGAAATCATTAATACACCGCTAATAACTTGAGTATAATAAAGAGAGTAGTAAACAATTGAATTAAAAATTGTAATACTGGTTATTCCTAAGATTATAAAAAGACCAATATTTTCTAAAATATATTTTTTATTTTCAATGATTTCCTTATAAGTGAAAGGAAATAATATTATAAAAGCAAAAAGCCATCTATAAAAGTTTAAGGAAAAAGGTGGAATTTCATAAATACTAGCGCTTTTTCCAACAATAAAATTTCCAGACCAAAACAATGCTGATAAAGTTAAAAAAAAATAAGCTTTATAATTATTATTGGTAGAAATGGTCGTATTCATATTTGTTAAAAGATTAATAAAATATATTCTAATCTTTTTTAAATAGATTGAAAATAATAATAAAAATTTAATTAAGAAAAACGGATAGAATTATATGGCTGCAAATCCAAATTAATATTTTCTCCAGCAATCATTTTTGAAATAATTTTTCCTGATATGGCTCCTAAAGTCCAACCTAAATGATGGTGGCCAAAAGAATAGAATACATTTTTATAATTTTTTGAAGGACCAATAATGGGTAAAAAATCAGGTAAAGAAGGCCTAAATCCTAACCACTCATCTTTATGTTCTGGCAGTCCATCTAGCATATCTTTAGCATTTAAAATTAAATTTTTTACTCTTGATTTCGATAAAGGATTATTTAAACCACCAAATTCTACAGTTCCAACAACTCTTAAACCTTGTTCCATTGGTGTTATACCAAATCCTCTATTGGCATAAACTACAGGTCTTGAAATTAAATGTTCACAATCTTTAAAATGAACATGGTAGCCTCGCTCTGTATCTAAAGGAATATTTTCATAAAGCATATCAGTTAGTTTTTTTGAAAATGCGCCACATGCAATAACTAATTTATCAAATATAAATCTTTGTGTTTCTGATCTTAAAACAGGTTTCTCACCATCAAAATCAACTTTTTGAATATTTAATTTTAAAAATTTTCCGCCTTTTTCTATAAAATTATCCAATAATTTAATTAATATTTTTTTAGGACTTCTTGTGTGTCTTGCATAATCATAAAATACTCCACCATGATAGAAAGGTTTTATATTTGGTTCTAGGTCGTGAATCTCTTTAGGATTTAATAGTTGTTGTTTAACTCCTAGTTCTTCTCTTATTTTATTTTCAAGTTCCCTGCTTTTAAGATTTTGATCTGTCCAAATATACAATACGCCTTTATTTTCAACTAATCCTTCTAAATCAATATTCTCAAATAATTCATCAAAAGCTGGCAATGATTGATTTAAAATTTGATGCATATTTTTTGCTGTATGCATCATTTTTTCTTTTCGACAATTAAGTAAAAATTTTAAAAACCACGGGATCATTTTTGGAACGTAGTTCCATTTTAAAGCAAGCGGTCCTCTTGAACTTAAAAGCATAGCTGGCACATCAGTTAAAACATCAGTTCTATTAAGTGGAACCGATGCATACGGAGAAAAATGACCCGCATTACCATAAGAAGCTGAGTTGCCGCCAGGTTCGTCTCGATCAAATAAAGTTACTTGATATCCTTTTTTTTGCAAAAACAATGCGCTACAAACACCTTGTATTCCAGCTCCAACGATCCCAACTTTTAAATTATTATCCACGCTTAAAATATAGATATGGAATCTATTTATAATAGGTGATATTACAGCGCGCGTTATAATGCTAAATTAGTAGTAAATATTAAAAGAAATAAATAGAATTAATAAACAATCAAGCACAGGTTTAATTTTATTAATTAAATAATACTTTTTCGAATATACTTCGTATCGTCTTTTAAAATAATCATAGGTGTAATTTATAGAAATCATTATGATTGAAACAGATACTATAACAAAAAATAAATCAAATTTCACTAATCCCATTATAATTGTTGTAATAAATGTGATTATTGAAATATTTGAAATAAAAATTGTAAAAATTACATTTGTCGTAATTGAAAATGATTTTTTTATTGCAATAAAAAAATAAGACCAAATTAATAATAATTCAAAAATAAATATTTCTGCAATCATAAATTATTTGAGTACACAATCAAACTGATCTAAGGTTTCAAAGAAAATTTTGTTTATTTCTGCTGAGTGATCAATTTGGCATTCTCTTAATTCAGCGTCTATTGTGTTATCTGCAACATGTTGGAAAGTTGTTTTTCCTGTTGATTGTTCAATATATAAGCTTGTTCCTGTTGCTAACAAAGTTTTAGCCGTACTTCCTCCTGCAACAATACTTGCTCCTGAACCTAGAATTGACGTTGCTGCGTACTGTCCTCCGCATCCATGAAGAAATATTAACGTTAATAAAACAAAACCAAATTTATACATAATGAAAGTTGACATATTTAATCAAACTAATAAATGGAAGGGAGTGTTCAGATTGAGTAAAAAAATTTAATATTATTAGAAAAAATAAAACTAATAGGCCAAAATGAGTTTTATTTTCCAATTCCAACTATTGTTAGGTCGTCATCTAAAATTGCTTCATCTTCTTTAACGCCCTTCTCTTTATATTCTGTCTTTAAACTTTTTTGTCGAATTTCTTCTGTTGCTTTTTGCAATTCTATTTTTAATTTTGAATTTTGATGTTTTTTCAATAATTCTTTAACTCCATCAATTCCTATTTCATTATTATTTTCATCCAAGCTCTCTGAAAATCCATCTGTATAACAATATACCCGACTAGAATTTAATTTAAATTTTTCTAATTTATAAGCATTTTCATTTTTTTGTTTTGTAACCCCAAGTGGTGTTGAGCTTGATGGATATTCTATAAAATCATCTCCCGTTTTAACCAATGCCGGTTGATGTCCTGCGTTTGCCAGCTCAACTTCATCAGTTTTTAAATTATAACGTCCAATAATTGATGTAATAAATGTACCTCTTGGATTAGTTTGTTTTAAATCATTGTTCATTTCAAAAAGAATTTCGTTAGGTTTATATTTTTGTCTAGCAAATATTTGAAATAGTGTAATTGCTTTTGCCATTACCATTCCTGCATTAACTCCTTTTCCAGATACATCAGATAAATTAAAATATATTTGATCGTCATGAGGGTAAAAGTCAAAAAAATCTCCTGATATTTCTCTTGCAGGAATATTTAGACCATATACCGGGTAATTTTTCATATCTCTTTCTGGCATCAATTTTTTTTGAACTTCTATCGCTAATTTAATTTCGTTTGAAACTCTATCTTTCCACATATTTTTTTGTTTTTCAGATTGTTCGAGTTTATTCATCATTCGATTATATTGTGTGCCTATAAGACCTGTTTCTGTAAATGAATCTTGTGGTGCTCTTAAAGTATAATCTTGTGTTTCTGCCTGTTTTCCTAAAACATTTAATAGTTCATGTGTATCGGTAGATGCATTGTGTTCTGCAATATTTAATCCTAATTCTTCGTTAATTTTACTCACTCTTAGAGGATAAAAATAATTAATTATTTTGAAAATTATATATGAAGAGAAGAAACAAAAAGCACCAATACTAACAACCCCTATTAATTGAACATACAATTGTTGTGATCTTGTAATTTCAATTCCCATTTTTTCTATATCACCAAATATTGCAATAGCTAAAGTTCCCCATATTCCACAAATTAAATGAACAGGAATAGCATTAACCACATCATCAATTCTTAATTTCTCTAAGATAACTAAGAAACTTCCTGATAATATTCCAGCAATACCTCCTATGATAATTGCATTTGAGGGAGCAACAAAAGCACAAGAGGCTGTAATAGAAACCAACCCTGCTATTGGTCCAGTTATCATAAACATTGGTTCAGGTTTTTTCATGACAATTATTCCCATAATACTAGAAGAAATTAATCCAGCAGATGCTGCCATAAATGTATTAATTAATATTAATGGAATTCTTATATCCATAGCTAAATTAGCTCCACCGTTAAAACCAAACCAACCAAACCATAAAATTAATGCTCCCAATGCTGCCATTGGTGTATTGCTTCCTTGAAAAGTTTTGACACCTTCTGCTTCACCTTTTCTAAATCTACCCGTTCTTGGACCAACAATAAGTAAGATTGCTAGTGCTACCCATCCTCCAACAGAGTGAACAACTGAAGCTCCAGCAAAATCAATAAAACCTAATTTACCTAACCACCCAAATTTTCTTGCTGGATTTGAAAAATCAAAAGCCCATATCCAATGACCAACCAATGGGTATATAATACCTGATGTTATAAATGTAATTATAATATAACTTAAAAACTTTAATCTTTCTGCTACAGCTCCTGAAATAATTGTAGCAGCTGTTGCAACGAACATAGCTTGGAAAACAAAGTAAGTTTGGTAACCAGCTACATTTGTAAAGAATAGAAAATATTTAGTGCCGACTAAACCTGAATAGCTAGCGCCATACATTAAACCAAATCCAAATGCCCAAAAAGTAACAACAGCTATTCCAAAGTCTGCTATGTTCTTTAGTGCAACGTTAATACTGCTTTTTCTCCTGGTTAAGCCAGATTCTAAACACATAAACCCAGCTTGCATTAAGAAAACTAATATTGAACACATTAGTAACCAGAATGTATCTAAATTTGCTTGGAGAATAGCTTCCATACGAAACTCTAAAGAATTCAAAGCTCCTTTATTTGTAAGTCCTAATTGATCGATTTGTGCCTGAACTTTATCAATAGATGCTTGAATTACAGCCCTAGCATTTGATTCTAATTGCGTGATTTGTGACTGAAGTCTATTAATAGCTATTTGAACTTGAGCTTCTGTTGCCATAATTTAAAATAAATATTTTAATATAAAAGATTCCTTGTTACTGGTAGTTAACTTTTATTTTTATCTTAATTTGATAAAATGCTTACTGCCTCACCTGGATCTTCGATAAATTTACCAACGCTTGTTACTTTAACAACTTCAAAACCTGTTCCTAAGATAGCTTTTTTAAACTCTTCATTGTTTAAATTTGACTCTCCTTCAAATGCAGAAACAGCCACTCCTTCTGGCCAAGAAACTTTTACATGTGCTGTTGGGCTTGCTTTAATTAAAGCCATAGTAACCATATTTTGACATTTTATACACATCATCCCATTTACTTGAGCAACCATAGACTCGGCTGCATAAACAATGTTGCTGATAGAAATAAAAAATACCAATAAAATTGAACTTAATATTTTTTTCATTTATTCCCCTTTTTTATTTATTAATACTTTATTACTAATAAAGAATTATTTTAATGATTAAGTTAGCCAGATTGGGTTTAATTTTAAAATTTATTATTATTTTCCTATAGAAAGTAGGGTTAAATCGTCACTCAGATTATTGCCTTTTGCATTTTTAATTACTTCTTTTGTAATGTTAGATAATTGTTTTTTTGCATCTTTATTATAATTATTTTCTATAATTTTTATTGAACCTTCAATTCCAATTTCTTTACCTTCATTATCAACACTTTCTGATAATCCGTCAGTAAAACAATAAAATCTATTATCGTTTAATTTTTCTTTATGTAGCTTATAAACTGATTTTTCTTTATGATATAAAACACCCAAAGGTGGTGATTGTGACTCAAATTTTTGGTAATTTCCTTTATTGTCTCTAATTATTGCAGGTTGATGACCCCCATTAACCCAACGCAATTCATTACTAACAATATTATAATCGCCAAGAATTGAAGTAACAAACATGCCCCCAGTTTTTGTATTAAATAAATCGTTGTTCATATGAAGCATCATTTCATCTGGATCTACTTGGTCTCTAGACATTATTTCAAATAGAGTTGAAGCTTTTGCCATAACCATTCCTGCATGGATACC
>CAJWPG010000033.1 GCA_913045275.1 uncultured Pelagibacteraceae bacterium
GTAAATCTTTCTTTAGCACTTAGTGGAGTAAATTTAACTTTACTTGCATCACCTAGTACTGCAGCAGCTACAGCTCTACATACATCAACGTCAACACCAGTCCAATTTCCCGCAGCGTCAGCATTAGAAAATCCTGGAAGACCTTGAGAAACTCCACATCTCACAAAACCTTTTTTCTGAGTGTTTTTTAGAGTTTTAGACTTCCCAGCGGCCATAGTTTCAGTTGTAAAAGCAAATAGAACCGCAAATACAGCAACTAAAGAAGTTAATTGTTTTATTAATTTAAACATTATTTCTTCCTCTTGTTATTATTTATTTGTTAACAAATAATTCAAAACTTAATTTGAATTGTCATAAGTAAAGCAGAAACTTTACTTTTCATCAATAACAAAAAATGGACTAAACTAGTCAAAAATGGCGCGCCCTGGAGGATTCGAACCTCCGACCCTTGGTTTAGAAAACCAATGCTCTATCCAGCTGAGCTAAGGGCGCAATTTATTAGATTTATAATACTTAATTAATTTTTGAAAAGGAATTTTTTAAACAAAATAAATATTGTTAATAACTCAATTCTTCCAACTATCATAAATATAATTAGAGTAAATTTAGCAAAAATACTTAAATTGTAAAAATCAAATTCACTAACTCCATACATTGGTGAGTTTACAGTATTCATTATTGTAAGTATTCCAATTTTAAAAGCATTTTCTAAGTGAATTTCAGAAATTGTTAGCAATAAAGTTATCGAAAATAAAGAAATAACAAAAATTATTATTGTTAAAAAATACTTATTGATATCTGTTTTATTGGTATTTGAATTAGTTAACGAAACTTTATTCAAGTAAATCTGATTTGGTTTTGAATGAGAAAGTAAATTATTTAACGAAAATTTAATTAAAGATAAAACTTTAATTACTCTTAATCCAGAACTTGTTGAAAAGAAAGAGCCACCAATAATAACTAAAATCAAAAAAATAAATGATAAGTTTTTAGGTGAATCTTCAAATGAAATTCCTAAATTTGATACACTGCTAGTTATAGAAACCAATATAGTTAAAAAATTATTATCAGAACTAAAAAAAATGAAAATAAATGAAATAATAATAAAAAGATAAATAATTAAATAAAAATCTTCGTTTAAATAATTAATATTTCTTTTCTTAAAAAAAAATAAATTATATGTAAAAAATAAACTAAAATATGAAAATAAGATTGTTATAGATAATATAATTTTGCTTACGTCAGTAACAAATAAGTTGTCAAAATTGTTCATAGATAAAAATCCACCTGATGAAATAATGGTTAAAGAAAAATTAAAAGCATCAAAATTTCTTAGATTTATTAATTTAAGCAATAAAAAGATAACTAATGTAAGAAAAGTATATAAAATTATTATTTTTAATGACTGCTTTGAAATTTCAGATGAATTAAAAGATATATAATTAGTTACTGATTTTTTTAAATTTTCATCAAATATATCTATTAACAAGAGTAATGAAAAAAGGAAATATAATCCTCCTATCCACTGTGATGTAGATCTCCACAAAATTAAACTTGTATCGATTTGTTTAATATTATCAAAAATAGTAAATCCTGTTGATGTAAATCCCGATATTGCTTCAAAATAACAATGTAAAAAAGATGCATTATATAAGCTAAAGTAGAATGGTATTGAAATAATTAATGGAAAAAAAAGGTAACCAAATAAAACTGTAATTATTTTTTCATATATTATAATTTTTTTAAATTTAATTTTTTTAAAAAAAATAGAAAGTAATCCTAAAATTATAGAAATTAAAAAAGTACATGTGTAAGAATCGACATTCAATAAAATATTAAAATAGTAAGAATAAATTATATTAAAAAAAGAAAAAATACTTATCAATATTAGAAAGCAACCGATATATATTAAGCTAAATCTACTCATTAAAATTAGATCGAGCTAATTCTAAACATATTTTCTACTGTTGGTAATTGGTCTCTTTTAGATAAAAGAATGACTATATCATTTTTTTTAAAAACATATTTAGATGAAGGTAAAATTATTTCTTTTCCTCTGACTATGGAGCCTATTCTTATTTCATCAGGTAAATCAGAATTTTTTAATTCTTTATTAACAAGTTCGGAAGATTCAATTATTTCAGCTTCTATAACTTCATATTCGCCGTTTAAAATAGTATAGGCATTTTCAATAGTGCCTTTGTGGACATGTTTTAAGATACTTGAAACAGTGTTCATTCTTGGGTCAATTAAGTCGTCAATATTAAGCGATGATTGTAACAATGAATAGTTTGGTTTGTTTATTAAGGCCATAGTTCTTTTGTCTTTAGAGAATTTTTCTATCAAAATACTAACCATTAAATTATTTTCGTCATCATTGGTTAGAGCCAGTACTGTTTCAACATCCTCTAAATTAGCTTCATTTAAAACATCTTCATCCAATCCATCACCGTTTATAACTATTGAATTATTTAATTCATTTGCAATTAATTCTGCTCTATTTTTATCTTTTTCAATTATTTTTACTCTAGCGTCTTCAAATGATTGTTCGATATTTCTTGCCAAATTAAAACCTATATTGCCACCTCCAATAATAAGAATTTTATTAGAAATTTTTTCATTGTGACCAAATACTTTTAAAGTTTCTTGTATTTTGTTTGAATTAACCATTACATAAGCTTTATCATTGTATTTAAGGGAATCATTTTTTTTTAAAATTAGAAATTTATCATCTCTAACCACTCCTAGAATATATGCATTTAGTTTTGGAAATTTTTTAGTTAAATCATTTAATTTAATTCCATATATTGCACATTTTTCGTCAATTAAGATTTCTAATAATCTAATTTTATTGTCAGCAAAAGGAACATTGTCTAAAGCTCCAGGAGCTTCTAGTTTTCTTTGAATTGATTTTGCTATTTCGATTTCAGGAGATATTACATAATCAATAGGTAAATTTTCTTTATTAAATAAACTTGAAAATTTAGGGTCAAGATATTCTTGAGATCTTATTCTAGCTATTTTTTTTGGGACTTTAAAAATTGAATACGCTATTTGACATATTAACATATTAATTTCATCATTTCTTGTTACGGCAATTATCATATCCGCATCATTTGTATTAGCTTTATCAAGAACAGATGGTGATGTAGCCTTTCCAACAATAGCTTTAATATCTAATGATTCATTGATCTTTTGAATATCTTCACTAGATTGATCTATAATAGTAATAGAGTGGTTTTGTTCACTTAAAAGTTTTGCAATAGTGAACCCGACTCTTCCGGCTCCACAAATAATAATATTCATTAATTTAAATCTTTGACTCCTAAAATCCTTAATTTTCTATGTAAAGCTGATCTTTCCATTCCTACAAATTTTGCGGTTTTTGAGATGTTTCCTCCAAATTTTTTTAATTGCGAAACTAAATATTCTCTTTCAAAAGTTTCTCTAGCCTCTCTAAGTGGTATTGAAAGTGTATCAGTAACTGAAAAATTATCCTCAACAGATTTTGATAAAGATTCTTTAATTATATTTATAATTTTTTCGTTATTCTCACCTGGAGATAAAATAGCAATTCTTTCAATTAAATTTCTGAGCTCTCTTACATTCCCTGGCCAACTATAATTTAATAAATAATTATTATCATTTATTGAAAATGATTTGTAATTGTATGTTTTGCAAATATTTTCAATAAAATAATCAATTAACAAAGGAATATCTTCCACCCTTTTGTTTAAAGGTTCAATTTTAATATTAAAAACATTTAATCGGTGATAAAGGTCTTCTCTAAAATTTCCATTTTTTATCTCTTTAATCATATCTTTGCTATTACAACATATTATTCGTACATCTACTTTAATATCGTGATTGCCATTTAAACGTTTAAACCTTTGATCAATTATTACTCTTAATATTTTTGATTGAGTTTCAAGAGGTATTTCTGTTACTTCATCAATAAGTAAAACTCCTCCGGATGCTTTTTCTAAAGCTCCATAAGTTATATATCCATCTACTTTTTCTTCGCCAAATAACTCTAATTCATATTTTTTAGCATCTAATAGTGCTCCGTTAATAATTATAAAAGAACCATTTTTTCTTTTTGAGTTTTTGAAGATCTTTCTAGAAATTAATTCTTTTCCAGAGCCAGTTGGTCCACTAATAAACACTCTACTTTCTGATTGCGATAGCTTTTGTATTTGATCTCTGATTGAAGTTATATTCGTGCTTTTTCCTATCAATTCAAACGAATGAAATAATTTACTATTTAAATTTTTATTTTCATTTTTTAAATTAAAATTTTCTACAGCTCTATTTACAAAATTAAGTAATCTTTCTTTATCAAAAGGTTTTTGGATAAATTCAAATGCACCAGATTTAAGCGAATTGACTGCCATTTCAATATTAGCATGACCTGAGATCATTATAACTGGAATATCTGTATTTTTTTTTTTTATATGATCTAATAGTTGAATTCCATCATTGTCGCCTTTATCTAATTTCACATCAATTATTGCAACATCTGGAAGTTTATTATCTATTTCAGCTAACGCTTGATTGAAATTAGCTGCCAATCTAGTTTTGTAACCAGACTCATTAATTAATTCATCTAGTATCAATCTTATGTCTGAATTATCATCTACTATTAATATTTCTGCTGACATATGTTAAATTATTTATTTGGAATAATTATCTGAATTTTAGCTCCATTTTCTTGATTTATAAAATTTATAGATCCATTGTGATCACTAATAATTTTATCCACTATAGATAAACCTAAACCTGTACCTTTCTCTTTTGTTGTAAAATATGGTTTAATTAAATCTTTAGTTTTTTTATTTTTAAATCCTATTCCAGAATCCAATAAGTTGATTATTATATAGTCTCTTCTACCTCGTATTTCTATATCTATATTTTTATCTATTTTATAGCCTTTTTGCGACTTTTCATGAATGCTTTCTATAGAATTTTTAATTAAATTAAAAAATAATCTATTAAATTGTTCGTAGTCAAAATTTGCATAACTATTTTTAGATAAGTGATTAATAAGTTTTATTTTTATATTGGGATCAATTTTATTTAATAAATTAATATTTTCACTAATTACTTCATAAAGATTATTTTTTTTTATTAATGGTTTTGGCATTCTTGCAAAATCAGAAAATTCATTAACAAGATTCTCTATTTGCTTAATTTGTTTTTGAATAGTTTTAAGATTTTCTTGATATTTATTTTTTTTAGACTCATCAATATTTTCTAAATATTTAGATTTAAGATTATCTATAGTAAGTTGTATAGGTGTTAATGGGTTTTTAATTTCATGAGCTAATTTTCTTGCTACATTTTCCCAAGCTTCATGTCTTTCAGAAGTTAATAATTTTTTTTGTTGATTTTTAAGTTTATCAATCATGAGATTAAAGTTTTTATTTAATAATTCCATTTCTTTATCAGCTTTAACTTCAGGAACCTTTGTATCCAAGTTTCCTTTTCCAATACTGACTGAAGCTGTAATAAGGTTATTGATTGAAATAAAAAATCTTGATGAAAATCTTATGGCTATTGTAATTGAAAGAAACAGCAGTAAAGTTACTAAAGATATATATATTAGTACAAAAGAAATTCTTATTCCAAGGCCTTGATTTTCAACAGTATAGTAAAAGTTAACTGCTTCTTCAGATTTAATTAAATATTGAGATATATTTTTATCAATAAATTTTACCACATATAAATAAATGTTCTCATAATTAGTTAGTTTTATTACTGCTGCAGATTTATTTTCAAATGTATTAATAATTTTTAAAGGTCTTTCATCATTTAAAACCATTTTTATAGCTCTATCCTCAATTCTTTTATAAAAAGAGTTGCTGGCTGATTGAATTAAATTTCCTTTGCCATCAATCAAATGCAATTGGTCAATATCACGAATTACTCTTTGGGTATTAAGAATAGATTGAAATTTTTTTGGGTTTAAATTCATAAGTTTTGAATATTTATTTAAATCAAAAGCAATAAGTATTATTTCTGACTCAATTTTATTTCTTTTCTCATCTAGATAATTTTTTGCAATTTCATAGGAATTATTAACTGCCATGGTAATTTTTTGATCAAAATATTTTTCAAGTGCAAAAGAAAAAATAAATAAAGAAAATATAGCAATTAACAAAGATGGAATAAGTGTAAATAACGCAAAAGAAATTATATATTTTCTATTTGCTACTGATCCTCTTACATTTATATTATTTTTTATAGAATTTCTAATATCTATAAAAATTAATATAAAAAAAAATATTAATAAAACGAAATTAAATATTAATAGATTTTGTAAATTATTATCATTTAATTCAATAAAGCTTTTACCTATAAATGTTAAAAATGTAATAAAAGCTAAAGAAAGTGTAACAATAAAAATTGTAATTATGAAAAAATTTCTTTTTAACAAAGCTAACATAATTTAAAAATACATTAAAAATATTGAAAATAAATACATGAGTAATTGTTTTATACTATTAGCAGCCGGTAAAAGTAAGAGATTTAAATCAAATACTCTAAAACAGTTCACAAATTATAAAAATATACCTTTATTCATGCATTCAATTGATAAAGCTATAAAATCAAATTTGTTCAAAAATATAGTGCTTGTTACTAATAATAAAATCAAACTAAAAAACAAAAAAGTTAAAATTATAAAAGGAGGAAAAGAAAGATATCAATCATCTCAAAAAGCACTTGAATATATTAAAAATAAAAAATTTAAATATGTTTTTATACATGATGCAGCAAGACCTAATTTTTCTATAAATCTATTAAAAAATTTAAAAAAACACTTAAAAAAAAACAAAGCAGTAGTTCCATATATTAATACTGATAATTCTACTAAATATAATTATAGAAATAAGGTAATTAATTTAAGAAGAGAAAAAGTTTTATTAACTCAAACCCCTCAATGTTTTGAATTTAAAACTTTATATAATTTATCAAAAAATAATAATAATCTTGTAACTGATGAGGCAACTTTATTTTTAAACAATAATAAAAAGATAAAATTTATCAAAGGTGAAGAAACAAATATAAAAATAACAAAACAATCAGATCTACATAAATCTCCTATGAAAACGTTTTATGGTATAGGATTTGATATTCATAGGTTAATTAAAAATAAGAAATTATATCTTGGTGGTATCAAAATTCCATATCATTCAGGTTTAAAAGGTCATTCAGATGGAGATGTTATACTTCATTCTATCATTGATGCACTTCTTGGAGCTCTAAGAAAAAAAGATATCGGCTCTTTATATCCAAGCAGCAAAAATAAGTTTAAAAATATTAGATCTCTAAAAATGCTTGTTCCTGTAATTTCGATACTTAAGGATAATAATTTTTATATCAACAACCTGGATATTAATTTAATTTGCGAAAAACCAAAAATTTCAAAATATAGAAATAAAATAATAAATTCTTTATCAAAATTAATGTATATAGATAATAATATTATAAATCTTAAAGGTAAAACTGTAGAAAAGTTAGGATTGATAGGAAAAGAAAATGCTATTGCTTGTGAAGCGATAGTTTCAATTAATAAATATGAATAAAATAAATTTTTTACTTGTTACATTATTTGGTATTGGAAAACTAAAAAAAATACCAGGTAGCTATGCTTCATTAGTAACAACTATATTTTTATTCTTTTTATTTCA
>CAJWPG010000034.1 GCA_913045275.1 uncultured Pelagibacteraceae bacterium
GGGAATATTTTTAACTTATCATTTAGCTGGAGGTAAAGCTGGAATGAAACATATGTTAGAACAATTTGGACCAGCGCTAAAATTACCCTGGACCAAACTAAAAGCTCCAAAGCTTTCTAAAAAATTATCATCAAGAGTTATTAGTGGCACTCGACAGCAGGCAAAAGGGAAATCTGTTGCTATGATATCAAACATTAGAGATGAATATTTAGTTAACCTTCAAAAGTTAAGAAAAAA
The DNA here is from genome assembly GCA_913045275.1 of uncultured Pelagibacteraceae bacterium. GTDB lineage: Bacteria > Pseudomonadota > Alphaproteobacteria > Pelagibacterales > Pelagibacteraceae > Pelagibacter. The sequence goes on from CAJWPG010000034.1 coordinate 238, forward strand.
ATACGAAAATAAAATAAGAAAATAATTAGTGACTGAAATAAACAGCCTGAGCGATATTGTTAAAAATGGCCTCTGCATCGGTTGTGGCCTTTGTCAAAGTATTGCAGGAAAAGATAAAATTGAGATATCTATGTCTGATAAAGGAAGACTAGAACCTAAAGAGTTAAACAAAATACCATCAGAAACGTTTAATAAAATAATAAATGTATGTCCTGGCGTTATCGTTGAAGGTCTTCCAAAAGAACAGGTTGATACAAAAGCAAAACATGATTTGGTTTGGGGTTATTATTTATCTTTATTTTACGCTTGGTCCACTGATGATAAGATTAGATTTGAAAGCTCAACAGGCGGACTATTAAATGGATTATCGCTTTATTTATTGGAGTCAAAAAAAGTAAAATTTATTTTACATACAGTTGCTACCCCAGATAAGCCAATGAGAAGTGTATCTAAACTTAGTTATAATAAAGAAGAATTATTAAATTCTAATAGTTGTTCAAGATATGGACCAGCATCACCATTAGATAAATTTCATGAAGCTTTAAATTTAAATCAACCTTTTGCATTTGTGGGAAAACCTTGTGATATTAGCGCTATAAGACAATTATCTAAAACAGATGAAAGAGTTAATAATCTATGTAAATATTTATTAACTTTAGTTTGTGGAGGTTCAACAGAATTTACAAAATCACAAGATTTTATTGAAAGTTTTAAAGTAAAAGAAGAAGAATTATCTATTTTTAGATACAGAGGATTTGGAAATCCAGGACGAATGTATATTAAAACGAAAGATGGAAGAGAGTATGATCGAGAATACAATTCTTTTTGGGGAGAAGAATCTACATGGCGAGTTCATTTTAGATGTAAAATTTGTCCAGATGCAATTGGAGAAAGTTCTGATATTGCGGCATTGGACACATGGAGAGGTGGATCCCCAAAAGGTGAAGATGAAGGATTTAATGCTGCAATTGTAAGAACTAAAAAAGGATACGATCTATTAAATGAAGCTGTAAATGCTGGTTATATAAAAATTGGCGACCAATTAGAAATTAAAGATATTGATGATTTTCAACCTCATCAAATAAATAGGAAAAAAGCTGTATATGCACGTCATCTTGGTTTGAAAAAAAGCGATGTTCCAACATTAAATACCAAAGGTTTACGAATTAAGAAATTATATGAAATGAATGACAATGAGTTTAATTTAAAAGAAGAGGAAGGTATAAGTAGTAGAATTAAAAAAATTTAAATGCCTAATATTTTAAAAAATAAAAAAATCATTATTTCTGCAGGTGCATCAGGTATTGGTTGGGCCATAGCTAAAGTATGTCTTTCTAAAGGTGCAACGGTTTTTATAAACGATATAGACAAAAAATATCTAAATAAAGTAAAACAACATCCACTTAATAAAAAAAAATTATTTGCCTACGAATGTGATGCTTCAAATGAAAATGATGTAAAAAATTTATTTAAACAAATATCAAAAAAAACTAAAAAAATAGACGCATTAATTAATAATGTTGGAATTGCGGGCCCTACAGGTACAATTGAAAAACTTAAATCAAAAGATTGGGAACAAACTCTAAAAATTAATGTTATAAGTCATTTTTATTTTATAAAGCTAGCAATACCGATGCTGAAAAAAAATAAAGGTGGTTCTATTATAAATCTTTCCTCAGGCGCAGGAATTATGGGCTTTCCATTACGCTCTCCTTATGCTGCAAGTAAATGGGCTGTTATAGGAGTAACAAAAACTTTAGCTATGGAATTAGGTAAGTTTAAAATTCGTGTTAACGCAATTTGCCCAGGAACTATCAAAGGTAACAGAATGGTAAGAGTTATAAAGGATAAAGCAAAATTTCTAAAAGTTTCAAAAAAATCAATTGAAAAAGATTTTGTATCAATGGCTTCCATGAATTGTTGGATTTATGAAGAAGATATTGGAAAATTGTGTTCCTTTTTAATTTCAACTGATGGTGAAAGAATTTCAGGTCAAGCTATTCCTGTAGATGGAAATGCTACAAGAATGGATTGATCAAAGAATCTTTTTTATATGAGTTATATACTCAACAATTCATTAATATTTTTATCTAATTCTTTTTCAAAATTTTTATCATTTCCAGGATTTGCCGCACAATGACCAAAAGGTGAATTGATAGACCTTAAAGATGAACGCGGAATAAATTTTTTTTCATATTCATTATCTTTAGTTCTAAAGTATAAGTCTTGATTACAAGGCATCAAAATTGTTTTTGCTCTAATTGATTTAAGTGCTTTAATATAGTTGTTTTTATAAGTAGGTCCTTTGCTTATATCGTTTAACTGCCATGTTTTAAGTTTTGATAGTAAATTATTTGCATCCCAGTTTTTTGCATGATCATTTGCCCAATCTTTAAGTAATTCTTCTGCATTTTTAAAACCAAGTTTTTTAAAAAGTTTTTCTCTATAAAAGTCTTGGGAAAAAGCCCATCCTGCATATACGCGACCAAAAGCTTTTAAACCTTCAACGGGTTGTTTTTTATAATTTCCCTTCTTCCAATTTTTATCAGCAATAAGTGCTGCTTTAACTCCTTCTAAAAAAACGTGGTTATGAATTGATGTTTTAGATGAAGCACAAAATGGTAGGATTGCTTTTACCAGACCAGGATACTGTGCTGCCCATTGATATGACTGACAGCCTGCCATCGACCAACCTGTAACCAAGGCTATTTTTTTAATTTTTAGTTTTTCTGTAATAAGTTTGTGTTGACAATAAATATTATCCCATAATGTTATAGTTGGAAATTTTGAACCAGATTGATTTTTTGTAGAGTTGCTTGGCGATGTCGATAAACCATTGCCAAACATGTTAATAGATACAATAAAATATTTATTTGGATTTATAGCTCTACTTTTACCTATAAAACCTTCGTTTCTAACATGACTCCCGGTATAAAATGTTGGAAGAACAATAACATTTGAACCATTTTTATTTAATTTACCGTAAGTTTTATAAACTAGTTGTGCAGACTTTAAAATTTTACCAGATAAAAGTTTAACGTTCCCTAATCTAAACTTTTCATAATTCTGCATGAATTAATAAAGTCTTAGGTATTCTTTTACTTCCCAATCAGTAACTGCCTGGTGGTAACGTTCCCACTCATCATTTTTATATGATAAAAAGGATTTTTTCATTACAGGTCCAAGCACCTCATCTGATAATTTGTTATTTTTTAATGCCTCAACTGCTTGAAGTAGATTTTTTGGTAATCTTTTAATACCCAATTTTTTAAACTCAGTTTCGGTCATTTGATACAAATCTTGATCGGTTGGTTTGCCTGGATCTATTTTATTTTTTATTCCTTCTACAGCAGAAGATACTGTCATAGCTAAAGCTAGATATACATTCATTGTCATATCCGCCGCTCTGTTTTCAATACAATATCTATTTTGAGGTAAACGAAATTGGGCCGATCTATTATTATGACCATACGTAATATTTGTTGGCGCCCAAGTAACAGTACCACCTTCAAATCCTCCAACTCTTGGAACTAAGCCATTATAAGAGTTAACTGTTGAACATGTAATTGCGGTTAAAGCTTCAGAGTTTTTCATTAATCCTCCAACAGCATATCTGGAATATTTAGACCAACCTTTCCCATCAGTAAAAATATTTTTTCCATTTTTGTTAACATCTTCCATTGAAAAATTAATATGAGCTCCTGATCGCCAGTCACCTATTGTTGGTTTTGGCATAAATGTAATAAACATATTATTTTTTTTAGCTATTTCTTTTAAAAGAACTCTTAGGAAAACTAATCTATCAGCCATTTCTAATAAATTTGTATAGTGAAAATCTAATTCAAATTGTGAGTACGCACCTTCTGCAACAACATCGTGTAAATTCCAACCTAGTTCTTCAAGAATATCAATTAATTCTTTTAAAAAATGCATTGAATCTAATGAATATTCAACATCGTATCCAAATGCTTGTCTTCTAGGTCTTATCCCATTTATTGGATCGCTATCTATTGCTTTAACTGGTTTGCCATCTTCTCCATATTTCATTGCAATAAATTCTGGTTCAATACCACACATTCCTCTGTAACCTGCATCTTGAGCTTTTTGCATTGCACGTTTTAATGCTTGTCTTGGACAAACATTGTAAGGTTTTTCTTCCCAATATAGATCAGCAAATATTATAGCCATTGTTTTGTCCCAAGGGCAAATATAAACGGAGTCTAAATCTGGTAGCATTATTTGATCAGAGTCTGCAGGCGTTAGTTCAGGTACAAAAGAAATTGAGTGAACGGCAAATTGAGGACCTTTTCCAAGACACAATGGTTCGAAATCACTCATAGGGACAGGTTTTGTTTTAGGGATACCATGCAAATCTATCCAACTTGATAATACATACTGCACCCCAGCAGCTTTAAGTTTTTTATGAACTGTAGGAATTTTTTTCCTATTTCTTTCTACGGCGTCTTTAAAATTTTCGTAATATATTTTATTTTTCATGAGGTAAATTATTTTGGCATATCTTCTGGATCAATTCCAGGAACAAATGTAATGCCTGCTTTTTGTTTCCAATCATGAGGGTAAGCTGCATAAAATATTACACATTTTTCATCGCATTCATAAGCTATATGGTTATCTTTTGGAATATAAAGCACATCACCGGGATTACAAATATAAGACTCGCCATTACATGTAAGACGAAAAGTTCCTTCCATACAGTAAATTATTTCATCACATGTTAGATCCCAAGGTACAGAAACTTTGTTTAAAAAATTCAATCCGCCACACATTGTGTCACTAACTTTGCTTGTTACAAATGGTTTAATGTAAGATTTTCCCGGTTCTAATGTGTGAAGTCTATTTTCAATATCTTTAAATTTATAAAGTTGTGGTTTTTTAGACATTAATATTCCTTTCAGTTTTATATTTTTATTGGTTCGTTTAATTCTACTTTGTATCCATCAGGATCTTCACAAAATGCAATAACTCTTGTTCCATGTTTCATTGGACCTGGCTTACGTGTAATGTTAACTCCTAGTTTTGCAAGATCTTCGCAGGCTTTGTAAACATCTGGAGTTTCTATACAAATATGTCCCCAGCCATTACCTTTATCGTAATCTTCTTTTTGATCCCAATTACAAGTTAATTCAAGACAAGGGAACTCGGTTTCTAAACCATAACCAATGAATGCATTAGTAAATTTTCCTTCTGGATAATCTGTTTTTCTTAAAACTTTCATTCCTAAAGTTTTGCAATAAAAATTAAATGAATTTTCCAAATCTTTAACTCTAATCATTGTATGAGCAAGTCTGTAACCATCGTTTATATTATTAGACATATATTTTCCCTTTCGTTAATTTTTATGATTTCGTTTCTTGAATTATTAGTTTTTGAAATGCCTTAACTCCATCTTCCCAATAAGGTGACAATAAACCACCTTCATTTGATGCTGGTGAAGATCTTCCTTCTTGAAGTCTTTCGCAAATTTCATGATCCTCTTTGTGCACATTCCACCATATCTTTTTAGTAATATCAATTTCTTCCTTAGGCATTTCTTTATCGCCAATTGTATATATTATTCTTTTTTGAGAAGATGTATTTGGGTTAATTGGAACATTTAAGTATACGCCGACTTGATTTGGATAATAAGTTCCAATAATAAAATTAGGAAAAAGCGATAAATATTTTGAAGAAACTGACAGGGCTTTACTGTTTTTGCTGTCCTCTTCTTTAACATCTACGCCACTTCCGTAACACACTCCATCTACAATAGTATAATGATCTCTTAATGGCTGGTTTGTTGTAGTTTTATGAACAAACTGCACATGATATGGTTCAATAAAATTTTCAATTAAAAATTTCCAATTAGTATTAATTTTTCCAAAGTCTAAGGTTGCGGTATATTTTAATTTATTAAAATCTAAATCTTTAAATTTTGAAAATAAAGGTTTTGCATATTCTTTGAATTTTTTTGCTTTTCCATTTAAATTTATGAAAATCCAGTCATGCCAAATATGAATTCTTATTTGTTTTAATCCATGTTCTTTAAAATTAAATCCTTTAGGTTTGTGATTATTTGTTCCTCCAATATGCGGAGCTGCTTTCAAATTTCCTTGAAGATCATAAGACCAAGAATGATATGGACAACGAATAAGTTTACCAATATTTTTTTTCTCATTAACTAATTTTAAACATCTGTGACTGCAAACATTATGAAATGCTGTAATTTCACTATTTTCATTTTTAATAAGCAAGATTGGTTTTCCTGCAATAAAGATTGGTTGCGCGTCCCCTACTTTATTAAATTCATGAACAAAACCTACGAACAACCATCCATTGGATAAAACTGTATCACATTCTTTTTCCCAAAAATCAATATCAGTATAAGATTTAGCGGGAAGTCCAAATATTGTATTTTTATTTTTAGGAGATTTAATTCTAATCTTTTTTTTATTTGCTGGCATATTAAACCTTTAATTTCGAATTTATTTGCGAAATAACTAGATTTCAATAAAATATATCTTCAATATATTGTGGTTTAACTAAAGGATTATCAGGGTGAGTTTAAAAAATATATACAGAGGGTATAATCAAGCTAAAAAACCAGGGTATGATCAGTTAATTACTCATACAGATCATGGTACTCCTGCAGGAGAATATCTTAGACGATACTGGCACCCTGTAACACTATCTTCTGAAGTTACAACTACTCCTTTTGAAATACGTATACTTGGTGAAGATTTGGTAATTTTTAAGACTACAGAAAATAAAATAGGACTAATACATAAATACTGCACTCATAGAAGGGCATCTTTAGTTTTTGGAAAATCAGAATCCAAAGGTATAAGATGCTGTTATCATGGTTGGTTATTTTCCCCTGATGGAAAAATATTAGAAACACCTGGAGAAGATCCGGAATCTAAACAAGCAGAACTTGTAAGAGAAAAATTTAAATTGGGCGCTTATCCTGTTAAAGAATTTAATGGAATAGTATTTGCTTATATGGGGCCACCAGAAAAAATGCCTGAGTTTCCTCATTATGATACTTATGAAATTCCTTACAGTAAAAGAAGTCCATATAAAATTAATTATAACTGTAACTGGATACAAGTACTTGATGCAATTATGGATCCTGTTCATACATCTTTTCTTCATGGTCAAAGTTCTGGAATACAATTTTCAAAAGGATTTGGCGAAGTAGGAGAAATTGAATTTTTTGAAAGAGGAACACAATATCTTGGAGCTAATATAAGAAGAATTGATG
>CAJWPG010000035.1 GCA_913045275.1 uncultured Pelagibacteraceae bacterium
GTTGTCCAGGACACGATCAAAGAGATCTTGATTTTGCTATTAAATATAATCTTTCCGTCAAAACTGTAGTTAAACCTGATAATGTTGATGAATTTAAAGTAGAAAAAGAAGCTTATACTGGATCAGGAATTATAATTAATTCTGATTTTTTAAATGGATTAAAAGCTCCCGAAGAGTCCATTATAAAAACAATCGAAATATTAGAGAAAGATAAAATAGGAATAAGAAGAATAAATTTTCGTTTAAAAGACTGGGGAGTATCTAGACAAAGATATTGGGGATGTCCTATTCCAATTGCTTATGATGAAAAAGGAGAAATTATAACAATACCAAAAAAAGAGCTTCCGGTAAAATTGCCCAATAATATTGACTTAAATACCAAAGGAAACCCTTTGGATAGTCATAACAAATGGAAAAAAATAAAAATTAATGGAAAAAATTGTATAAGAGAAACTGACACTTTAGATACATTTGTTGATTCGTCTTGGTATTTTTTAAGATTTTGCTCTCCTAATAATGATAATTACGGTTTTGATATATACGATATAAATTATTGGATGCCAGTTGATCAGTATATAGGTGGTGTTGAACACGCAATATTACATTTATTATACTCAAGATTTTTTATGAGATCTATTAATTATAAAAACAAAAATTTCAAAATTAAAGAACCATTCGATGGTTTATTTACTCAAGGAATGGTTTGTCATGAAACATATAAAGATCAAAATAATAATTGGCTTAGTCCAGAAGAAATAGAAATAAAAGATAAAAAATATTATAAAAAAAGTGATCCAAATTCTAAGATAATTGTAGGACCATCTGAGTCCATGTCTAAATCAAAAAAAAATGTAATTGACCCTGAAAGTATAATTAATAATTATGGAGCAGATTCTGTTAGATTATTTATACTTTCTGATAGTCCTCCAGAAAAAGATGTACAATGGTCCGAGCAAGGCATGATTTCATCATACAAATTTATTCAAAAATTATGGATTTTGCATTTAAAAATAAAAAATAAATTATCTAAAGAAAAAAATGAAATAACAAATGATTTAGAATTAAATAAATTTACCAATCAATTAATTCATAAAATTACAAATAATTTAGAAAGTTTTAGTTATAATGTTATTGTTGCTAGTATGTATGAAGCGTATAATTTTTTAATTAAACATATTGAAAAAAATATTAATCAAAAAGACTTGTTAGAAAATTATAAAAAAATTTTAACATCTTTTTCACCTATTATTCCGCATTTAACAAGTGAATGTTTGATAGATATAGGTTGTGATAAAAAATTAAATTGGCCATTGATAAATAAAGATTATCTTAAAAATGAAAATATAGATTATGTTGTACAAATTAATGGGAAAAAAAGAACAATAATTAATGCTGAAATAAATTTAAAAGAAGATAAAATTTTAGATATTGCTAAAAATGAAAAATTGTTAGATAAATATTTAAATAACAAATCAATTAAAAAAGTTATTTTTGTCAAAAATAGATTAATAAATATTTTAGTTAATGAATAGAATTATAAATTACACATTATTATTTTTTTTATTTTTATTATCAAGCTGTGCGTATGAACCTATTTTAAATAATAAACATCATAATTTTTCAATAAACGTAGACAAAATAAATGGAGATCAGAAAATAAATTCTATAATTGTTAATAATTTTTATAATTTAAAAGGGAAAGAAAAAAAATATAATTTAACCATATCATCAACTAAAGTAAAAAATATAATATCGAAAGATTCTAAAGGAGACCCTTCAATTTTTGAATTATTGATTAATGTAAATTATAGCGTGAAAAAAGACGGAAATATTTTAGTTACAAATAATATAAATAAAAAAGTTACATACAATAATATTGCTGATAAATTTGAATTAGAAAATTATGAAAAGATCATTATTAATAATATATCTACAAACATATCAGATAAAATTATAAATTCTATTTCTGAAATAAATGAATGATAATAAAATCTTTCGAAATAGAAAAAATAAAATCAAAAAAAAATAATTTAACTCTCATTTATGGCACGAACCAAGGTTATAAAAACCAAGTAATTAAAGAATTATTTAAAGATTTATTTGAGGGTGAAACTTTAAGATTTGATGAAAATGATATCTTAAACAATCATGAAGAAATTATTTCAAATTTAATGAATAAGTCGCTTTTTGATGAAGGCAAATTAATAATAGTTTCAAGAGCAAGTGATAAAATTCTTAAGTTTATAAATGAAATTTTAGAAAGAAAGATTGAAAATATAAAAATTATTATTAATTCTGATAATCTAGAAAAAAAATCAAAATTGAGAAGTTTATTTGAAAAGGAAAAAGAACTCATATGTATACCTTTTTATGAAGATAACGATAAAAGTTTAAGTTCAATGGCTCAAAATTTTTTTAGACAAAAAAAAATTAAAGTTTCTCAAGAAATTATAAATATACTAATTGGAAGGTCAAGAGGAGATAGAGGAAATTTAATTAACGAACTAAATAAAATTGAAAACTTATCAATGACAAAAAAAAACATTGATATAGAAGATATATTAAAATTAACAAATTTATCTGAAAATTATAGTATTTTTGAACTTGCAGAAAGCTATTTGACAAAAAATAAAAAACAAGTTTCCAAAATATTAAATGAAAACAATTTTGCAAATGATGAATGCGTTTTGATATTAAGAACAATATTAAATAGATCAAAAAGATTGCTTAAACTCAAAGAAAATCAAAACCAAACTGGAAATATTGATTTGACCATATCTTCTTTTAAACCACCAATATTTTGGAAAGAGAAAGATATAGTAAAAAAACAAATACAATCGTGGTCAGATGATGAAGTAAAAAATATGATTTATAAAATAAATGAACTTGAAATTCTAGTAAAGAAAAATTCAAACAATTCCTTAAATTTTGTTTCTGATTTTGTAAGTAATTACTAATAATTATTTTTTATAACTTGAATTAATCTTTCCATCTGATCTGATCCTTTGTACTCAAAAGTTAAAGTGCCAGAATTATTTTTTTTGTTATTTACATGAACTTTCATTCCAATTTTTTCTGTTAATTGATTTTCAATATCCAAAATATTTGAGTCTTTATTTCTCTTAATTACTGATTTGTTTCCTTTTGTAATTTTAGCAAGAGCTTCGGTTTGTCTTACAGATAATTTTTTAGAAATTATCTTTTCAGCTAATAATTGAGCATTATCTAGGCCCACTAAAATCTTTGCATGCCCTTGTGATATTTTTTCATCAATTATGTGTTGAATTATTTTTTGAGGTAGCATCAATAATCTTAAACAGTTGGTTATGTGAGACCGACTTTTGCCTATAAATTTTGCTACTTTTTCTTGATCATATTGAAAATCATCAATTAATCTTTTATAACCTTCCGCTTCTTCTATTGGATTTAAATCTTTTCTTTGAACATTTTCAACAATAGCAAATTCAAGTGATTTTAGATTATCTGCTTTAATAATTACTGCGGGAACTTCGTGTAGACCTGCATTTTGTGCAGCTTGCCATCTTCTTTCTCCAGCAACTATTTCAAACTTATCATCTTGATCATCAAATTTTCTTACTATTATTGGCTGTATAATTCCTCTTTCCTTAATAGAACCTGTTAATTCTTCTAAACTTTCTTTTTCAAATTTTTTTCTTGGTTGATATTTGCTTCTTACAATGGAGCTAATAGAAATTGTACTATTGCTATCTTTAACTTCGCTGTCACCTATTAAAGATGATAGGCCTCTGCCTAGGCCTTTTTTTGGTTTAAAAGGATTGATCATGCTGCACTCTCCACTGGTTTGTCTTGGTTTAAAAACTCATCTGTAAATCTAAAATATGACTTGCTTCCAGAGCATGACTTATCATAAATTAGAACTGGTACACCGTGAGATGGTGCTTCGGACAATCTTACATTACGGGGCACTACCGTTTGATAAACTTTTTCCTTAAAATAATTTCTAGCTTCATTTTCTACTTCGCTAGAGAGTTTGTTTCTTCTATCATACATAGTGAGAAGTATACCTCTGATAGATAATTCAGGGTTGAGATTATTTTTTATCCTCTGGATAGTTTTCATAAGTTGCGTCAAACCCTCCAGAGCAAAAAATTCAGTTTGCAAAGGTACCACAAGAGCATCAGATGCTACCAATGCCATAATTGTGAGTAGACTTAGTGATGGAGGGCAGTCAATCAGTATATAATCATATGAGGTTCCAGAATCATTTAAAATAGGGGCTAATTCATCTTTCAGTTTGAAGGCTCTACGACTATCTCCGGCCGTCTCAACCTCGAGACCAGATAAATCAACATTTGAAGTTATCAAATTTAAATTTTCAAAGTTTGTACTTTGAATTACTTCCGAAATTTTTTTTTTTCCATTGAGCACATTGTAAATTGTTTGTTCCGAGTTCTCCGTATTCGATAATCCAAAACCTGTTGTGGCATTACCTTGTGGATCAAGATCAATAACTAAAATTTTTTTTCCTTTTGCGGACAATCCTGCTGCTAAATTGATCACAGTGGTGGTCTTCCCTACTCCTCCCTTTTGGTTAATCACTGCAATAATTTTATCCATTTTTTTTTTGTAAGTTTGAAATTTTTATCACTAATGAATCTTCATTAGTTAAACTTTTCTTCTCTTCATAATCAAATTTCCAATTCCTCAATGTATCTTTCAAAATTTCTTTTCCACTTTTACCTAAAAACAAAATTATATATTTAAAATTTTTAAAATTTGTTGAAGCAATTTCTAAAAGTACTGGCAAAGGTTTGAATCCTCTGGATATTATAACGTCGGTGTTCAAATTTTTTTCTTCAAAAATATTTTTTTGATGAATTTCTGTGTTCAATTTAAATTTTTTTGACATCTCTTTTAAGAAATTACTCTTATGAAAACTTTTTTCGTAAAAAATCACCTTAAATTGAGGTTTTTTGTGTTTCATCAAAATTGCTAAAACTATACCAGGAAGCCCAGCGCCAGAACCCAGATCAGTACATATTTTTATATTTTTTTTATCAATAAAGTCAACGGTTTGCGCACTATCTTCTATATGTCTTGTATTTATTGACTTTTCTGTGGATTTACTTATTAAATTTATTTCTTTATTTCTAGAAATTATTGATGAACTATAATCCTCAAGCTCTCTTAATGTTTCACGTGAAACATTTAAAGCATCAAGTTTTGTATTTTTTATAAAATTTGAATCAATCAAGCTATATGCTTAATAGACTTTCTTTTAAGATGAGACAACAAAATATATACTGCAGCAGGCGTAATTCCATCAATTCTTAGTGCTTGCCCCATTGTTTTTGGTTTAATTTGCTTAAATTTTGATTTTACTTCATTGGAAAGTCCAGAAAATTGATCATAGTTCAAATTTTTAGGAATTATTAGATTTTCATCTCTTTTAAAGGCTATTATATCAGCATTTTGCTTTTTAAGATATCCTTTATAATGGGAATTTATCTCTATTTGTTCGTCTATTTCACGTGAAACATGTTTTAATACAGGCCATATTTCCCTAATTTTATCCATATTTACAGATTTTTGGCTCAATATTTGAATGGCATTTCTTTTTACTCCATCTTTAGCTATTTTTATTCCATAATTAGAAACTTTTGATGGAGATATCATTAATTTTTCCATTATTATTTGGGTTTTTTTAAGATGCTTGAACTTATCCTTGAATATGTATTTTCTTTCTTTTGATACTAATCCTATATCAATGCCTTTTTGAGTAAGTCTAATATCTGCATTATCAGATCTCAAAGATAGCCTATATTCAGCTCTTGATGTAAACATTCTATAAGGTTCTGCAACTCCCTTGGTTACGAGATCGTCGATCATCACTCCTATATATGCCTCTGATCTATCCAAGATAAATGGTTCTTGTCTCTTAACTGAGATTGCAGCATTTATACCTGCTATAAGACCTTGGGCAGCCGCTTCTTCATATCCTGTAGTTCCATTAATTTGACCTGCAAGGTAGAGATTTTTGATTTTTTTTGTCTCCAAGGTTAAAAATAGCTCCCTAGGGTCAACAAAATCATATTCTATTGCATATCCAGGCCTTAATATTTTAACACTCTCTAAACCATTGATATTATTACATATTTCTTGTTGTATATCCGCTGGGAGTGAGGTTGAGATACCATTTGGATATATTGTATAATCATTTAAACCTTCGGGTTCTAAAAAAATTTGATGTTTTTTTTTATCAGCAAACTTCACAATCTTATCTTCTATGGATGGACAATATCTTGGACCAGCTCCCTTGATGCTTCCTGAGTATATAGCACTTCGTTTTATATTTTTAGAAATTATTTTATGAACAGCTTCGTTCGTATAAGTCATCCTACAAGAAATTTGTTTATTTATATTTTTTTTAGTTAGGAAAGAAAAAAAATATGGATCGTCATCTGCATGTTGTTCTTCGAGAATTTCAAAATTTATTGTTCGAGAATCTAATCTTGGGGGCGTTCCTGTCTTAAGCCTACCAATTTTAAAATTGTATTTTTTTAGTTGTTCACTCAAACCCGTTGATGGTTTTTCATTATATCTCCCGGCAGGAGTCTTCTCTTCACCTATATGTATCAAACCATTCAAAAAAGTTCCGGTTGTTAGAATTATCTTTGATGATTTGATTTCTTTACCTGATTTAGTTGTAAACCCGTTTATAGAATTATTTTTAAAATTGAACTTAATTACTGGATCTGAATAAATGCTTAAATTACAATAGTTTACAATTTTTTTTTGTATATATTTCTTATATAACGATCTATCACTTTGTGTACGTGGTCCTCGTACCGCAGGCCCTCTACTTTTATTTAATAGTCGAAATTGTATGCCCGATTTATCTGCAACATCTCCCATTATACCATCTAATGCATCTATCTCTCTAACAAGATGGCCTTTGCCCAAACCACCTATAGCAGGGTTGCAAGACATTTCTCCAATTGTCTCAAACTTATGTGTGAATAATGCTGTGTTAACACCTAATCTCGCAGCGGCCGCTGCAGCTTCACAGCCAGCATGGCCTCCGCCTATTACAACTACATCAAATGATAAAT
>CAJWPG010000036.1 GCA_913045275.1 uncultured Pelagibacteraceae bacterium
AAAATGCTCCAATTATTCCATCCAATCTAATAAAGGGGTGAACTTTTTTTATCTCATTTGTAGAAAGTATTTCTGCCGGTGATCCAACATTATCCATTATTCCTTTAACGTAATGAAACCAATCAATATCTTCTTTTTTATATGCCAATCTTAAACTTCCGCATTCATGAAAACCTGTAGCTTGACCTGTTTCTTTTTCTAATTGTTTATAAAGTTTTGTAGAATGTAAATGAACTTTTGCTAAATTATAACTACCTACCATGTGCGGACATTGACCTGCTGCGTGCCAAGTAGAACCAGAAGTAAGCTCTCCTTTTTCAATCAAAACTACATCTTTCCAACCCTCCTTGGTTAAGTGGTACAGTAAGCTTATGCCTAAAATACCCCCACCAACTATCACCAACTTTGCTTGAGATTGAATTTTTTCCATAAATATTAATATCTCAAAAATATTAAATTTAGAAGAGATGTTCTGTTGGCAGGTGTAATGGTCATTGTAAAATTATACCTTATTGCGTTTCACTAATTTTTAAAGGTAAGTCCGGAGTTACATCGAATCTTTCTTTTTTAGTTATATCACGAGTCTGTTTAGCCTTTTTTAATAGTGACCAAGCTTCATATATTTTACAAAAAACAAATAATGAATTATATCGATCAGCCATATCAGCTGTCTTGAATTCATCTATCATTATTCGTTTTGTATTATAGAGACTTTCAATATTTTTTTTCGTTAATATTTCATTTGAACTTGAAATATAATATCCAGAACCATCATCACAAGGGTTAGCAATAATTTGATCAATATATTGTTGTATTTTTTTTCCTTTAATAAAATCTTCATCAAATTCTTTTCGACTGATCATCTCATAAATAGCTGAATGAATAGCGGGTTTGTCCATTTCAAGCCAAATAATTAATAATTCATAATAAACTAATTCATATAGTCTTATGTGTATTGGTTTACCTTTAACTATTTTTTTCCAAGTAATATATCTTCTTATATCAATATTTTTTGTTACATCTTTAGTCATTCAATAATTTTTATAATCACCTTTTTTAATTTCAGTGATTCCACAATTTTTACATTTAACTGTAATTATTTTTCCGGAACTACTAAAACCAAACTTCACATCAACAACTTTATGTTGATGGAATCCCAAATAACACAGTAAATATAACAAACTAAATTTCATAATTTAAACACTTTTTTTAACTAAAATTTATTTCTGATGATCAGCATGTAGCTGAAAAATTTGCGGAATCTTTATAGAAGATTATTATACCGTAAAATTGAATGAGAAGCCAATGCTTTCAGTTACATTTTATATTATAGCTTGTTTTTCAAGCAGGTTTTTTTTTATCAAAAAAATTACAAACAATGACCAAATTCGAATACTTTTTAAGGTCGATGTTTAAACTTAAACTTTTTATATTGAATTAATATTAATGTTATTTAACATTTAAATAGTTGTTCCAAGTCAATTATGATAAAGTAAATAAATTCTGAGTGAAATTATTATGTTAAACTCAAGGATTGTGAAAGGAGAAAAATATGTTTAATCTTGAATTAAAGATTCCTACTTATAAAGAATGGAAAGATCAATTGGAAAAGTTAAAGAAAGAACAACCTGAACAAGCCGAAAGATATTATGAACAAGTTCAGAAATTTTGGCAAGATTTTTTTGAAGATTCATTTAATATAAAAAAATAACTTCATAACAGAGCTTCTCGAAACTAGAAGTGATAAATTAATAATTTATGGTTATTAAAATAGAAATGGCTACAAAATCAAATATCACTAAGTTATGTAGTCTCCTTGATTATTTGTTTTCTCAAGAAATTGAATTTAAACCCAATCATAAAATACAAAGACGCGCTATAGAAATGATACTCAGCAATCATAATATTGGTAATATTTTTGTTGCCAAGAAGAACAAAAAAATAATTGGAATGGTTATACTTTTATATACGGTATCAACAGCACTGGGCGAACGGGTTGCTTTACTTGAAGACATGGTTGTATCTCCTGATGAACGAGAATTAGGTATTGGTTCAATGCTATTAGATCATGCTGTAAAATATGCAAACAAGAATGGATGCAAACGAATAACTTTGCTTACAGACAAAAAGAATATACGAGCACAAAAATTTTATAAGCAGCACAAATTTAATCGTTCAACCATGATACCATTTCGCATGATAATTAATGAAAGTTAAAAAAGAAGAAAAAATGACTTTTAAAAGAAAATTGATGTACGCAAATAAATCTCCTAGGCGCATAGATAGAAAAGCAGGAGCGCGCAATAAGAAAATAATTAAACCTCTTTATTCAAGTCCTTGTTATCTTGGAGAAATTGAGTATCAAAAAAATAAAAAAACGAAAAACTTTTAGTGTGATCAAAACTTTGATCTAACTGAGCTCATAGCGCGCTCAAATTTTTTGTGTTAAGATCAAAGACAGATGAATAATATTAGTATAGTTGAATTTATAAAACAATCACCAAAGGCTGAATTACATTTGCATATAGAAGGAACTCTTGAACCTGAACAAATGTTTTCATTAGCTAAAAGAAATAATGTTCAAATTCCATTTAAAAATATTGGTGAAGCAAAAAACGCATATAATTTTAGTAATTTAGAATCTTTTCTGAAAATATATTATGAAGGTGCCAAAGTGTTACTAAAAGAAGAAGATTTCTTCGATCTTACGTGGGCTTATGCATTAAAATGTAAAGAAGATAATATAGTTCATACAGAAATTTTTTTTGATCCTCAAACTCATACAAATAGAGGAATTGATTTTGATATTGTTATAAATGGAATTTATAAAGCTCTTACAAAAGCAGAAAAAGAATTTGGTTTAAGTTTTAAAATTATCATGTGTTTTTTAAGACATTTAAATGAACAGGAGTGTTTTAATATTTTAGATCAAGCTCTTGCTCATAAAGATAAAATTTTTGGAGTTGGATTAGACTCTTTAGAGATAGGCAATCCTCCAAAAAAATTTGAAAAATTATTTAAAAAAGCAGCTGAAAATAATTTTATAACTGTTGCTCATGCAGGAGAAGAAGGGCCACCCGAATATATATGGGAAGCGTTAAATCTTCTTAATGTAAAAAGAATTGATCATGGTGTTCAGTGTCTTAAAGATGAAAAATTAGTAGAAAAACTATCGAAAAGTCAAATTCCTTTAACAGTTTGCCCACTTTCAAATATTAAATTAGGAGTTTTTGATAAATTGAATGATCATAATTTAAAGAAAATGCTGGATAAAAAATTAATGGTGATGGTTAATTCAGATGATCCAGCTTATTTTGGTGGTTATCTAAATCAAAATTTAATTGAAACTCAAGCAGCATTAAATCTTTCTTCTGAAGATATAAAAACTTTATTAATCAACTCTTTTAAATCTTCATTTTTAAGTGAAGAAAGAAAAAAAGTGTGGATTAATAAAATATAAGGAGCGTCCTGTTGCCAAGCGTTCGATAGTGAACAAGTTTCATTGCTATTTTATTGGAATGTTTAATTAAAATTATGTTGGCTTATTAGAGTTGATACAATATGATTCCAGCACGATGAAAGATTGTCATTGATGAACATTAACAGAAAAGTTTCAGTTGCTCCCATGATGGACTGTACTGATAAGCATGAAAGATATTTTTTACGTTTAATAAGTAAAAATGTTCTTTTGTATACAGAAATGATTGTATCTGAAGCAATAGATAAGGGAGATAGACAAAAATTACTTTCATTTAATTTAGAAGAAAAACCAGTCGCTCTTCAATTAGGAGGATCTTCTCCTAAATTATTATCTAATGCAGCAAAAATTGGAGAAGAATTTGGGTACGATGAAATTAATTTAAATCTAGGATGTCCTAGTAAAAAAGTTCAAAAGAATAAATTTGGAGCATGTTTAATTAAGGAACCAAAACTCGTTGCAGATTGCTTAAGTGAAATGAGATCAAAAACAAAACTGCCGGTAACTGTAAAAACAAGAATAGGCTACGATCAAGTTGAAGACTACGAACATTTATATAATTTTATAGATTTACTTAAATCTACTGGTGTTAAAACTTTTATCATACATGCTAGAAAAGCAATATTAGGAAAATTTACACCAAAACAAAATTTAAATATTCCTCCATTAAAATATGAAATGGTTTACAAATTGAAAGAAGATTTTAAAGAATTAAATATTATAATTAATGGTGGAATAACATCATCGGAACAAATTAAAAATCATATTAAAAAAGTTGATGGTGTTATGATTGGTAGATCAATATACCATTCACCTTATTTATTGACAGATATTGAAAAGGAAATTTTTGATAATGAAAATGTTCCTTCAAGACAAGAAGTTGTTGAAAAACTTGTAATGTATTTGAAAAATGAAATTAAAAAAGGAACAAGAATTAATCAAGTTATGAGACATACTTTAGGTTTATTTCATGGACAAACAGGATCTAATTTTTGGAAAAGATATTTAAGTGAGAACATGTGCGTAAGGGATGCGGATATTCAAAAGGTAGACCACATTTTGGATAAAGTTAAATTAAATCATGTAACCCAACCCACGGGACAAATTGATTAACGAAATTCTTTCAAATCAGTATTTCTTTATAATTATATTAATGGTACCCACTGCTGTGATAGCAGGTTTTATGGCAGGATTATTTGGTATAGGCGGAGGTTTAATCACTGTTCCTTTTTTATTTTTTATATTTGAATCCTTAGATATTGATAAAACATATTTAATGCATTTGTCGGTAGGTACTTCTTTTGCAATAATTATTCCTACTTCGATTGTTTCTGTATTAACCCATAGAAAACATAATTCAGTTGATACGAGTGTAATTAAAAGTTATGGAATTTTTGTAATTTCAGGTGTTTTGTTAGGCACTATTTTAGCCGCAAACTTAAAAACCGAATCTCTTTTATTGTTTTTTACAATAGTAGTTTATTTTTTAGGATCATATCTTTTGAACTTCAAAGAAAAGACGGCTGAAATTAAGCCAAATTTTAGTTTAATTCCAAAAATTGTATTAGGTTTTATTTCTGGATTTATTTCTGCTCCAATGGGTATTGGTGGAGCTGTAATGAATGTTCCAATTTTAAGATATTTTGGTTATTCAATAAACAAAGCAATTGGAAGTGCGGCTGCAATAGGCTTTGTTATTGCTTTATTTGGTGCACTAGGCTTCTTTTTAACCGGCACTTATTTAGATTCAAATTTACCATTAAGTATTGGCTTTATAAATATACCTGCTTTTTTAATATTTATTCCAATAACAATGTTTATGGCAAGAGTAGGAGCTAATACCTCAAACAAGATGGATAAATCAAAATTACAAAGATTTTTTGGAATTTTTTTATACGTTGTTGGAACTTTATTTTTGTTTAGATATTTAAATGTTTGATCGAGCCGAGGTGGTTTCAGTCTCCCTCCACCACCTCAGTTAATACTTTAAATGATTCTCGATAAAAAAATAAACTCGTAATAATTGAATTTTTAATTAAATCTTTTGATCGTATTCACCAATTTTTCCAGTTTTTTTAAGTAAATTGTCAACAAAATCAAAGATTTTCTTCTTTCTTTCGTCAGATGTCGGACTTTCTGTAACTATAACTAATGAAGGTTTATTCGATGAAGCTCTAATTAAACCCCAAGAACCATCTTTAAAAGAAAATCTTACTCCATTAACTGTTAAAACTTCAGTTATTTCTTGATCATCAATTTTAGTTTTATTATTTTTAATTTCTTTAACCTGCTCAACTAAATCAGCAACAACTTGATATTTCTCATCATCTTTGCAAAAAGGTGCCATTGTTGGCGTTTGATAAGTGTTAGGTAATTCACTTATAATTTCGTTCATATTTTTGCTTTGATTATTTAATAAATGGCATACTTGTATTGCTGAATTAATTCCATCATCATAACCATAACCTAAAGGTTGATTAAAAAAGAAATGACCACTTTTTTCAAATCCCGCTAAAGCTTTAGCTGTATTTACTTTTCTTTTAATGTGAGAATGTCCTGTCATCCAATATATTGTTTCACAGTTGTTTTTAAGAAGAACCTCATCTTTTGCATAAAGTCCAGTTGATTTTACATCAACAACAAATTTTGATCCTTGATGAGTTTTTGATAAATTTCTAGCAATCAATAGACCAA
>CAJWPG010000037.1 GCA_913045275.1 uncultured Pelagibacteraceae bacterium
GGTGGAAAAACTGTTTATGGAGGAACTGTTGGTGTTTGTATGTTAGATACTCAATTCCCAAGAATACCGGGTGATATTGCAAATGCTAGAACGTGGAGCGTACCAGTGCACTACCGAGTTGTTCCAGGAGCAACACCTAAAGCTGCAGTTTTTGATAGAGGAGAAGAAATTTTAGATGGATTTATAGATGCTGCAAAAAATTTAGTAAAAATGGGTGCAGATGGAATTACTACAAACTGTGGTTTTTTATCAGTATTTCAAAAGAAAATGGCTGAAGCAGTAAATGTTCCTGTTGCAACTTCTTCCTTAATGCAAGTTCAAATGGTTCAAAATCTACTGCCTAAAAACAAAAAAGTAGGGATATTAACAATACATAAACCTTCGTTAAAAGAAGAGCATCTTAAAGCAGCTAATGTTCCTTTGGATACACCAATTGTTGGAACAGAAAATGGAAAAGAATTTTCTAGAGTAATTTTAAATGATGAAAGAGAAATGGATATTGATCTTGCAAGACAAGATCATTTAGATGCAGTTGATGAATTAATTAAAGAACACTCTAATATAGGAGCTATCGTAATGGAGTGCACAAACATGAGTCCTTTTGCTGCAGATGTTCGTAAAAAATTTGAAGTTCCAGTATTTAATATTTATACATTCATTGAATGGTTCCAATCTGGTTTATTGCCAACAAGATTTAATCCCGATCATGATGATTCAAGAAAATAAAATTTAGTGGATTTTATCTTACAATATTTTGCATCAAGTGAAGTCTATGGTATTTTGCTTTTATCAGTTTTTATAGGCGCAATTACTCAAAGTGCTATAGGAATAGGATTTGGAATTCCTGGTTGTGTTATTTTATTATTTGATGCTTCTTTAATACCCACCTCAATTGTTTTGATGGGAACATTTGTTGCTTTTAGCAACGCTTTTCTAAGTTTTAAACAAATAATTAAAAAAGATCTAATTTACAGCCTAACAGGGAGAGTCGTGGGCACTCTTATTGCTGCACCTATAATAATGATAACCGTAGGCACAAAATATTTTATGTTTGTATTTGGATTTATGCTTTTATTTATTGTTCCTCTTTCTTTTTTTAAATGGAATATACAAGCTAGTATAAAGAATGTTTCAATTGCTGGATTATTTTCTGGTTTTCTAGGAACGCTAACCGGTGTTGGAGGTCCGCCAATGGGAATTGTTTATCAAAATAGCAATAGTTCAAGAGTTGTTCCAACTCTAAACATGTTTTTTGGTTTTGGAGCATTGTTTTCGGTAATAGTATTGTGGAATATTGGATTATTAAATATGATTATAGCAATAAAATGTTTATTGCTTTCGCCGAGTGTTGCTATTGGAATAATGTTGGGAAGACAAAAATTTGTTAAAGATTTTGTTGATATTAAATTCAAAACTTTAATTTCAATAATTTGTATATTGAGCGCATTATTGGTTCTTGGTCAGGCATTTATTAATAATTAAAATATGTTATAAATAATAAAGTGTTTCAAGAAACTATAATTCTATCACAAATTATATTTATAGATATAATTTTAGCTGCGGATAATGCGATAATTATTGGATTAATAGCTGCAAATTTTGTTCCTAAAAATAGAAAACAAATAATTTTTTGGGGTGTTGCTGGTGCTTTAATCTTTAAAATAATCTTTGCACTTTTTGCTACTTATCTGTTTAAATTTTATTTTATCAAAATTCTTGGTGGTCTTTTATTAGTTTGGATAGTTAATGATTTAAGAAAAGATTTGTTTGAAACAAAAAAAATCAAATCACCAAAGAAAAAATCAAAAGAGCCTTCTTATATTCAAAGCATATATAAAGTTCTATTTGCAGATATAACTATTAGTTTTGATAATGTAATTGGAGTAGTCGGAGCAGCAAAAGATTATTTTGGTTTTATGATATTTGGTCTTGTTTTGTCTGTAGTCTTGACTGGAGCACTTGCTACTTATTTAGCGAATTATATTCAAAAAAATCTTTGGATTGCTTATGTGGGATTAGCGTTTATTCTAATAGTGGCTATACAATTAATAATAGGCGGATTGGTAGATTTAGAAATTTTAAATATTAATGAGAAATATATTAAATATTTTTAGTATGAGTATTTTTTTGTTGGATATTTTTTAGATTTTACCTGTGCCTTAAATTTTTTAGCTCCCTCAGCTATTAATTTTTTTGCATCAACAAATTTTTTTACAAATTTTATTTTTGAATCTGTTAAACCTAAAACATCATCTATAACCAATATTTGACCATCGCAATTATTTGAAGATCCTATCCCAATTGTAGGAATCTTTATTAAATTAGTAATTTGCTTAGCTAATGTTCTTTCAACACATTCCAACACTATCGAGAATGCTCCTGCTTCCTCTAAAAGTTTAGAATCTCTAATTATTTCTTTTCTTTCTTTAATAGACTTGCCTTTAGATTTAAATTTCCCCCTTGTAGATTGAGGTAATATTCCAAGATGTCCCATAACAGGAATTTTATTTTTTATTAAATATTTAATAATTTTAATTAATTTTAATCCTCCTTCAATTTTAACAGCATCACACTTTGTCAATTTCATAACTTTTTTACAGTTTTTCAATGCTTGAGATGGGTTGTTGTAAGTATTATATGGCATATCAACTACCATTAAACTATTTGAAATGCCTTGGCGTGCACTTAAAGAATGCTTTATCATCATTTCTAAAGTTACACTTCTTGTAGATTTAAAATTATATAATGTAGATCCAAGCGAATCTCCTATTAAAATTATATCTGTATATTTATCGATAGCCTGTGCAATATTTTTAGAATAGGCTGTAAGACAAACAATTTTAGATCTGTTTTTTTTAGATTGAATTTTAGTAATTTTTGAAATCATTAATTATTTAATATCACTTATTATTCTAATTCAATAGTGCTTGGAGGTTTAGATGTAATGTCATAAACAACTCTATTAATACCTCTTATATTATTTACAATTTGATTAGATACAAACTGCATAAACGACTTTTTAAATTCAAAAAAATCTGCAGTCATACCATCTTCAGAAGTTATTGCTCTTAACAAACATAAGTATTCATAAGTTCTATTATCTCCCATAACTCCAACTGTTTTAACTGGTAATAAAGCAGCATAAGCTTGCCAAATTCTATCATACAATTTGTTATCTTTTAAAGATTTAATAAAATAATAGTCAGCTTCTTTTAGAATTTTAATTTTCTCTTTTGTAATTATGCCTGGCATTCTAATGGCTAAACCTGGGCCCGGAAAAGGATGTCTCGATATAATTTCTTTATTCAAATTTAATTCCAATCCAAGTTTTCTTACTTCATCTTTAAATAGATATTTTAATGGCTCTATTAGTTTCAAATTCATTTTTTTTGGAAGGCCACCAACATTATGGTGTGATTTAATTTTTGAAGTTTGACTTCCGGTGACAGATTTACTTTCTATAAGATCAGGGTACAAAGTTCCTTGGGCAAGAAATTTAACATTTCTTATTTTTTTTGCATATTTTTCAAAAATTTTAATAAATAAATTTCCTATAATTTTTCTTTTTTTTTCTGGATCAGAAATATTTTTTAATTTTGATAAAAATTGTTTTTCGGCATTTATATATATTAAATTAATTTTAAATCTTTTCTTAAATGTATTTACTACTTGTGTTTCTTCTTTTTTTCTTAACATGCCAGTATTAACAAAAATACAGGTTAAATTTTTTCCTATTGCATTTGATAATAGTTTTGCAACAACGCTACTGTCTACTCCTCCTGATAAAGCGCAAATTACTTTTGAGTTACCAACTTTATTTCTGACTTCATTGATTAATTTTGTTTTTTGATCTCTAGGTGACCAATTTCTGGTTATTTTACATATATCAATTACAAAATTTCTAAGAATTGTTTTGCCTCTTTTTGTATGAGTTACTTCAGGGTGAAATTGTATTCCGTATAATTTTTCTTTTTGATTTTCGACTATACATAGTTTGGAATTATTACTTTTTGCTATTACTTTAAAGTTTTTGGGTAATTTTATTACTTCGTCCGCATGACTCATCCATACATTATTTTCTTTCTTAGAAAAAAAATTTTTAGTTAGAATGCTATTATTAATTTTTACAACTTTTGCTAAACCAAATTCTCTTGATTTGGATTGTTTAACTTTGCCGCCCATTTCTTTAGATATAATTTGGTGGCCAAAACATATTCCAAGAACAGGTACTTTTGAAAAAAGCAGATTTTTATTAAATTTTACTTTCTTGCTTTGATAAACATTTAGAGGGCCTCCGGATAAAATTAATCCTTTGGTATTTTTATCTAATTTCTGTTTTTTATTAATTTTATTATGACTAATAATTTCACAATAAATTCCCAACTCCCTTATTTTTCTTGCGATAAGTTGTGTAAACTGTGATCCAAAATCAACAATCAATATTTTTTCAAGATTGTCTTCAAGACGCATCTTTTTTTTCAAATTCTTTAAGCCGACTGTTTATAGAAGTTAATTTCTCGCACATTGTTGAACAAATTTTCTTAAAATCTTTCTTTAATTCTTCAACCTTTGAAAAATTTGATCTCTTTAACTCAATATCGATTAGCAAATACATTGCTTCTTCATTTTTTGGTTCAAGAAGTAGTGTGGTATTAATATATTTTTTTTCCTCTCTTTTATTTTCTTCTAAATTAAATATTTTAGCTAAATAAAGATAAGATTCTGCATCTTTTGGGTTATAAACAATATTTCTTTGAAACAAAAATTTTGACTCTTCATATTTTTCTTCTTCAAATAACATTTTTGCTTCTTCAAAAAAATTATTTTTTTCAGCAAAGGATGAAAAACATAGTCCAAGAAATATGACAATTGTAATAATTTGTTTCATAATTATTTTTTTATTTCATCTATATTATGTACCATACTTTCAAAAAAACCAGCTTTTGTAATTTTATAAAACTTAGGTTTTTTTCTTAAATCAATTATATTTTTTGATCCAAGGTATCCCATAGACGATTTTAATCCACCAACCAATTGATAAATTATTTTATCTACTTTTCCTTTGTATTTTACAAATCCTTCAACTCCCTCGGGAACATATTTAGATGTATTTTTTTGTTTAGTTTGAAAGTACCTGTCTGCAGAACCCTTATTCATTGCTCCAATTGATCCCATTCCTCTAAAACTTTTAAAAAATTTTCCATTTCTTTTTATAATTTTTCCTGGAGCTTGATCTGTTCCTGCAAATAATGATCCTATCATTACTGCATCAGCACCAGCAGCTAAAGCTTTAGATATATCGCCTGAAAACTTTATTCCTCCATCAGCAATAATTGATGCTTTACCTTTTCCTATGCCTTTTCTAACATTCATTATTGCACTTAATTGAGGAACACCGATGCCAGCAACTAATCTTGTAGTACAAATTGATCCTGGGCCAATACCTACTTTAATAATATCTACACCAAGTTTAATTAAGAATTTAGCTGCTTCTGTGGTTGCTATATTGCCTGCACATAGTGTTGTTTTTTTTGGTTTAATTTTTATTATTTTTTTAATTATGTCAGAAACTTTTTTTGTATGTCCATGAGCAGTGTCAACGACTATTAAATCTAAATTTTCTTTTAGTATTCTTTCAGCTCTTTTATGTTCGTCTGAGCTTGCTCCAACTGCAGCACCAACTAAAAAATTTTTATATTTTACCTTTTGTATTTCGTAAATTTGTTTTTTGATACTCAAATTTCTATGAATTACACCTATTCCTCCTTTTTCTCCAATGGCTATAGCCATTTTTCCTTCGGTAACAGTGTCCATGGCCGATGATACTAAGGGTATTTTTAATGATAAGTTTTTTGATAGTTTGGTTGATGTATTTGTTTCTGAAGGTAATATTTCAGAGTAATTAGGTGCTAATGTTACATCGTCAAATGTTAGAGCTTCTTTGATAGG
>CAJWPG010000038.1 GCA_913045275.1 uncultured Pelagibacteraceae bacterium
TAAAAAAACTTTTTAATTTAAATTGTTTAATTACATTTGGAATAAAATCAAATTTACCAGCTGACACGGCTCCAGATGTAATAACTAAATCTGAATTTAATTTAATATTTTTTTTAATTTCATTTTTAAAAGAATTAATATCCTTATCTCTTAAAATTTTTTTTTCTTTGAAGTTTATGGGTAGATTTTTTATAAAAGAATACAGATAAATACTATTGGAATTTCTTATTTTCCAATTTGGTATTTTTTTACTTTCTGATAATTCGTTTCCAGTTGGATAGAAAATTATATTTGGTTTTTTTTTAACTAATATTTTTTCTATGCCCAAAGTTTTTAAAGCTAAAATATGTGAAGGATTTATTAATTGCCCCTTCTTAATTACTTTATTTCCCTTTTTAAAATCTGAACCAGCTGGTCTAATGTATTCATTTATATTAATTTTTTTTTTTAAAATAATATATTTTGGACTTGATTTATTTGGAAAAAAATGAATTTGCTCTATTGGAATAATTGTATCAAAAGGTTTCTGAATAATAGCTCCAGTCATTACTTCTATAGTAGAGAATTTTGGTATTTTTTTAATATTTGGATTATCTCCAGCAGCAAGGGTCTTTATAATTTTAAATTTTTTACTTTTTTTACTACTCAGAAGATTTGTTTCTTTTGAATTGATAGCGTAACCATCAAATGCTGTATTGTCAGATGCGGGATAATTAACTGGTGAAATAATATCAAAGGCAGTAATTCTATTTAAAGATTTCTTTATTTGAACTATTTCATTTTTAATTTTAAAATTATTTTTTATTAATTTTTTTATTGCTGATTGATATGAATTCATTTATTTTTTATTTTTGCTTTTTCCAAATCTTCTTTTGTATTTATATTTAAGAAATTATAATCATTGTTAGAATTTATCTCTATGATTTCAGAGCCCACTTTATTTGCCCAATCTTCTACTTTTCTGTATCCGTGGTTAATATCTTTTGATAAAATATCTTTAAGTTCCATAGACCATAAACCAAAAATATTATGTCTCTTGTTTCCACTCTTTAAAAAAAATAGTTTTTTTGATGATTTTTTAGGATAGTTAATAATTGTTTCTATTGCACTTTGATCAAAAAATGGTGTGTCGCATGGAAACGTGGCAATCCAATTATAATTTTTTTTATTTTTTTCAACCCAATCCATTGCTGTCAATACTCCAACCAAAGGCCCGAGGTAGCCCTTAATTATATCATTTATTAAAAATATATTATTATTATTAAAAATAATATTTTCATTATTCGTAATAATTAATATTTCTTTAAAATTATTTTCAATTTTTGAAATTGTATGTTCAATTAATGACTTATCTCCTAATTTTGCAGATGATTTATCGCTACCGAATCTTTTAGATTTTCCGCCAGCTAACACTGTTCCTAAAATATTGTTTTCACTCATTAAATTAAATATAAGTCATCTAATGTTTAATTAAAGATGTATAAATGGATTTAGAAATATTAAAAATAGCATCAGACACCGAAAATCACAAAGTTCTTGAAAATTGTACGCATATCTCAAAACAGAAAAATCCACTTTGTGGAGATGAGATGCAAATTAGCCTAAAAATCTCAAACAATAAAATTGTTGATTTTGCCTATCAGTGTAAATCATGCATCTACTGCCAAGCTTCTGTTAGCATTCTTTCTAAATATTGCATAAATAAATCAATCAAAACCGTTAGAGAACTTATAAGTTTACTTGATGTATTTTTTGAAAACAATAATAGTAAATTTCCAAAAGAATTGATGAAATTTGCGTCGCTATTTAATAAAAAAAATCTTTCAAGAAAAGAGTGTATTTTGCTACCACTCAAAACTCTAACAAAAGCACTAAAATCCTAAAATGCAAAAAGAAAATATAATTAGAGGATTAATAGCAGGTTTATTTTCAACAATAACAATAGCTGCCTTGACATTGTTAACCTATAAAACTCAGTACGGTATTTTCTTAATAGCATCATTTGGATCGTCAATGGCATTATTATATGGATATCCCGAAAGTCCATTTGCGCAACCTAAAAATATATTTTTTGGACACCTTTTATCAACAATCTGTGGAATGATATTTTTATTTTTTGTTCCTTTGCCAATTTATATAACAATTCCTTTGGCTGTAGGTGTAGCTGTCAGTTTGATGATTATGTTAGATGTAACTCATCCGCCGGCTGGGGGGAATCCTATAATTGTAATAATAGGTAGTGTTTCCTTAGATTATTTAATCAACCCAATAATTTCTGGTACAATTATCATTTTAACCTTTGGTATAATTTTAAATCGACTAATTCTGAAAAAGAAATATCCTATGTAAATGAATATTAAGTATACCGTTTCAAAATTAGAAAATTCAAAAGTTCAAGAAATCAAAGATTCTGTTTCTATAGAAGAACCATTAGAAATGAGATTGAAATACAAAAAAAATGATAATTGGGAGACTCAAAACATATCAATAACAATGAGAACTCCCGGGAACGATGAGGATCTTATTAGAGGTTTTCTCTTTAATGAAAGAATAATTGAGAATTTAGACCAAATAGATTCGATAAAACAAATAGGTAATGAAGTTGGAGATTATAATTTAAAGAATATAATAGAAGCTACAATAAACAACACAGACAATTTAGATATAAAAAAAATTAGAAGAAATTTTATAACTAATTCATCTTGTGGAGTTTGTGGAAAAACTTCTCTTGATTCGATAGAAGTATTATTAAAAGAAAAATTAGATTTATCGTTTCCTTTAATTAAGGAAAATATAATCAGAAAATCTCCAGAACTTTTTATAAATGAACAATCAGAATTTGCAAAAACTGGGGGAATTCACGCAAGTTCTTTAATAGATGAAAGTGGAGAAATAGTTGCCATAAAAGAAGATGTTGGAAGACACAATGCTTTGGACAAACTTATTGGTTATACGCTTAAAGAAAATATTATTAATCCAAAAAAGCAATTTATTGTATGCTCAGGAAGATTGAATTTTGAGTTGATCCAAAAAGGATTAATGGCAAATATTGGATTTATGGCAGGTATAGGTGTACCTACGAGTCTCGCTATAGATTTGGCTAAACGTTTTGACATGACATTATTAGGTTTTGTTAAAAAGGAAAGTTTTAATATTTATAGCAATATAAATAGAGTTATATTAAAAAACTAATAGTAAAGGAAGACTGTGTCAAAGAATATTAGTAATTTATCTGGAAGAATTGGATTAAAAAATAACCTATTTAAGAAATTATCTGAAAGATCATTAAGATCAATAAATAATCAGAGTATGAAAGAATTGGCTGATGAATATAGAATGGGTATATCTACAGTTCATGGAGCGGAAAGTTTTTACGAATTTTTAAGACCATCCCATAAAGAAAAAAAAGCTTTTGTCTGTAATGGAAGTGCTTGTATGTGTGCTGGAACACAAGAAACCCTAAAAGAAAAATTACAAGAAAAATTAGGTAAAGATAAAGTTGGGGAAATGTTTTGTTTGGGTCATTGTTATGAAAATCATGCATTTCATTATAATGGTGAAAATTATGCTGGAAATGACATAGATAAAATAGATCAAATAATTAAAGGAGAAGAAATAAAACAACAAGAATATTTTTCAAAAAGTTTTGCCACTACAACTTTTTTGATGGATGACAAATTGTCAAATCTTGAACAATTTAAAGAACATCTTTATAAATTTTTAAAAACTGACAAAAAAGAAATTATTAAATCCTTATTAGATTCTAATTTAACTGGCAGAGGAGGCGCGGGTTTTCCAACTGGAATGAAATGGGATTTTTGTAGCAAAACTACTTCAGAAAAAAAATATGTTGTTTGTAATGCTGACGAAGGTGACTCTGGCGCTTTTTCTGATCGTTATCTATTAGAAAAACAACCATTAAAAGTATTATTTGGAATGATCATTTGTGGTTATATTATTGGAAGCAATGAAGGTGTTTTATACATTAGAGGTGAATATCCTAAATCTATTGAATCTATAAATGGATCAATAAACGCATTAAAAAATGAAGGATTATTAGGTGAAAACATTTTAGGTACAAAATTCACATTTGATTTAAATATTTGTATTGGGCAAGGTGCTTATATATGTGGAGAAGAAACAGCCTTAATTGCATCAATTGAAGGAAGAAGAGCTGAAGTTGATGTAAGACCACCTTTTCCAGTAACTGAAGGTTTATATAAAAAACCAACAGTCGTAAATAATGTTGAATCTCTTGCTGCTGCTACTGGAATATTGCTTAATGGATCAAAAAAGTTTTCAGAAATAGGAAATAAGAAATCTGCAGGAACAAAGCTGGTTTGTTTGGATAGTTTTTTTAACAAACCAGGAGTTTATGAAATTGATATGGGAACACCTGTTAAAAAAATTATTAATGAAATAGGCGGAGGATTTAAAAAACCAGTTAAAGCTCTACAAATAGGCGGTCCTCTTGGAGGAGTAGTGCCCTTAGAAGAAGCAGAAAAATTAAATTTAGACTTTCAAGAATTTACTTTAGCCGGGTTTATGCTGGGACACGCAAGTGTAGTTAGTATTCCCAAAGATTTTAACATGCTTGAATACATTCATCATCTATTTGAATTTTCTGCTGAAGAATCTTGCGGAAAATGTTTTCCTGGAAGACTGGGCTCTTACAGGGGAAAAGAAATGTTTGATCAGGCAAAAAATAAAGTTGCTAAAATTCCATTAAAATTACTTAATGAACTACTGATCACTATGCAAAAAGGATGTCTTTGTGCATTATGTGGCGCGATACCTACGCCTATAATGAACATTTTAAAGTATTTTAGTGATGAAATAAAAAATGATACAATAAAAGATAGTTTATGAGTGCAGAAAAAAGAAAAATTGCTTACATAGATGGTAAACCGTATGAAATTGGTTCAAATCATACCTCTATATTAAAATTTGTAAAAAGTTACCTAGGTGAAAAAAAAGTTCCAACTTTATGTGATGATCCAAATTTAACACCATACGGTGCGTGCCGAGTTTGTTCAGTTGAAGTTGCCCTGGAAAAAGATGGGCCAACTAAAGTTGTAGCATCATGTCATACTCCTGTTGGTGAAAACCAGCATATCTTTACAAACAACGAAGAATTAAAAAATTTAAGAAAAAATATTGTTGAATTAGTTTTAACAGATCATCCAATGAACTGTAGCACATGTGAGGTAGACCAAAATTGTGAATTGCAAAATGTTGCTAATGATCTTGGAATTATAAAACATAGATACAATAACCCAAAGCAACATAAAGGAGTACCAAAAGATACTTCTCATGATTATATGAGAATGAATTTAGATAACTGTATTAACTGTGGAAGGTGTGTCAGAGCGTGTGATGAAATTCAAGGATCGTTTGTGCTAACAATGAGTGGAAGAAGTTTTGATTCAAGAATTACAGCTGATAACGATATGTTGTTCGGAAATTCTTCTTGCGTATCCTGTGGTGCTTGTGCTCATACTTGTCCAACAGATGCAATTTCAGACGTATTTCAATCAAAATCAGCAAAGATAGATAAAAAAGTAAGAACAACTTGTTCTTACTGTGGTGTTGGATGCAACTTGGAAACATCAATCAAAGATAACAAAGTTGTTGCTATTGATACTCCAAAAGAAACTGAAGTTAATGCGGGTCATACTTGTATTAAAGGAAGATATGCTTTTGGCTTCTACGATCATCCAGATAGACTAAAAAGCCCATTAATTAAGAGAAACGGAAAATTTGAAGAAGTTTCTTGGGATGAAGCTTATGAATTTATAAAAAAAGAATTAAACAAAATTACAAAAGAAAATGGACCCGATTCAGTAGCAGGCATTTCTTCAGCAAGATGCACTAATGAAGAAAATTATGTTTTCCAAAAAATGATTAGAGCTGTAATTGGTACTA
>CAJWPG010000039.1 GCA_913045275.1 uncultured Pelagibacteraceae bacterium
AGCTTATATAAATGGAAAATATGTTGATGCAATAAATGGAGAAAAGTTTGAAACCATCAATCCTGCTACAAATGAAACTCTTTGTTCTGTGGCCAAATGCAATAATAAAGATGTTGATTTAGCAGTTAAAGTTTCAAGAAACGCATTTGAAAGCGGTATTTGGTCTAGATCCACTCCAGAACATAGAAAAGAAGTTTTAATTAAATTTGCAAAATTATTAAGTGAACAAGGTGAAGAAAACTCTGTTTTAGAAAGTGTTGATACTGGAAAATTAATTACCGATTGTATAAATGAAGTTGCTAATGATGCTCCAATGCATTTTCAATGGTATGGTGAACTAATCGATAAAGTTTTTGGAAAAGTCGGTCCAACTGACCCCTCGATTACTAGTTTGATAGTCAAAGAACCTATTGGTGTCGTTGCTGGAATTGTTCCTTGGAACTTTCCTTTAATGATGGCCGTTTGGAAAATGGCTCCAGCTCTTGCCACAGGTTGTTCTGTAATAATTAAACCCGCCGAAGACACACCTTTAACAGCAATTAAGGTTGCGAAAACAGCTTCTGAAGCTGGAATACCCGATGGAGTACTTAATGTTTTGCCAGGTTACGGAGATGTAGGCGAAGCTCTTGGAAGACATAATGATGTTGATGCAGTTTCTTTTACTGGTTCAACAGAAGTTGGTGGATATTTCATGAAATACTCAGGTGAAAGTAATTTAAAAACAGTAGGACTTGAAATGGGAGGAAAAAGTCCATTTATAGTTTTAGATGACGCTAAAATAACTGACGATCTTATAGATAATTCAATCAATTCGGCCTTTTGGAATGGTGGACAAAATTGTTCTGCAAATATGAGACAAATAATTCACTCTAAAATTAAAGATGAATTTTTAGACAAAGTTTCAAAAAGAGTAGAAAGTTTGAAAGTTGGAGATCCATTAAATTTAGAAAACAATATGGGTTCTATGATTTCAAAGGTACATTTACAAAAAGTTGATAGTTATATTCAAAAAGGTATTGATGAAGGAGCAAAAGTTTTACATGGAGGTGTATCAGATCCAAATCAAAAAGGTTTTTTTGCAAAACCCACATTATTTGATGATGTTAAAGAAAATATGACAATCGCTCAGGAAGAAATATTTGGACCTGTTCTTGGAATAATAACAGTTAAAAATGAAGATGAAGCTTTAAAGATTGCAAAAAATTCAAAATATGGTCTGCACGCAAGTGTGTTTACACAAGACATTAACAAAGCTTTCCATCTTGCAAAAAGTTTACCTTGTGGAACTGTATCAGTTAATACTTTTTCGGAAGGTGATATTAAAACCCCATTTGGAGGATATAAACAATCTGGTTCATTAAGCAGAGATCAAGGTACAGAAGCACTAAATCAGTATTTACAAACTAAGACTATTTGGGTTAGTCATAGCTAAATGATTAGACCATTTAAATTAAGTGTTTCACAAAAAACACTTAATGAAATCTACAAAAAAGTAAAAAAATACCCTTGGAACAACATTGAAAATATTCATGGTTGGACCCATGGCACAAATTATAATTACTTAAAAAAAATTTCAAAATATTGGTGCACTAAATTTAATTGGAAAAAACAAGAAGATAAAATTAACAGTTTTTCTAACTATGTTACTAATGTAAATGGTGTAAAAATTCATTTCATTAAAGAAAAAAGTAGTAATCCAAAATCAAAACCTTTGTTGTTATTGCATGGTTGGCCCGGAAGTGTTGTTGAGTTTTTTAAATTGATCCCAAGACTTGCGCACCCAGAAAAATTTGGTGGAAAAAAGGAAGACGGTTTCGATGTTATTGTGCCTTCTCTGCCAGGATTTGGGTTTTCATCCTCTACTAAAAGCCCAATTGGCCCAAGAAAAATGGCAAAAATAATAAATAAATTTATGACAAATAACCTTAAATATAAGAATTATTTTGCCCAAGGTGGTGATTGGGGAGCTACTATATCAAATTGGTTAGCTTATGATCATGGTAAAAACTGTAAGGCTATTCATATTAACTGCTTAACTATGCGTCACCCTAGAGGCCCTAGAACTAATAAAGAAAAAAAATGGGCTATCAAATTTGCAAAAGACCAAATTATGCAAGATGGCTACAGAACACAACAAGCCACCAAACCTCAGTCATTAAGTTATGCTATGATTGATAGTCCAGTTGGTACTGCTGCTTGGATATTAGAAAAATTCTTCTCTTGGTCTGATCTAAAAAAAAATAATATAGAAAGTGTATACTCAAAAGATTTATTATTAACCAATATTATGATTTATATTTTATCTAACAGTTTTAATACATCTTCATGGATTTATTTTGGTAGAAGAGAAGAAGGAGGAAGATGTTTTCCAAAAAACTTTAAAAAAATAAAAGTTCCTACCGCCATTGCCGAATTCCCAAAAGAAATGTCTAAATGGCCGCCTAAATCTTATGTTAATAGAATATTTAATGTTGCGAGATGGACAAAAATGCCTAGAGGAGGTCATTTCGCAGCCTTAGAAGAACCTGGGCTATTAATTAAAGATATTAAATCCTTTTTTAAAAAAATATAAAATAATTAAAAATGAAAAAAAATAAATTAAAAAAATTAATTACTGATATTTTTTTAAAACATAAGTTAAAAAAAAAACATGCTATAATTTGTTCTGAAGCAATAATAAATGCAGAACTGGTTGGTGCGCCTTCTCATGGTTTGTCTAGATTAAAAATGTACTGCGATAGAATTAACAAAAAAGTAATTAATCCAAAACCCAAAATAAAAATTAAAAAAATTTCACAATCAATTACTCACATAGATGCAAATAATAGCATTGGTTTTGTAGCCGCAGATATTGGAATAAAAAATGCAATAAAAAATGCAAAGAAAACTGGTTTTGGTTTAGTAGGAATTAAAAATAGTGGTCACTATGGTTTGTCAGGTTATTATGCAGAACAAGCAGTAAAAAAAAATCTTATGGCATTAGTTTTTACTAATGCTCCACCTGCTATTGCTCCTCACGGCGCATTAAAAACTTTATTTGGCACAAATCCAATTTGTTTTGGAACGCCAACTTCATCCAAAATACCCTTCATATTAGATAGTTCTGTTTCAATGATAAATAGAGGAAAGATTAGAGTTGCCGCAAAAACTGGAAAAAAAATTCCTGAAGGTGTGGCTCTTGATAAATTTGGAAATCCAACAACTGATGCAAAAAAAGCTTTAAAAGGAGTTCAGTTACCAATTGCAGGTTTTAGAGGATCGGGATTTGCTTGGATGGTAGATATTTTGAGTGGTGTGTTAACAGGAGGAAATCATGGAGGAAAAGTTAAAGATCCTTTTGATGACTTTACTGGTCCTCAAAATATTGGTCATCTTTTTATAGTAATCAAACCCAACATATTTGTTGGTAACTACAATCAAAGAATAAAAGAAAATATTAAAAGAATAAAAAAATTACCAAAAATCAAAGGTGTAAAAGAAATATTATACCCAGGTCAAAATAAGTTTAATCGCTACAAAAAAAATTCTAATAAAGAAATACAAATACCTGAAAATATAAGCAGAGATATAGATATATTAGTATCTAAATTGTAATTTATTATTATTAATTTTACTAGGTAGATACGTAAAACAGAACTGCTACCACTGAAATAAACAGGCCATATAGAATTCTGTTTTCGAATTGTTTTTTAACTTCTTTTTTTCTAAGTGTTTCTTGTAAGGTGTTTATGCAAGTTTTTATTTTTTTCTTTTTAAAAATATTATTTTTTACCTTGCTAAGATCTAAGTTAGAGATTTGAGGATCAGAAAATTTCTTCTCTGATCCACTAGGGTCGAATTTTGTATTTGTTAAAATTTTTGAATTTTCGTTAATTAATTTTTCTGTACTCATATATAATTTGTATAAATAACATTTAAGACAGAATTTATTGTTTTTCTCAATTCTAATGATCATCAAAATAGGTTTTTTATTAAACAAAGTGTTCATATTGAGCCTAATATTAAGAAAAATTACAATGTGAGAAAATGCTAATTAGAATTTTTTAAAATATACATAAACATAAAGCCTGTTATGTACATAATAAGAGCATAAGCTGCTGTTGGAATAATATAAATAACATCACTAAATATTTGCGTTGCAACAAAAACTGCCAAAGTACCATTTTGCAAACCACATTCTAAAGCAATACATTTTGTTTGCTTAATGCCAGTAGCAAAACTTTTGGCAACAAAGTATGCAATTAACATCATAACTATGTTGAGAGTTAAAACTATTATTCCAGCTTGAGCTAAATAAGATAAAATGTTTTCTCTTTCTTCTATCCATATTGCTGCAAATACTATTAAAAACAATATTCCAGTTATTTTTTCGATAATGTTAATATTTGCAGATACAAATTTTTCAGAAAACCTTCTAATAATCATTCCAATTAAAACTGGAACAGTAACAACTCCTGCCATTTTTAAAGCTACTCCTGTTAATGTTATTTCTTGAGAAATATTTGAAACTCCTAAAAGATTAGCTGATTTAAAAATAATAAAAGGAACTGAAATTATACTTATTAAACTTATAACTGCAGTTAATGATACTGATAAAGCAACATCTCCCTTTGCAAACTTAGTCATTACATTCGATGTTACGCCTCCAGGGGCAGCTGCAATTATCATAACTCCAAGAGCTAATTCTATTGGAGTTTTAAAAACTAAAATTAATATATAGGCAATTATTGGTAAAATAATTAATTGGCAAATTAGTCCTATTATAAAATCTTTAGGATTTTTTATTACTCTTGTAAAATCTTGTGTTGTCAAACCAAGACCAAGTCCAAGCATAATCAATGCTAAAGCTATTGGGGCTATCTTTGTTACAATTTCCATTTATATATCCGACTATATTAATCTAAAATTAACCTATTTTTTAAAATTATCATTAAAAATAAGTTGCAATTAATAATTATTATAAATATTAGATCTAATAATAAAAAATTCAATGCTTTCAGATAAATCAACAGTTTGTCCAATAAGTCTGCTTGATATAGCGCATCAAAAAAAAGGTGTTAAAGCAGCAATTGTAAACGCTGGAAAAACACTTCCAATGTTATCTGTTATGGATGCTGTTAAAGAGAATTTGATATCACCAGTATTTATAGGTGATGAAAATGAAATAAAAAAATGTGCTGAAGATCTTAAATTTGATTTATCAAATTTTGAAATTATTAATGAAACAACAGAAAATGATACGGCTAAAGTTGCTTCAAAATTAGCTGCCGATGGTAAGATTAGGATAATTGTTAAAGGGCATATCCATACGGATGTTTTGGTTAAAGAAGTTTTTAAAAGAAAGTATGGCTTAATTGGAAAAACCAGACTCAGTCACATTTGGCACATGACTTTAGAAAAAGATGATAAACCATTAATAATTACAGATGGAGCGCTAAATGTTAATCCAAATGTAAAAACAAAAATGCATATATTAAGAAATGCTATAGATTTTTGTCATCGAATAAATATACCAAGACCAAAAATTTCAGTATTATCTGCAACTGAAGAAGTCTTAGATAGTATGCAAAGTTCAATTGATGCTAAAGAAATTACAGAACTTGCAAAAAAAGAATCTTTTAATGCTGATATATTTGGACCTTTGGCTTTTGATAATAGTATATCTAAAAAATCAGCCGGTATTAAGGGAATAAAAAATGAAGTAGCAGGTGATGCCGATGTTCTTTTGGTGCCAAATGTCGAAACAGGAAATGCATT
>CAJWPG010000040.1 GCA_913045275.1 uncultured Pelagibacteraceae bacterium
TGGACTTACTCCACGGGTCACGGCGCGGGACTCATAAGCCCGAGGTCAGTGGTTCAATTCCACTTCCCGCTACCAAAAAATTATGAAAGATATTTATATTACTTGGGAAGATTATCATAATAAAATTGAACAACTTGCAAAAAAAGTGCACGAAGATAATTGGAAGTTTAATCAAGTTATATGTATAGCAAAAGGAGGTTTAAGAGTTGGAGATGTATTTAGCCGACTGTTCAATGTTCCTTTGGCCATTCTTTCTGTAGAGTCATATCATGGCACTGATGACGATGTAAAAAATCAACAAGGTCAATTTACATTTTCTAGAGATTTAGCAAAAACTACACCAAATTTAGGTTCTCATGTTTTACTAGTTGATGACTTAGCAGACTCTGGAAAAACATTAATCAAAAGTATTAAATGGTTGGAATTGTTTTATGGTTTTTATTTAGAAGAGAAAATTAAAACAGCGGTAATATGGCAAAAATCAACTTCAAAATTTAAACCAGACTATACTGTTGATTATCTAGAAGATTCCCCTTGGATACATATGCCTTTTGAAAAATATGAAACAACAAATATCAAAGATTTTAAATTTGATTAGTTTTTAGTGTCCAGGAAAATCAATTAGATTTTCAACTTTATAACCTTTTTTAAGAAGTTTATCGCATCCACCTAAATCGAAAAGATTTATTACAAAAACATATCCTGCAACTTTGCCTTTAGACATTTCTATTAATTTTGCCGCAGCTTCAGCAGTTCCGCCTGTAGCAACTAGGTCATCTATCAATAAAACTGAGTCATCTTGATTAATAGCATCTTTATGAACTTCCATGGTAGCTGTTCCATATTCTAACTCAAAGTCAACTGAATGTACTTCAGCAGGTAATTTGTTTTTTTTTCTTAAAAGTATAAAAGGTTTTTTTAAGATATATGAAACTGCAGAAGCAAAAACGAAACCCCTAGATTCTATTGCGGCAAGTTTGTTGTATTGAAATTTTTTTGATCTTTCAACTATTTGGTCAATACATTCTGAGAAAGCTTTTTCGTTTTTAATTAATGTTGTTATATCTCTAAAAAGCACTCCTTTTTTAGGATAATCTTGTATTGATCTGATGTGTTCTTTTAAGTCCATAATTCTTTTGAATTATATTAATAAATAAATTATTTTTCACTTATGGCAAATAATAAATTAGCTATCATAGGTGGAAGCGGCCTATATGATGTGGAAGAATTTAAAGATAGAGAATTATTAGACATCAATAGTCCTTGGGGAAACCCTTCGGATCAAATATTAAAAACTACATATAATGGTAAAGAAGTTTATTTTTTACCAAGACATGGAAGAGGACACTTTATATCCCCAACTAAAATTAATTTTAGGGCTAATATCGATGCTTTAAAACAACTTGGAGTAACTGACATTGTGTCTGTTTCGGCGGTAGGATCTTTAAAAGAAGATTTGCCTCCAGGAAAATTTGTTCTTGTTGACCAATTTATTGATAGAACCTTTGCAAGGAGCAAAACTTTTTTTGATGAAGATATAGTGGCTCATGTTTCAATGGCTCATCCTACATCTAAAGGGCTAATGAATGCTTGTGAAGAATCTGTAAAAAAAGAAAATATACCATACCAAAGAGGAGGTACTTACGTTGTTATGGAAGGTCCTCAATTTTCTACATTAGCAGAATCCAATTTATATAGATCATGGAAAGCAGATGTTATTGGTATGACCAATATGCCAGAAGCTAAATTAGCTAGAGAAGCTGAAATTAGATATGCTTCTGTATCTATGGTAACAGATTATGATTGTTGGCATCCCGATCATGAAAATGTAGATGTCCAACAAGTTATTAAAGTTCTTTTAGATAATGCTGCAAAAGCAAAAAACATGATTAAAAATTTAATAGATAATTTTGAAAATCATATTGACCCCAATGATCCTACAAATAATTGTTTAGATGTAGCAATAATTACCGCTCCAGAAAAAAGATCAAAAAAAACTATAGAAAAGTTAAAAACTGTTGCTGGTAGAGTTCTAAATTAATGAAAATAGAAGGTAAAGAATTTCGTACAATTTGGTTTGATGAAGAAAATAAAGTTGTAAAAATTATAAACCAAACAAAACTTCCGCATCAATTTGTAATTAAAGATCTTAAAACTGTAAAAGATTCGATTAATGCAATTAAAACTATGGA
Source organism: uncultured Pelagibacteraceae bacterium (assembly GCA_913045275.1). Classification (GTDB taxonomy): domain Bacteria; phylum Pseudomonadota; class Alphaproteobacteria; order Pelagibacterales; family Pelagibacteraceae; genus Pelagibacter. The sequence goes on from CAJWPG010000040.1 coordinate 2,193, forward strand.
AGTTAGAGGCGCTCCTCTTATAGGTGGAACAGCAGCTTATGGTATAGTTTTAGCAATTTTAGAAAATAATAATCTTGATTTTATAAAAAAAAGTTCAGAAGAATTAATTAAATCTAGGCCTACAGCTATTAACCTGCAATGGGCAGTTCATAGAATGAATAACAAATTATCTTTGGTCGATAATAAAGATCTTTTTAATATTGCATTAAAAGAAGCAAAAGAAATTTGCGATGAAGATGTTAAATTTTGTAATAATATCGGACTTAATGGTCTAAAAATTATTGAAGAAATTTATAATAAAAAAAAAGACACAGTAAACATATTAACTCATTGTAATGCCGGTTGGCTTGCAACAATTAATTGGGGCACAGCAACATCACCAATTTATCATGCTCATAAAAAAGGAATTCCAGTACATGTTTGGGTAGATGAAACTAGACCAAGAAACCAAGGTGCCAATTTAACATCGTATGAATTAAATGAAGAAAAGATTCCCAATACAATTATTGCAGATAATACGGGTGGTATTTTGATGCAAAGAGGCGATGTTGATATGTGTATTGTTGGAACGGATAGAACTTTATCAACGGGAGATGTTTGTAATAAAATCGGTACTTATCTCAAAGCTTTAGCAGCTCATGACAATAATGTTCCTTTCTATGTAGCCCTTCCAAGCTCAACAATAGATTGGAATATTAAAGATTATAAAAATATTCCAATAGAGAAAAGAAATTCAGAAGAATTATCTCACATTGAAGGCAAAGATGAAGAAGGCAATGTTAAAAAAATATTAATTTATCCTAACAAAAGTAAAGCAATGAATTTAGCTTTTGATGTAACCCCAGCAAAATATGTAACAGGGTTGATTACCGAAAAGGGAATTTGTGAAGCGTCAGAAGAAGGTTTAAAAAAATTATTTAAATGAAACCAATTAAAATGGTTGAGGTTACAAGAGGCAAAGATCTTGAAAGTGTACATTTTGGTACCGCAGTGTTAATTAATTCATCTGGAGAAATATTAAAAGAGTGGGGAGATTCTAATATACCTATTTATCCAAGATCTGCCCTTAAACCTATTCAAACTTTTAACCTATACAAGAATGGAATTGCAGAAGATTTAAAATTAACCGATGAATTAATAGCAATAACAACAGCTTCCCATCATGCAGAAAATTTTCATCAAAAAATTATAACTGACTGGTTAAAATTTTTAAATATAGATGAGAATAAACTTTCTTGCGGCGCAGATTGGCCTTGGAATTTAAACGATAAATTTAACGCTCATTCAAATGATGGAAAAAAAAGAAAAATATTCCATAATTGTTCAGGTAAACATTGTGGTCATTTGGCAGTAAGCAAACACAAAGGTTTATCTATAGAGAATTATCAAAAAAATGATCATCTTATTCAAAAAGACTTAATTAAATTAATCGAAAAATTATCAAATTATAAAATAAAAAATATAGGTGTTGATGGATGCACTTTGCCAAACCCTTTAATTCCCTTAAATAAATTTGCATTAGCTGCTTCTCAATTAGTAGATTATAAAAGACTAAAAGAACATTCTGCTATTGCTCAAAGAATATTTAAATCTTGTACAAAATTTCCTGAGATTACAGGTGGTACAAATAGTGTAAACTGTAATTTAACTAAACTTTCAAAAGGAAAAATATTTTTTAAAAATGGTGCAGAAGGAGTTTTTTTAGCACTAATACCAGAACTAAAAGCTGCTTTAGCTGTAAAAATTACTGATGGAGCAGCTAGAGCTGCTGAAATTGCAATAGCAGGTTTGATTTCTGATTTAAATATAATTGATGAAGAACAACTTGAAAAATTCAAAAAAAAACCAGTAACAAACTCTACTGATCAGATCATAGGTTATATGAATTGGGTAAAAAATTAATTATACCGTATTTTTTTTAACACCATTTAATAAAAAATCTGATATTTGATTTGCAACCATTTCCGCAACCACTATTGAAGCTTCAGTAGTTGATGCAGCTATATGAGGTGTCAATATAGCTTTTGGATTATTAAATAAAATATTTTCTTTTGCAGGTTCTTTTGAAAAAACATCTACAGCAGCACCTGCAATTAAATTTTCGTTTAAAGCATCGTTTAAATCTTTTTCATCAACTATATTGCCACGGGCTGCGTTAATAATGTAAGCAGTTGGTTTCATTTTAGAATAATGTTCTTTTGTTATTAAAGGTTTTCCATCAGCTGCTGCTTTACAATGAAAACTTATGATATCTGATTTGCTTATTAAATCATCAAAACTTACATTTTCTACATGAGGATAATCTTTTTTTCTTGATTCAAGTGATTTTGAATTCACTAATATTTTCACATCAAAACCTTTAACAAGATTACTTAGTCTAACACCAACATTTCCAAAACCTACAATACCTAAAGTTTTTTTTGAAAGCTCAGTTCCTTTAATATTTTTTTTCTCCCATTGTCCTTTATGAGTAGTTTCATTTGCAAATGGAGTTCTTCTTAACACAGACATTATTAATGCAAATGTATGTTCGGCAGTAGCGTTAGCGTTTCCTCCAGGTGTATTCATAACAATCATATTTTTTTCTTTTGCACTTGATATATCTATATTATCTACTCCAGCTCCAGCTCTTCCTATTACCTTTAAATTTTTGGCAGCTTCAATTATACTTTTAGTTACTTTTGTGGCCGATCTAACGACCATTCCGTCATATTCAGGAATAATTTTAATAATTTCTTCTTCTGGAAGAGCAGTTTTTACATCAACTGAAATATTATTTTTTTCAAAAATTTTTTGAGCAACACTACTCATAGAATCTGAAATTAAAACTTTAGGCATTATTTTTTATAGAGTTATAAGCCCAATCTATCCATGGCAATAATGCTTTCATGTCACTGTTCTGCACGGTAGATCCGCCCCATATTCTTATGCTAGGAGGTGCTTTAGGGTAGCCATTGATGTCATTAGCCACACCTTCTTTTTCTAGAAGTGAAAATAATTTTTTTAATACTCCTCTTTGATCTT
>CAJWPG010000041.1 GCA_913045275.1 uncultured Pelagibacteraceae bacterium
TATTACAGACAAATTACCAGGAAACTTTAAAAGAATTGGGTTTATACTAAATGCGCTTCCTGAATCTAAAATAATTCATTTACAAAGAAACCCTATGGCAATTTGTTGGTCTAATTATAAATCAAATTTTAATAGCATAGGTATGGCATTTACATTAAATCAAGAATATACCGCAGAATATTATTTATTATATAGAGATTTAATGAAATTTTGGAACGAAAGATATTCAGAAAAAATAATTAATGTTAATTATGAAAATTTAGTAGAAAACTTTGAGGAAGAAGTTAAAAAATTATTTTCTAAAATAAATCTTAACTGGGAAAAACAACTTTATGATTTTCATAAAAATAAAAGACCAGTTGAAACGGCATCTTTTATGCAGGTAAGAAGTAAAATTTATAAGAAAAGTTCAGAAAAATGGAAAAGTTATAAAAAATATCTTACATCTATGACAGATATTTTATCTGCAAATAACGTTGAGTTTTAAATATATTATTGCTTTTATATTAATCTAGTTTTCTTAATACAGAAAAAATTAGTTTTTGTCTGGAGACTTCTAAAATATTTCATCCCAGGATAAACCAACTATTAATGTTGAATAATAAGAAAAAAATAATAATAAAATTATAATTATATTAGAAGTTAGTTCGTTTTTTTTAATCATTAAATTTAATAATTTATATAATTATAATTTTTTTGTTTTTTTTATATTTAAACTCTTGCTTAATTTAAAGAAAGCTAATAATTTCAACATTAATTTAACAAGCGGGCATAGCTCAGTGGTAGAGCGTCTCGTTGCCAACGAGAAGGTCGTGGGTTCGAGTCCCATTGCCCGCTCCAAATATAATGAGCGATTTAGCTGATAAAAAATGTATTTCATGTAAAGGCAATATTCCGCCTTTTAAAATAGAAGAGATACATAAATATTTGAAAAAAGTTGATGGATGGGATGTAAAAGAAGATCAATTAGATGGTTTTCATTTAATTAAAGAATTTAAGTTTAAGAATTTTATTGAAAGTCAAAATTTTGTTAATAAGGCTGGAGATATTGCTGATAAAGAAGGACATCATCCAGATATTTGGTTTGGATGGGGATATGCAAAAATAAAAATTTTTACACATGCAATAAAAGGTTTAGCAGAAAGTGATTTTATCTTAGCAGCGAAGATTGATCAAATAAACTAGTGTTTAAAATGTCTGGTGTTAGAAAAAACTAATATAGTATTTGTTTGATTTGCAAACTTTATAATTTCTTTATCTCTAATTGATCCAGACGGCTGGATTACTGCAGAAATTCCAGATTGAACCAATGTTTCTATTCCATCAACAAAAGGAAAAAAAGCATCAGAAGCTGCAACTACTTCATCATTTTCATTAATATTTTGAAATTTATTCATTTTTTCAATAGCAATTTTACAACTATCCAGCCGGCTAGGTTGGCCAGATCCTATTCCAACCGTTGTATCATTTTTTGTTAAAACTATAGCATTTGATTTAACATTTCGACAAATATTAAATGCAAATATCAAACTATTAAGTGTTTGTTTACTTGGCTTCTTTTTTGAAACAATTCTTAGATTTTTTTTTGAAAAATTTTTATTATCAGGACTTTGAAACATAAGAGAATTGAAATTTGAAATAACATTGTGTAAATTTTTAATTTTTAAATTAGAAGCATCAATAATTCGAATATTCTTTTTTTTCTTTAGAATTGTAATTGCTTCTTTATCAAAACCACTTCCAATAATAATCTCAAAAAATATTTTATTTAATTCTAATGCTAATTTTTTACTTACTTTAAAATTACAAGATACTATTCCACCAAATGCACTTACAGGATCACATGCTAGAGCTTTCTTGTAACTTTCTATCTTATCTTTATGAATAGATATACCACAAGGATTTGCATGTTTGACAATGACAGTACCTAAATTTTTTGGAAGAGTTTTGGATATATTTAAGGCTGAGTATAAATCATTATAGTTGTTATAGCTAAGTTTTTTCCCATGCAGCTGAACTATATCTAAAGATTTATTATAGCTATAAATTGCTGCTTCTTGATGAGGATTTTCTCCATATCTTAATTTTTCAATTAGATTTCCATAAATTATTTTTCTTTTTGGAAATACATTTTTTGTTCTACTTGTAAAATAATTAGTTACAATTGAGTCATAATATGCTGTTTTACTAAAAGCTTCTTCTGACAATTTTTGTCTAAATTCAATACTGGTTGAACCTTTATTATTCTGAAGTTCTTTAATTAATTCATTATATTGTCCAATATTTGTAATTACTGTTACATCATTGTAATTTTTTGCAGATGCCCTAACTAAAGCTGGGCCGCCAATATCAATATTTTCAATTATATTTTTATGATTTTTTGTTTTTGCAAGAGTTTTTTCAAATGGGTAAAAATTAACTATAACAAGATCTATATTTTCATATTTTTTTAATCTCATTTGTTTTTTGTGGGAATTATTATTTCTTTTATTTAAAATACCGGCATGAATCTTTGGATGTAGTGTTTTAACTCTTCCATCTAAAATTTCAGAAGAATTAGTAAACTTTGATACTTCATTACATTTATAACCTAATTTTTTTAATTTTTTGTAAGTACCACCAGAGCTAATTATTTTTATTTTAAATTTCTTTAGTATTTTTAGAATTAATTTTAATTTATTTTTATCTGATACAGATATAAGTGCTTGTTTGATTTTCTTCATTTTATCTTGCTTATTTCCCACTCAATTAGTTGGTCTTCTTTTTGAGTGTTTCCAGATATAAAAATATTTTGGTTTTCACTGTAGTTATTTTTTTTACCGAAATATAATCCAGTTTCAATACCTATAAAACCATGATTTGTGAAAAATTTCCAACCTGAATTTTCTAATTCAATCAAAACAGCTCGATTATCTTGTGTTTTCGTGACCTTAGAATTTGGCATTAAATGAAATCTTATTTCAAAACTTGTAGATATAAATTTTTTTTTTTTTATTAATTTGTCTTTACCTAAAAATTTTTCTGATTCAGGGAAAAATTCCAAAGTTCTTTCATGTATAGTGCCAAATTCTTTTAAATATCCGTTGTGTGAGCTTTTTATGCTCCAGAAATTTTTCTCAAATACTATATTTTTATCAAAAGACTTTAATTCATTCCCTAAAATATTTTGTCCATTTTTTTTTTTAAAAGTAGAGGCAGATTTGTTATTCAATATTAAAGTTGAATGAGCTACAGATGATTTAGAAATGTTATTTAATTGATGCTTATGATTTTGAAAGTAACCCGAATTACAAATTATTTTATTACCTTTGTATATGGCCTCAAAAGATAAAGGTCCGCTTTGATAATTCTCAGAATAACTTTTATCCGGAGTTGATCCAGTATCCATGGCAATAATTATATTTTTATTTTTAAGAATTGAATATCCACCCAATTCATGTCTATCGTTATTAAATTTGTATTTATAAAGATTTAAGTATTTATCAAAATCAGATAAATCTGATTCATTATTTCCATTAAACAACAAACTTTCTTTTATTGAGCTACAAAAAAAGGTATATGCTTTACCACTATAATGAATTATTTCATTTAAATAATCTGGAATATCATTTAATGATTCTTTTAATATTTCTCTAATTAAAACAAAATATTTTAAATAAAATACTAATTGACGAATATTTCTTGATTTTGGAAAGTATTCATTATCAAAAGATGAATTTATTATTTTTTTTAATAGGTTTAATCCATAAGATAAAAATCTTTCGTGATTATATGATAAGCCAGTTAATATAATTGCAGTACATCCTATCATTTTATCATCAACTATTTCCGATCTGCTAATTTCATTAATTAAATGATTGGTCTGTTTTATAATTATTTTATTAAAAATAATTTTATATTCTTCGGAAGTTTCTTCGTAAGTTAATTGAGAATTTGAAATCCAAGAAATTATTCTTTTGGATAAAATATCTATTTCCCAAATATCAGAATTATAATTTTTATTTTTTTCAATCCAGTTTTGAATTATAGAGTGTGTTATTTTTTTTGATGATTTTAGATCAATTGTAAACAACCAATAAAAACTATGTAATTTTTTTAAATCTTTGTCATTAATTTTTTTTTCCCAAATTGAATTAACATAATAATCTTCTATTTTATTTTTCTTTTTTTCATATTTTACAAGGCAACTTAAAATACTTAAATTTGGTTTGTAATGTAATGTGTTATTTTCAATTATAGAAATTTTTTTATTATAAATATTGGAATTTAAATAAATTTTTCTTATTTGACGAAGAGTAAGATAGAAAAACTCATTGATTAAACTTATAGAATTTTTCAATAACATTTTACACAGATTTTAATGTTTCTATATTTTTTTTTATATCTCCGTTATTTTCTTTGAAAATTGTTGTTCCAGAAACTAAAATGTTTGCACCAGCATCTACTACATCTTTGGAGTTTGAAAAGTTAATACCTCCATCAACTTCAATATCAAAACTATAGTTATTTTTATCTTTAATTTCTTTTAGGTCTTTAATTTTTTTAATTGTTTCTGGTATAAATTTTTGACCTCCAAATCCAGGAAAAACACTCATTATTAAAACCAAATCTATATTATTTAATTGAGATTCTATAACATTTATTTCAGTATTTGGATTTAATGATACTCCAACTTTTTTATTTAGTTTTTTAATAAGAACAATAGACTCTTCCAAATTTTTTGTTGCCTCAGGATGAATTGTAATTATATCTGATCCAGCTTCAGCAAAATTCTTAATATATTTATGCACAGGAGAAATCATTAAATGTACATCAAATGGTAATTTTGTATAATTCCTCAAAACTTTAATCACCGGAGGTCCTATTGTTAAATTAGGAACAAAATGTCCATCCATTACATCGACATGAATTAGATCAGCTCCTCCTTCTTCTAATTTTTTAATTTCTTTTCCCAGCTGACTAAAATCAGCAGATAGTATTGATGGAGAAATTTGTATTTTTTTCATTAATAGATAGATTTAGTACTATCAATTTTTGTTTTTTTTTTGAATTAGTTTTTGCCAAAAATTTGGTAAATTTGTATCGCAATTTCGCTTTCTAGAGGAAATGATAGCATTCCCATTACAGAATAGCCCAATA
>CAJWPG010000042.1 GCA_913045275.1 uncultured Pelagibacteraceae bacterium
AAAAATGATTCCATTCGAGTCAGTAATGAGCAAAGTTTGGAATAAAAAAATATTTAAAAATATTCAAAAACAAGTTGATAAAGTTTCTCAAAACTTAGCGGAAGAAAGAGGACCCTGTCCTGATGCGGCTGATTATGGAATTAAAGAAAGATTTTCAAACAAAACTGCAATAGCACCAACTGCTTCGATATCAATTATTTGTGGAGGAACTTCTCCTGGAGTAGAACCGGTTGCTGCTAATAGCTATACACACAAAACACTCTCAGGATCTTTCAACGTAAGAAATAAATACCTTGAAAAAATACTAGAAAAACATGGAAAAAATGATGAAGATACCTGGTCAAGTATTACAACAAATCAAGGATCAGTTTCACATTTAGATTATTTATCAAAAGAGGAAAAAGATGTGTTTAAAACTGCATTTGAATTGGACCAAAGATGGATTGTTGATTTAGGAGCAGATCGAACTCCCCATATTTCACAAGCTCAATCAATTAATATATTTATTCCTGCAGATATTCATAAAAGAGATTTACACCAAATTCATTTTCAGGCATGGAAAAAAGGTCTTAAAAGCCTTTACTACTGTAGATCAAAATCTATTCAAAGAGCAGAAAATGTTAATGATGCAAAATTAACTGATGTTACAGCCAATGTTTATAAATCTAAACAACAACAAAACGAACAACCTGATTACGAAGAGTGTTTGTCATGTCAGTAATAGAAAAAATTAAATCTGAAATCAAAAAAGAAAAACAAACAAAAATAATAACACCAAATAAAACGGGATTGTTAGTTGCAAATCCAGTATACAAACCTTTCCGTTATCCTTGGTGTTATGACGCATGGTTAACTCAACAAAGAATTCACTGGTTGCCTGAAGAAGTACCTTTGGGTGATGATGTTAGGGATTGGCAAAAAAACTTATCGCAATCTGAAAAAAATCTATTAACTCAGATCTTTAGATTTTTTACTCAAGCTGATGTAGAAGTTAATAACTGTTATTTAAGACATTACACTACAGTATTTAAGCCAACAGAAGTATTAATGATGTTAACGGCATTTGCTTCAATGGAAACAGTTCATATTGCAGCTTACTCTCACTTACTTGATACAATTGGAATGCCAGAGTCAGAATATTCAGCATTCATGAAGTATAAAGAAATGAAAGATAAATATGATTACATGCAAGGTTTTAATGTAAAGTCAAAAGAAGATATTGCAAAAACAGTAGCAGTGTTTAGTGCTTTTACAGAAGGTCTTCAATTATTTGCAAGCTTTGCAATACTACTTAACTTTCCTAGATTTAATAAAATGAAAGGAATGGGTCAGATTGTTACTTGGTCAGTAAGAGACGAAACATTGCATTGCAATTCAATGATAAGATTGTTCAAAGAATTTATTAAAGAAAATCCAGAAATTTGGACACCACAGCTTAAAAAAGAACTTTATGAAGCTTGCAGAACTATAGTTCATCATGAAGATGCTTTTATTGATTTGGCTTTTGAAATGGGTCCAATGCAAGGACTTACAGCAAAAGAAGTTAAAGACTATATAAGATTTATAGGAAACAGAAGATTGGCACAATTAGGTTTAGAACCAATTTATGAAATAGAAAAAAATCCTCTTACTTGGCTTGATACAATGTTAAACGCAGTTGAGCATATGAATTTCTTTGAAGGAAGAGCAACAGAATATTCAAAAGCATCAACCCAAGGCAATTGGACAGAAGCTTTTTCTTAAGATTTATCTTTGATTTAAAAGCACGACTTTTCTGTGCTTTTCACCTTTGTACTTGGCAAGTGGTCTAATCAATCTATTGGCTGCATGTTGCTCTATAATGTGGGCAGTCCATCCAGTAATCCTAGCTACAACAAAAATTGGAGTAAAAAAATCAATATCAAAACCCATTAAATGATAAGCTGGACCCGACGGAAAATCCATATTTGGATGAATATTTTTCTTTTTCAACATAACTTCTTCCAGAATTTTGTATATTTTATGAAGTTTTTTATCTTTTTTAATTTTGGCAACTTTTAAAAAATGTTTTTTCATTGTGGGAACCCTAGAATCTCCACTTTTATAGACCCTATGACCAAATCCCATAATAACTTCTTTATTTTTTATAGCATTGTTGATCCATTTTTTAGCTTTATCTGGTGATTTTATTTTACTCATTAATTCCATTACTTTTTCATTAGCCCCGCCATGCAAAGGGCCTTTTAAACTAGCAATAGCTCCTGTTACAGCACCATGCATATCAGACAAACTGCTTGTTATTGTTCTTGCAGTAAAGGTTGATACATTAAATCCATGTTCAGCATATAAAATCAGTGATACATCGAAAGCTTGTACAATTTCTTTTTGCGGAACTTTACCAAAACACATGTAAAAAAAGTTTTGAGCAAAGGTAAGATTTTTTTTTGGTTTAATGATTTTTTTACCTTTACGAATTCTATAAAATGCACCTAATACAGTAGGTATTTTTGCGAATATTCTTAGCGCCTTTCTCATGTTGGCCTCAGGCGAATTGTCAGAAGTTTCTTTATCTTCTAAGGCCATTACGCTAACAGCAGTTCTCGCGACATCCATTGGATGAGATCGTTTTGGCATGTGTTCAATAATTTTAGTAAGATTTATTGAGATTCTTCTGTTTTCTCTTTCTTCAGTTTCAAATTTTTTTAATTCTAGAGTGTTAGGAAGATTGCCATGCCAAACAAGGAAAGCAACTTCTTCAAATCTACAATTTTCACAAAGATCTTGTACCGGATATCCTCTATAAGTTAATGAATTGATATCAGGCATTACTTTAGAAATAGTTGTTTCATCAACAACAATTCCTATTAAACCTTTTTTTATATCATCTTTTTTTTCATCATTACTCATTATTCGTGACCATCTAGGAATTATATTTTTCATATTTAACTAAGTTTTTTTTTGCCATCACCCATTATTCGTGTCCGTCTGTATTAAAATTATAAATTTTTTCATCTAACGAATTATATTTTTCATATTCTACTAATTCATATAATCTTTTTCTAGTTTGCATTTTATCAATAATGTTGTTTTGATGTCCATCGTCAAAAATGACACGTAAACCTTCTTCAACACTTTTCATAGCCAATCTTTGAGTAGTTACAGGATAAATAACAATATTATATCCAAGATTTTCAAGATCTTTGTAATTAAGCAATTTTGATTTTCCAAATTCAGTCATATTTGCCAACAAGTAACTATTTAATGATTTTCTAACTTTTTCAAATTCAGTTTCATCTTTTAACGCTTCAGGAAAAATTATTTCAGCGCCAGCATCTATATATGCTTTGCATCTTTCAATCATTTTATCCAATCCCTCAACACTCTTTGCATCAGATCTTGCTATAATTTTAAAATTTTTATTTTTTTTAGAATTTACACATTCTTTAATTTTATTAACCATAGCATCTTTTGAAATGAGTTCTTTATTATCTAAATGACCACATCTCTTTTGTTCGATTTGATCTTCTATATGTACAGCAGAAATTCCAAAATTTTCAAAAGTTTCTATGGTTTCTTTGCAAGATTTAAAACCAGTATCTATATCTACAATTGTTGGAAGATTTGTTACTCTAGCTATTTGACTTGATCTATTACTAACATCTTTAAGTGTTGTTAATCCAATATCAGGATACCCTAAATCATTTGACATAACACCACCAGAAACATAAACAGCATCATATCCAATTTCTTCAATAACTTTTGCTGTTAAAGGATTATAAGCACCAGGAACTCTTAAAATTTTATTCGATTTTAATTTATTTTCTAAGTCAATTCTTTTTTCTTCTGGATTTTTTTTAACAAAATGCACTTAAAAAATTCCTTTTTTATTATTTTTCTTTAAATACTTTTTACTGACTTCTATATTTAATTTTGTTAATTGACCTTTTTTAAGTTTTTTTAAATTTTGAACAGTTTTAATAAATCTTAAACTCTCTTTATGAGAAATAATTTTATCAGTAAGAGTTTTAAATTTTTTTATATAATCATTTCTTTTAAATGGTCTTGAACCATAAGGGTGAGCATCAGCTCTTTCAAGTTGTTCAGATATTTTTTTTCCACTTTTCATGGTTACTACAACTTTAGCTCCAAAAGATTTATTTTTAGGATTTGAGTCATGATATTTTCTAGTCCATTTTTTATCTTCATGAGTTTTAATACTGTGCCAAATTTTAATTGTGCTTTTCCTATTAGCTCTAGTTTTAGTATATGATTTAACATGATGCCAATCAGAGTCTTCTAAGGCTACAGCAAAAATATACATAATTGAATGATCTAGAGTTTCTCTACTTGCTTTTGGATCCATTTTTTGAGGATCATTTGCTCCAGTTCCAATAACATAATGAGTGTGATGACTGGTATAGATATCAATTTTTTTAATATTATTTAAATTAGGAATTTTTTTATTAAGTTTTTTAGCAATATCAATTAATGCTTGAGCTTGATACTCAGCAGAATATTCTTTGGTATAAGTTTCAAGTATTGCTTTTTTTTGTTCTTTTTTTTTAGGAAGAGGAACAATATATTTTGCATTTTTTCCATCTAAAATTCTTGCAATAACACTATCTTCTCCTTCATAAATTGGGCTAGGTGCTCCTTCACCTCTCATAGCACGATCAATTGCTTCAATAGCAAGCTTACCAGCGTGTGCAGGAGCATAAGCCTTCCAACTAGAAATTTCTCCTTTCCTAGATTGTCTTGTAGAAACAGTTACATGTATAGCTTGTTGAATAGCTTGATAAATAGTTTCAGTATTTAATTTAAGCATAGAACCAATTCCTGCCGCAACACTTGGACCTAAATGAGCTATGTGATCCACTTTATGTTTATGAAGACAAATTCCTTTTACTAGATTAACTTGCACCTCATAAGCGGTAATAATACCTCTTAACAAATCTAAACCACTTTTGTTTAATTGTTGTGCAACAGCCAATAGAGGAGGAATATTATCTCCTGGATGACTATAATCAGCGGCTAAAAATGTATCATGAAAATCTAGTTCTCTAACAGCAGTTCCATTAGCCCAAG
>CAJWPG010000043.1 GCA_913045275.1 uncultured Pelagibacteraceae bacterium
ATCGAGTTTGCATGACTTAAATCTTCGTACAAACCTTTCTCCAACTTAGACTCGTATTCCCGCGCCCACTTCACTGCATCTGTTTTATCTTTAAAATGTTTTGATAAATTAGAATTATTTAATCTTCTTATTCTAACTTCCCACTTGCCGTTTCTTTGTCGATAACTTGCCATTTCTTCCTTTCATTTGACGCCTCAGTGACGCCGATTTTGGAAAAAATGTTGCGACCTTAAATTAGTCGCGGTTCTTGGTAGCGGGAGGCAGGATCGAACTGCCGACCTCGGGCTTATGAGTCCCGCGCTCTAACCAACTGAGCTACCCCGCCATTAAATTAGTATTGAGTTATAATACTTTTTATTTCTCTATCAACATTTTTTCACCTGTACCATTCCAATAACCTGTCTTATAGACTTCAGCATCTTTTGAATAACCTATAAACTGAAGAGCCTCTTGTCCCCAAATATTACAAGTGATGTTTATATTTTTTCGCTGATCTATTGTGCCAATAGAGATGTGTTGAGCTTCCATACTAGGAACTTTAATCCCAATTTGTGTACCGCAGGTAGAACAAAATAGGTTTATCATAGGTCTACCGTGTTCAGTTTTTTTATCTTCATAAGAAGTGGGACGTTCACCAAGAAACGTAACATCATCTTCTTTGAATAGTACAAATGATCTAAACGCGCTTCCACTTGTTGTTTGGCACCAGTTGCAATTGCAATTAACTTTCCAAGTTGGTTCTCCGCTTATTTTAAAAGTTGTCTTTTCACATCTACAACGCCCACTGTATTTTTCCATTATTTTCTCCTTTTTTTGATCATATTATATTAATTTTTTAATTTATTGTAATTCTATACATTATCCTATTCCCTTTAAATGGAGTAGCTTGATATAACATGGATCTATTATCCCAAATGGCTAGTTGATTCTTTTTCCAGGCCAAAGAAGTTGAAATTTTTTCTTGATTTGATGGTTAAACAAATATTTTTCTAATTTTTTTTATATTACAAAAAATTTTTGCTCCAATATCTTTTTCGCCTGGAATGATTTTAAACATATTTTAAAAAAAACTTTTTTAAATGTTTAATTGTTTCATTTGGGTTTTGTTCTGGTATAAAATGACCAGATTTTATTCCAACTCCATAAACATTTTTTTTGGTATATTTTTTCCATATTTTTAAAGAATTAAATTGTTTTCCAACAACTCCATTTTTTCCCCACAATATTTGTATTGGAATATTTAGTAATTTTTTACGATCTTTCTTGTCATGTTTTAAATCAATAGTAGCTGATGCCCTGTAATCTTCACATGTTGCATGAATTCTTTTAAATTGTTTAAAAGCTTTAAGGTAAATTTCCTCTGTTTTGCCAAACTTATTTTTACCTGACCATTTATCTAAACAACTTTTCATCCATTTTTTTGGATCACTTTCAATCATTCTTTCTGGAAGCCATTTGGGTTGAATTAAAAAAAACCAATGAAAATAAGCTTTAGCAAAATTCTTTTCTGTTTTCTCATACATATCTAAAGTGGGACAAATATCTAAAACACTCATTGCAACAACTTTTTTTCTATAATCCCTAGCTAATCTATGTGCTACCCTTCCACCTCTGTCATGACCAGCTATTAAAAATTTTTTAAACCCAAGTATATCCATCAGTTGAACCATGTCTTTTGCCATTTCTCTTTTTGAGTAATTTAGATGTTTGTTATCGCCTTTTAAAACAAAGCTTGATCCATAACCTCTTAGGTCAGCGGCTACTATTGTAAAATATTTAGAAAGATTAGTTGCTATTTTGTGCCACATAAAATGTGTTTGTGGATAGCCATGCAATAACAATAAAGGAGGGCCATTGCCTCCAATCTTGCAAAATATTTTTCCCTTTTTAACTTTGATAAATTTTTTTTTAAAACCTTTAAACATTTTAAACCTTTTTTAGCAGTATATTGATGGTTGCAAAAGTATGATTATTTCAGTGTATATCATTAAAATTTAATTTGAATTTTGCAAGATGCTCTGTATAAGTTCGGATTTGTGAGAATTGAAGAAGATCTTAAACTGGATTATTCAGATGTACTTTTCAGACCAAAAAGAAGTACTCTTCAAAGTCGTAAAGACGTTAATTTAAAAAGAACCTACAGATTTAAATACAGTAATAATGAATGGTCAGGCATTCCTATCATGGCTGCCAATATGGATGGCGTTGGAGAATTGGGTGTTGCTGAAAAATTATCTGAATTTGGAATGATCACTTGTTTGACAAAACAGCACGATATAAAAAAAATAAAACAATTCAAAAAAATTAAATCAATTCATCCTAATATTGCTTTAAGTATAGGTATTAAGAAAGAAGATTTTCAAAACTTAGATAAAGTATTAAAAGAATATAGCTTCATTAAATTTATTTGCATTGATGTTGCAAATGGATATTCAGAACATTTCAGTAAATTTTTAAAATCTGTTAGAGATAAATACCCTACCAAAACAATTATAGCTGGTAATGTTGTAACCGCAGATATGACACAAGAATTAATACTTAGCGGAGCCGATGTTGTAAAAGTTGGCATTGGACCTGGTAGTGTTTGCACTACTAGAATTCAAACAGGAGTTGGTTATCCTCAACTAAGTGCCGTTATAGAATGTGCTGATGCTGCTCATGGTTTAGGCGCTCATATAATTGCAGATGGAGGTTGTACTTGTCCTGGTGATGTTGCAAAAGGTTTTGGAGCCGGAGCTGACTTTGTTATGCTTGGTGGAATGTTTGCCGGTCATGATGAAGGAAAAGGTAAAATAGTTAAATCAAATGGATTAAGATATATAGAATTTTATGGATCAAGCTCTGATACGGCAAATAATAAACATTATGGCGGTCTTTCTTCTTACAGAAGTAGCGAAGGAAGAACGGTAAGAGTTAAATATAGAGGTAAAATTAGAGATACAATTTTAAATATTCTTGGTGGAATAAGAAGTAGTTGTACTTATGTAGGCGCACCTTCTCTAAAACAACTTAGTAAATGCACAACTTTTGTAAGAGTGGCAAAACAATTCAACGATACATTCATTAAATAAATCTAACTTCTGTAATTTTTTTGATTTAAAGGTTTTTTTAAAATATTGACTGGATATTTTATCTTTTCGACTTCTATAAATACATTTTTATCATTAAGAGTTTCATAAGAATTTCCATAATTTACATATCCAAAAGATAGGTTTTTTTCATAACAGAAAGAATAGTTCCCTGAAGTCGTACGTCCTATTATTTTATCATCTAAATAAATAGGCTCGTCATGCAAAAGCAAAGGTTCGCCTGGTTTGCTATCTTTTAAAGTAAACATCATTAATTGCTTATCTAATTCTTTATCTTTAATTTTCATAAGAGCTTCTTTACCAATAAAATTTACATTTTTTTTATAACTGATTGCAAATTTTAAACCTGCTTCATATTGATTTTCTTCAGGTGAAATATCATGTCCCCAGTGAATAAACCCACTTTCCATTCTCATAATATCCATAGCATGCATACCACAATGGCTTAATTGATATTTTTTTCCTTTTTCTACAATTAGATTGTAAATTTCTTTTGCTTTATTTTTTTCTATATAAAGTTCAAAACCTAATTCCCCGACATATGATAATCTTTGTGCCCATACTTTACTTTGATTAATAGTGATATATTTTGCTGTTCCAAATTTAAAATTATCATTAGAATAATCGTCATTACTTAAATCTTTCATCAAATCTCTGCTTTTAGGTCCAAATACACCGAGCACACAATAATCGTCAGTAATGTCTAATAATTTAACATCTTCAGATAAATGTTTTTCTATATGAAATTTATCATGCTCTCTATTTGCGGCGGCAGTTATTATTCTAAAATTATTTTCTCCAACATTAACTACTGTTAAATCCGTTTCAATACCACCGTCCTTATTTAGCATTTGAGTATAAGTGCATTTTCCAACTTCTTTTTTAATATTTGCTGTACAAATTTTTTGAAGTTCATCATGAGCTGTTTCACCTTTTAATTCATATTTAGAAAATGGAGTTAAATCAAATAATCCAACATTTTCTCTTGTATTTTTTGTTTCAAATTCTGCAGAAGGATACCAATTTTGATAGTTGTAAGAATATTCATATTCAGCTTTTTCACCATTTTTAGAAAACCACATTGGTCTTTCATAACCACTTGAAACTCCAAAACATGCTCCAGCTTTTTTTAATTCTTCATGATAAGGAACAAGTTTTTGATTTCTTGATGTTTTGTGTTGTTTGAATGGCCAGTGCATTCCATATAAATCACCTAATGTTTCTGTAATTCTTTTTTTAATAAAATTTACTTCTGAGTGAAAATTTTGAAATCTTTTAATATCATAAATGAATAAATCTTCATTGACATGTCCATTCATTAACCATTCTGCAGTAACTTTTCCAACACCTCCGCCACTTCCAATTCCAATACTATTTAAACCACAGCAGGCGAATAAATTTTTTATCCCTGGAACTTCCCCTAAAAGAGTATTTGTGTCAGGCGTAAATGATTCTGGTCCTGCAAAAAATTTTCTAATTCCAGCTTTTTCTAAAATTGGAACTCTTTTTAAAGCTGCTTCTAAATATGGTTCAAAATGTTCAAAATTTTCAGGAAATTCTCCATATGAAAAATCTTCTGGAACTCTATTGGTTTTATTAAAAGCTGGAATTGATTTTCCTTCAAATATTCCAATTAACATTTTTCCTGCATCTTCTTTTAAATATAAACTGTCATCAAAATCTCTTA
>CAJWPG010000044.1 GCA_913045275.1 uncultured Pelagibacteraceae bacterium
CTTAGTTCTTCAATTCCTCAGAAAACTTTAAGTCGTTATACCTTAAGAGTTGCAAAAGAAGATGCAAAAATTAGTTATGTTGGAGATTGGACAAGCTATAATTATAGGAAAGCAATGCAAGAAGCTGGTTATAAAGATGGAGATAAATTAGGTGGTAAAATGTTTCCAATTTTATATGAAGCAAGTTAAATTTCTAATTTATTTTTAACCAGCTGTAAACACTCTATCAGCCTCAGGATCATTATTTGAGTAAGATAATTTTGATATTTCATTCCAAAATTCATCAGGGATTTTGGAATTAGCCCAAGTTAAGTTTTTTTCAATACTCTCTACACTCGTCACACCACATATTGTTGAAGTAATTCTTTTATCTTTCAAAGAAAATTGAAGTGCAGCTGCACCCAATTCAACATTATGTTTTTTGCAAACTTTTTCAAACTCACGCGCTGGAGTTAATTTTTCTTCAGTTGCATCTTGATAAGTAATTTTTTTAAAATTGTCAGGGCCTTTAGCCAAAACTCCACCTGCGTAAGGTGCAGCATTAAAAATTGCAATATTTTTACTAGAAGCATAATCATACATCTCATTAGCCTCTCTATTTATTAATGTAAATCGGTTATGATTTATCATTACGTCAAAATTCCAGTCTTTCAATAAAGGGAACATTATATCTATTTTTCCCATTGCTATTCCTACTGCTTTAGCCAAACCCTCTTCTTTAATTTTAAACAATTCATCCATTGCGCCATCTTTTTTGGTGATATCAGACAAGTCTTTTGCGTATTCAGGATCATGTAAAAATAAAATATCAACAGAATCTACATTTAAAGTTTTTAAACTTTCTTCAAAAGATTCTCTTGCTCGATTTTTATCAAGGATTAAAGTATCCATATTTCTGTCCAGTTTGGTAGATAGAAGAAAATCTTTTGGCCACCCTCCATTTTCTTTAATAGCATTACCAATTCTTTTTTCACTTTCACCCATAGCGTAATTCCTTGATGTATCAAGCATATTAACAGGGCCTTGAAAAAATCTATTTAAAGTTTTTTGAGCTCTATCTTCTGGCACTTCATAGCCATATGTGTCAGGCATGCTTCCCAAAGAGGAGGTGCCAAAACTTAACTCAGTTACTTCTAAACCTGTATCTTTAATTTTGTTTTTTTTCATAATTTAAATTTTTAAATGATTATTCACCCAAAATACTATCGTCTAATATTTTAGTGTCATAAGCTGAGTAAGAGTGCCATCCAGCAACAGTTTGATCAAAATCAACAATACTTCCGGTCATAATACCCGACTCTTCGGAACATAAAAAAGCTAATATTTTTGCAACATCTAATGGTTTATTTAATCTTTTAAAGGGTACTTTATCTTCAGTTTTCTCTAACCAATCATCATCAGCATTATGGAATTGTTTTTGAATAACTGTTTCTGCTGGAGTATCAGTCCAACCTAAGTTTACTCCATTTACTCTTATTTGATGGCCAGAAACTGAGTTTGCAACATTCTTAATCATTATTGCTAAAGCACCTTTTGAAGCACTATAAGCAGTTAAAAAGGGCATACCACTATAGGCAGCCATTGATATAATATGTGCAATAGTTCCCTTTTTTTTATCTCTGATCATTATTTTTATAACATCTTGCATCATAAACAGCGGAGCTTTTACATTAACGTTAAAATTTTTATCGTAATTTTCCTCAGTAGTACTTAAAATCGTACCTCTTTCTGTAAAAGCAGCAACATTAATAAAACTGTCTATAGTTTTAAATTTTTTATCAGTTTCAGATATAATTTTTCTACAGTCTTCCAAGTTTTCTAGGTCAGCTTTGACATAAATACATTCAGAACCAAGGTTTTGAATTTCATCTTTAACTTTATTGCCTTTTTCCTCATTTCTTCCACAAATTGTTATTCCTTTAGCACCTCTGTTCGCTAAAAGTTTTGCAGTTTCAGCGCCACTTCCTTGCGTACTACCAGTTACGACAATTATCTTGTTTTTAAATTGTTCTGATTGATTAGCTGTATATTTATTTGTCATTTGATTTTATTGATATCAAAACTTACTCCAATTAAAACTTGAATAGCTCCAAAATTTTTTTCGATGTTTTTTAAAGATAAGATACTCATATTAAAAACTTATATTTACGACTTTGCCTTTTTTATATGATTCATAAGCAGCATTGGCTATTATTAAAGCATTTCTTCCATCTTCGAAAGTAACTTTTGGTTTAGTTTTGTTTACTAAACATTTAACAAATTCATTAAATTGATCTTTGTAAGCTTGTTCATATCTTTCTATAAAGAAGAAGTGTATTGGATCTTTTATATTTGTTGAAGAATTAGTAAATTTTTCTACTGAAGTTGGTGTTTGATTGTTTGAAATAATCATTCCTTTGCTACCAAAAATCTCAACTCTTTGATCATAACCATATACAGCTCTTCTTGAGTTATTTATATGAATTAGGACACCTTTTTTTGATTTCAAAATAAACATTGCAGTATCATGATCGTTTTCTTTTTGAGCGTTTTTATCAAATAAAACTTCTCCAAATGCTGAAATCTGTACTATTGGGTCATTACCTAAGATAAATCTTGTTAAGTCAAAGTCATGAATCGTAGTATCTCTGAAAAAACCACCAGCGGCTTTTAAATAATCTATTCCTGGAGCTTCCGGATCACGACTTGTTATCACTACCATTTCTAACTCGCCAATTTCTTTATTCACCCTTGCTTGTTGCGCTTTTGCATGGCTAGCATCAAATCGTCTATTAAAGCCAATTTGTATTGGAACTTTAGTACCTTTAATATTTTTCATACATTCATTTACTTTATTGATATCTAAATCAATTGGCTTCTCACAAAAAACTGCTTTTCCAGCATTTGCAGACATCGTTATAAATTTTGTGTGCGTAGGAGTGGCTGAAGCAATTAGAATAGCATCTACATTTTTTGAGTTTATAGCTTCCTCAGGTGAATTTGCTACTGAACAACTAGTTGAGGTTGCAACTTCATTAGCAAACTTTGAATTTACATCGAAAACATATTTTAAATTTGTATTTGGATGTGATGAAATAATTTTCGCATGCATTTTACCAATTCGTCCAGCACCCATAAGAGAAAAATTAATCATAAGAATATAGAACAGAATTGAAAAATAAAATCAAGACTGAATTTATTTGATTAATTTAACATCATTTTAAAAATCAGATATTTTTCTTGATGATTTAAAAATCATATTCTATGAATATAAGAGTGATTTTAAACAAAAACACAAACTTGTGTCAGTAAAACTAGGAGTAGCACCAATAGCATGGAGCAATGATGATATGCCTGAGCTAGGAGGGGACACTTCTTTAGAACAATGTCTTTCTGAGGCAAGACAAGCCGGATTTATTGGAATAGAGTCTGGTGGTAAATTTCCAAAAACATCTGAAGAATTATTGCCTAAGTTAAATGAATTTAAGCTAAGTTTATGTTCTGGCTGGTATGGAGCTAATTTAAGAAAAAACAGTGTTGAAGATGAAAAAAAATCTATTCAAGAGCAATTAAAACTTTTTAAAGATTGTGATGCTCCTTGTATTGTATTTGCTGAAGTTTTTGGCTCTATACAAGGAGATCCAAATAAAAAAATTTCTACAAGACCAAAAATGGATCTAGAAGAGTCTAAAATATATTATAAAAAAATTTCCGAAATGGGCAAGTATTTAGAAGGAGAAGGGATGCCGTTGGCTTACCATCATCATATGGGCACAGTGATTGAGTCACAAAAAGATACAGAAAGATTGTTAGAAAATACTGATGATAGTATTAAGTTGACTTTAGATACAGGACATATGTTGTTTGCTCAAGGAGAATCAATAAAGTTTTTGAATGATTTTAGCGAAAGAGTAATTCATATTCATTGTAAAGATATAAGAAAAAATGTTTTAGAGAAGTCACTTAAAGAAGACTTAAGTTTTAGAGCGGCATTTTTAGAAGGGGCCTTCACCGTACCAGGCGATGGATGTATAGACTACAAACCTTTGTTTGATATTCTTAAAAAAAATAATTATTCTGGTTGGTTAGTCGTTGAAGCTGAACAAGATCCAAAAAAAGCCAACCCTTTTGAATATGCAAAAATAGGTTACAAATATCTTACTGAAACACTTAGCAAAGCAGGAGTTAAAGTTTCACAATCTTAGACTGATCTAATTTATTATCAAA
Organism: uncultured Pelagibacteraceae bacterium; assembly: GCA_913045275.1. Taxonomy (GTDB): domain Bacteria; phylum Pseudomonadota; class Alphaproteobacteria; order Pelagibacterales; family Pelagibacteraceae; genus Pelagibacter. The sequence goes on from CAJWPG010000044.1 coordinate 4,207, forward strand.
AAAATCAATAATATTTTGAATAGTTTCTATTCCCATTCTTGTCATACATTCTTCCGTGAATGCGGCAGTATGAGGACTTAGAAAAACTTTATTATTTTTTAAAAGTGGGTTGTTATCTTCTGGTGGTTCTTTTTCAAAAACATCTATACCTGCACCAAATATTAAATTTTCATTTAATGCTTTATCAAGATCAGTTTCATTTATTATACCACCTCTTGCTGCGTTAATAATAATACAATTTTTTTTCATCGTTTTTAATAATTCATAGTTTATTAAGTTTTTTGTTTTTTCCGTTAATGGCATATGAAGAGAAACTGCATCCATTGTTCTTATAGCATTTTCTAGGTTTTCAACTTTTTTTCCTCCAAAATTTTCAATTACATCTGAATTAACATAAGGATCGTATACAAATACATTCATTTCAAATCCTAAACATCTTTTTATTAGAGCTTTTCCAATTCTACCAAAGCCAGCTATTAAAA
>CAJWPG010000045.1 GCA_913045275.1 uncultured Pelagibacteraceae bacterium
AGAAAAAAAATTGCTAAAGAAAAAAGAAAACAATACATAAATGAAAAATATTGGGGAAAACCTATAACTGGCTTTGGTGATACTAGTGGAGAAATATTATTAATCGGCTTGGCACCTGCTGCTCACGGAGGTAACCGAACTGGTAGAGTATTTACAGGCGATAGATCTGCAGATTTTTTATATAAATGTTTATATAAAGCAAAAATGTCTAACCAACCAACTTCGGAAAATAAAAATGACGGTTTAAAACTTTATAATACTTATGTCACAACTGCATTAAAATGTGTGCCGCCAGGAGATAAACCAACTCTTTTAGAACTTAGAACTTGTTTTAACCATTTTAAACAAGAAATAGATTTACTTAGAAATGTTAAAATTATTGTTGCTTTAGGAAAAATAGCTTTTGATGCCTGTATTCAATTTTATAAAGAAACTTATTTTTTAAAAAATAAAGATTACCTGTTTGCTCATGCAGCAAAATATCAATTACCTGACAAGAAAATATTACTAGGATGTTATCATCCAAGCCCAAGAAATGTAAATACTGGAAGGATTAATGAAAAAAAAATGACACACTTATTTAGGAAAGTTTTAAAGTTAGCTTAATTAATTAATAAATTGTTTTTTCAAAACTGAGGGAATTTTTATTGGCTTTCCGTCTTTGTTAACTGTAACTAATTTAACTTTAGCTTTTATTATTAAATTATCATTTTTCTTAATATTTTGAATCATAACAAAAGATGCTTTATTAAATGATTCAATTGAAGAATAAATTTGAAGTTTATCCTCTAATTTAGCAGACTTCAAATATTCAATATTGCAGGATTTAACGATTATTAATGTTTTGTATTCTTCTAATAATTTATTGTTACTCAATCCAATAGTGCTGATCATCTCAGTTCTAGCTCTTTCTAAATATTTTAAATAATTTGAATAATAAACAACTCCACCTGAGTCTGTATCTTCATAATATACTTTAATTTCGTGCGTAAATTCTTTTGCCATTAAATAATCATATCAAAATACAAATTTTTTTAATACTAATGATTTTAAAGTATGAAGATTTATATTATTTGGTTAGTAGGTGTCGTATTATGGAATTTTGGATATCCTGCTGCTAATCCAATAGAAGATGTTATGGCTGCTATAATTTTATCTTTAATTAGTATGGGATTGAAAAAATATTTAAAATTATAATTTATTCTGCTGAAAAATATATATTTTGATAATAAGTTATTGCTGTCATATTAGAATTGTCAGTGTCAGTCATAATAGCAATTCCATCTATTTCATTTACATCTAAATCATGAAGTTTTTTAAAATCTTTTTTTACATTAGCTTTAACTGTAACCCATTCATTCATATGTTCTTTAGTTGTGGAAAGAACATTATCTATTGATTTTTTAGTGTATGGACTTGGCCAATTCTTACCCACGCTATTATTGCTTGAAAACACATAATTAACAGCTCTATTAGACAATGGTGTTGCTCCTGTTTTTTTTATAACGAAAACTCTTCCAGCAAAATCATGACCTTTTTTAGTATTTTCTTTAATGCCATCCAAATTTCTCTCTACTTTCCAAGTGATGTTTATAATTGGTGTTAAATTTAAATTTATTTTTATTTCTTTTCCTAGTCCTGAAGCCGCATTATTAGCTTTAGCTATTAAATAATTACCATTTTCATTATTTCCAATTGTATAAATCGTCTTATTATCAGCACCTCTAACTTTTCTAACTTTTAAGGTCTTTAATTCTTCATCTGTGAAATCAAAAGCTTGAATTTGGTCTGCTTTAACAGGTAAAATTAAAGCTATTCCAATAAAACATATTTTAAATAAATTTTTTATCACAGGACTTCTATAGATCAGAATTTTTCGTTTTCAATATTTTTTATTAATTTAATAATAAATTATGGCAACAATACAATCTTTGGTGCTGAACAAGTTCCGTCATGTATCTGTTTAAAAGCTTGAGCTCCTTCTTTAAGATCTCTATATTCTACCCAGTTTAAGTCGCCTATTTCTTTATTAGTCAAAATTTGAATAGTATTTTTAAAATCATTGTTTGTGTAACAATAAGTTCCTATAAAAGTTATTTCTTGAAGTGTTGCTTTCCTAAAATTGAATTGACCTGATGGTTGTGTAAGACCTATATGAATTATGCATCCACCGGGTTTAACAACTGATATCGCTTGATGTCTAGATACTTCTAGACCAACAGTATCAAAAACAATATCAAACCTATCGATATTTATTTCTTTATCGGAAGGATCAACTAATTTACAATCAATATATTTTGAACATTCTTTTAGTCTTAAATTGTTTGGATCAGATATTGTAATGTTATTATTGTCTTTTATTTTTGATAAAATTAAAGAACACAATAAACCAATTGCTCCAGCTCCTTGAACTAGAATTTTGCATTCAGAAAGTGGTTTTATTGATGAAACTTCAGCCATTAGTACAGCATGTAATGAAACTGCCGTTGGTTCTGCAATTGTCGCCTCTTTAATATCTAACTTTTCAGGTATTTCATAAATATTTTGATCGGGAACAGTTATAAGTTCAGCAAAAGCTCCTTGTCTTTCATAAGGTTTATTCATTCCTAAAAGAACTCGCTCTTGACACAAATGTTCTCTACCTTTTGTGCAATATTCACAATTTCCGCATGTTATTAAAGGATTAAGTACAACAGTTTTGTCTTTAAATTTACCATTTAATATTTTTCCACTTACTTCGTGTCCTAAAATTAATGGTGGGACTCTTCGTTCATCTTTACCGTGATAAGCATGCATATCAGATCCGCAAATACCTGAAGCATGTACTTTTAAAATACTTTCTCCATTTTTTTCAATGGGGTTTTTTTCTTCTCTATAAATTAATTCTTCAACGCCTGTATAAACTAAAGCTTTCATATTTATTTTTTATTAAGAAGAAAATATAAAAGAAATGAAATAAATGCACCTATTATCCATCCAAAAGATTCTAGAAAGCTAAGATTAGGATTCCAAATTAAAGAAGATGAAAAAATGAATCCAATAATTAAAGAATATACAGCTTTAAAATTCCACCCTCCGGAATAAACATATTCTGTATCGTCTTTTGGATAAAATAATTCTTTGTGATTGATTTTTTGATTTTTAACATAATAAAAATCTGCAACTACAATTCCAAAAATTGGTCCAAAAAATGAAGCTATATTATCAATAATAAATATTATGGTAGATTGGTTAAATATTGATAACCAAAGACCTCCTACTATTAAACCAAAAAAAATAATTACATAACCTGCTTTATTTAAAGTTAATGAATTGGGTAAAAAATTAATTAATGCATTTTGTGAGGGTATATAATTTGCAATTAAATTAGTTGAAAACATTGAAACTAAAACAAATATCAATGAAAATACTGTTAAAACACTATTGTCAAATTTAGCAATTACATCATTAGGATTAGTTAATAATCTATCTACAGAAATTGAATTTTTTGTTAAAATTATATCTGCACCAACTGTTAACAAAAGAGCAAAAAATGAAAAAATTATTAAATTGATAATTAAACTAAAATTTCCCAATTTCATTTCTTTATTATTTTTTGCATATCTTGAAAAATCACCATAATTAACAATAAGAATAGAAAAGTATGCAAACATTGTTCCTGTAATGTAAAAAAGAGGTAAAATATTTTTTTTTGAAATTGCATTTTCTATATTTGTACTAAGTATTAAAGAATTAACTAACTCATTATAGTTTTCTGAAATTATAATTATGAAAAAAATAACTAAACCAAAGTAAACAAAAAATGCTGAAAATTTTATAAAAATTCTATTTGCCTCTGGTCCTTTGGTAAATAAATAAAGTTGAAATAATAATGTAATAAATAATGAGAACCAATCTAATGGGTTTAATCCATAAAAAAACATTAACAAGTATTCGTTACTTAATATTTGATTATCTATTTGATATAAAATAATTCGAATTATGTATCCTATTGATTTTGATATAAAAAATGTTTGTACTCCAAACATAAATATACCAACCAATCCTCTTAACATTCCTATATATCTCGCTCCATTAAAACCCATTGATAGTCTGAGAATGACTGGAAAAGGTAAGCCACTACTTTGTGAAGTTTTTCCTATTATGCTTGTAAAAATAAAAACTAAAAAAGTTGCAATTAAACAACTTGATAAAACAATAATAGAATTTAAATCGTATAATAAATAAAAAGAAGCTATTAATGAAAAGCCTATTACACTTTGAATACTTATTGCCCAATAATTAAAATAATCTGACCAAACCCAATTTTTATTATTCGGATTAATCGATACTAGTTCCCAGTTTCTTAATTGAAAATTTTCTTTTTCTTGATTCACTCTCTTATATTAAACAAATATAAATTACTGTCCATATAAGACGTGCGGTAACCAAAGTACAATTTTAGGAAATATTATAATTATTATTAATCCAATAACCTGCAGAACCATAAATTGCATCATACCAAGATAAATATCTTTTAAATCCCACTCAGGAACAACACCTTTTAAAAAATATGCTGAGAGTGCCAC
>CAJWPG010000046.1 GCA_913045275.1 uncultured Pelagibacteraceae bacterium
ACATACCAATAAGCACGATGCAAGTTGTCATAATACACTTGTCCCAATATCTTGGACTTAAAAAACCTAGAAAAAAAGTACAGAAAGCAACCATTACAGTGGTGTTAGTTTTTCTTCCACTTGCAAAATAAGTAATAAAAATAACTATTGCTATAACAATTGGCCAAGGCAAACCAACTAAAGAATTTTTCATTGAAGTATATAGCCCAAGTAAAAAATTATTTATTCCTTCAAAAAATAATCCATATTTTACAATTAACCAATCAAAACCACTATTAAGAGGTTGCATTAAAGGAAAATCAAGCCACTTAGGCCAGTTTTGTAGCCAAGAAAAATCATTAAATATATCTGTAAAATTTTCAGGTTTGTATCTAGGTTTGGCTGAACGATAACTAATAATAATAAAAAATATAAATAATATTGATAAAACGAATGGTTTAATAAATTTTTTATACTTTTTCATTTTTATTTGACAAAAAAACTAAGAGCCCTTTTGAGGGCTCCTAGTAATTAATTTACTATTATAAATTAAAGCGAAGCTTTAACTTTACTCGCAACATCACTTGGTACCCAGCTCTCCCACATACTATTGCTAGATAAGAAGTTTTTAGCTGTTTCTTCCATGTCTCCACCAGATTCATCCATATAGAAAGCTAGAGATTTGTTCACATCTGCTGTCGGTATAGAATAGTTCTTAATGAAGTCTATGATTGGTTTGTTTGCTGCATTATTTGCAAATTTAGTTGAAGCAGCTTTTGTTAAAGACATATTAACGTATTCACATGCACAAGTATCTTTATATACATCTGGACCATTTGCTTTAATATCTTCAACAACTTTAGTCATTTCATCCCAGCAAGCTTGGTCATATTTAGGTTCTTCCAATTTAACCAAATCTACTTTACCCATCAAACCTGTTGGCGTCCAATAGTATGAAAATACTGGTTTTCCTTTTTTAAATCCACCAGCGATTGCTGCATCTAGTGCTCCACCTGAACCTGGATCAAAGTTAGTATAGTATTTATCTAGACCATAAACTTTGTGCTTCACTAAGTTAATAGTGTAACAAGTCCATCCAGAAATACAGCTTGTCATTCTACCTTTTCCAGGAGCTTCAGGATCAGCAAATAATTTTGCTATTTCAGGGCTCTTCATGTCATCAACAGATTTTAAACCATACTTATCAGCAGTTGGTTTATCTACATAGAATCCTTGAGTAGATGAAGGAGTATTAACACCAAGCTCAATTATAGTTCCTTTAGCTAGGTTATCCTCTATCAACTGAACAAGGTTATCTCTCCAAACTTCAGTAATAATATCTATTTGTTGATCGAAAAGAGCTGCCATTATTGGAGTAGTACTTCCCTTTGTTGATTCCACTTCGCAGCCATATCCTTTTTCAATGATATAACCTGCAATAGCAGTATGAATGTTAGCACTATCCCAGTCGAAATCTCCCAAATGTACTTTACAACCAGCATTAGCGCTTGTTGTTAGAGACATAGCTCCTACAAATACAAAAGAAAGAATTAAGTTTCTTAGAAATTTCATGAAATTTCCCTCCATTATTTAGTTTAAACTGTCGACATTAAAACTTGATACGAGATAAAAGACAACTTAAATAATTTAATTAGTATTGATGTGGGTCAATAAAGTAATGAAAAAACATTATAAAACGAATAGATTCAATTATAAATTGAATTGAAACAAAAACAAAATAAAATAATAATTGATTTATGGTAGCACAAATTTCTAAAGTTTCAAAAAATGGTTCAGCATTAAATGTTGAATGGACTGATGGAGAAAAAAGTAATTTTAACTTTATGTGGTTAAGAGACAATTGCCCAACAGCTCACGACAAAGACTCTAGACATAGAATGTTTAATATTCTTAATGTTTCAGAAAACTTAAATCCAATAAAATACACAGTTAATTCTGATGGAAAATTAGAAATTGAATGGAGTGAAGGAAGCCATACAAGTTATTATGATCCAAAATGGCTAAGGGACAATTGTTATACTATAAAAAATAATCAAAAATATGTTTCACCATATCATTTATGGGATAGTTCATTTCAGAAAAATCTTAACTCAATGCACATTGAACATGATGAAATAATGAATTCAGATGAAGGGTTGATAAAATGGTTAGAACTTTTATATCAAAAAGGAATTGCTATTGTAAAAAATTCTCCTATAAAAAAAGAATCTGCGTTTCCAGTTTTGAATAGAATAAGTCACACAAGAGAAACTTTTTTTAAAACACCTTTTGAAGTTATAAATATTCCAAAACCTAACAATTCTGCCTACACAGCGCATGGTTTAAGAAACCATATTGATCTACCTTGGTTTGAAAATCCTCCAGGTTACCAATTTCTTCATTGTTTAATTAATGCCGCAAAAGGAGGAGATTCTTCAGCAGTAGATGGTTTTGCAGTAGCTGATTACTTAAGAAAAAATGAAAAAGATATTTTTGAAACTTTAGTAAACGTACCTCTTAAATTTAGAGACAAAGACTATACACAAGAATCGCATAGAAGTTTTTATGCTCCAGCAATTTCTTTAACTAAAGATGGTGATTTTAACGACATAAGATTTAGCGTTGCTACAATGGATACTTTAGACTGTCATCCAGATGTTATGGAAAAAGTTTACAAAGCCCACCATAGATTTGGGAATCTTTTACATGATGATAAGTTTGTAGTTAAATTTAGATTGGAGGCGGGTGATATATTTTGTTTTAACAATAGAAGACTTTTGCATGGAAGAACCGAGTTTGATCCCAATTCAGGCCACAGACATTTACAAGGTTATTACATGGATAGGGATGAAATAATAGGAAGACTAAATTATTTAAAAAAATAATTTTATAAATTCTCAAATATCAAATTATTATTTTTACTATACCTGTTAAATTCCGATTTTGTTTTGATAGTGTAATAATATTTTTTAATTTTCAAATCTTGAATTTTTTTATTTTTTAAAAAAAACTTATTCAAGATTAAACAATCAACTTTTCTATTATTTGATTTTTTAATAATTGTTTTAACGCTCGAAGATGGAGAAAAAGTTAATCCTACTTTTGTACAGCTCTTTATTTTTAATAAATTGTAAATATTTTTATGTTGGTAAGAAATAAATATACATTTTGAAAATTTAGAAGTTTCTTTCAATAATTTTTGTAATAGTTTTTTCGAGAAAGTTGGTTTTATTTCAATAAATAAAGAGTACTTATTTTTTGAAGTTTTAAGCAAATCTTTTAAAAGTGGAATTGGTTTTTTATTTTGAGCACTTATTTTTTTAATTTGAGAATAATTCATATTCTTTACACTTTCTTTTTTTTTAAAAATTCTATTTAAGGTAAAATCATGAAAGCAAATAAATTCATGGTCTTTTGTGGCATGGATATCAGTTTCAATTCCATATCCTTTTTTAAAAGACTGTTTAAATGATTTAAGAAGGTTTTCTTTATATTGTTTACTTGCAATTCCTCTGTGAATTATTAAATGAGTCATTGAACACTATTATTTCCATCCAGTAATTACTTTTATCTCTAAATATTCTTCTAGTCCCCAAACTCCACCTTCGCGACCATTTCCAGATTGTCTATATCCACCAAAAGGAGTTCCCGAGTCAGCTGCGTTACCATTTATATAAACACAACCTGATCTTAATTTTCTAGCAACTCTTTTTGCTTTTTCTTTATCTTCGGTTTGTAAATAGTTACCCAGACCATATTCAGTATCATTAGTTATTTTTATTGCCTCTTCTTCTGTTTCAAAAGGAATTATAGAAAGTACTGGACCAAAAATTTCTTTTTTTGCAATTTCCATGTCATTTGTGACATTTGTGAATATTGTTGGTTTAATGAAATAACCTTTGTTTAAATTATTAGGAAGTTCTGGTCCTCCTGCCGCTAATGTTGCGCCTTCTTCAATTCCACTATTAATTAAATTAATAATTTTATCATATTGAACTTTTGAAACTACTGGTCCTATATGATCTCCTTTTTTGGAAGCAACATCTACTTTAATTTTATTTGCTTCATCCGAAGCTTCTTTAACAGCCCTTTCATAAATAGATTTTTCTACAAGCATACGAGTTGGAGCATCACATGATTGGCCAGAATTGCTCATTACATTTTTAATTCCATCTCTCACTGCATTTGGATATGAGTCTGCAAAAACTATATTTCCACCTTTGCCACCTAGTTCTAAACAAACTCTTTTAATTGTATCAGCGGCATTTTTTGTAATTAGTTTTCCTGCTCTTGTTGATCCCGTAAAAGAAACCATATCAATATCTGGATGACCAGAAATTTGAGTTCCAACTCCTGCACCATCTCCATTAACCAAATTAAAAACTCCTTCTGGAAAACCTGTTTCATCTATCATTTCCGCAAAAATCATAGCTGAAACAGGAGCAATTTCAGATGGTTTAAGCACCATGGTACAACCAGTAGCAAAAGCTGGAATAACTTTTAGTGCTATTTGATTAATTGGCCAATTCCACGGAGTAATAAAACCACAAACTCCAATT
>CAJWPG010000047.1 GCA_913045275.1 uncultured Pelagibacteraceae bacterium
TCGTGTCTTTTAAGAGCTATTACAGCAACTTTATCACCATTACTTTCAACAGAATTCAATTTAACAGCGGGAGATCTTGGGTTGTTAGCTGGAGGATATTTTTTAGGATTTGCTTCAATGCAAATTCCATTAGGATATTTACTGGATAGTTATGGTCCAAAGAAAATTGTTTCTTCATTTTTACTGATTGCAATTATAGGGACAGGCTCATTTGCTTTAGCTGAAAGTTTTACAGGTTTATTAATTTCAAGAGTTTTTATTGGCGTAGGAGTTAGCGCTTGTTTAATGGGACCTTTAACAGGTTATAGAATTTGGTTTGCTGATAATTATCAACAAAGAGCTAATGCCTGGATGTTAATGGTATTATCTATGGGTTTTGTTTTTTCAACACTGCCTGTCCAAATATTATTACCAATGATTGGTTGGAGATGGATTTTTGGAGGAATAACAATATTAATATTTTTAGTAATCTTACTAACGGTATTTTTTATACCTACTTGGAAAAAAAATGAAGAAAAAGAAAAAAATCCAGGATCATTATCAGATGTCTGGAAAAATAAATTTTTTAGAAGCACTATTCCTCTTGGCTTATTTAATTATGGAGGAATTGTTGCGGTTCAAACTTTATGGGCCGGCCCATGGATGGTACGAGTTGCTGGCTATGAACCATTAGAAAGTGCTACAGGACTTTTTTGGATAAATTCATCAATGCTAGTAGCATTTTTTGTATGGGGTTATTTTCTACCTAAAATTAGCAAATATGGTTTAGAAACAATGAAGTTAATAAAGTATGGATTGCCAATTAGTTATATAGTTTTACTTATAATTATTCTTTCTGGTGAAAATGCTGGAGCAATACATTTTACAGTTTATATGTTATCTTCAATTGTATTAACCCTTACTCAGCCTGCTGTAGCTTTATCTTTTCCACCAAGCTTAGCCGGGAAATCGTTAACATCATTTAATTTACTTATTTTTTTAGGAACTTTTATTATGCAGTGGGGTATTGGTTTAGTTATAGACTTGTGCCAATTTTTAGGAAAAGAGGAAGTTCAAAGTTTTAAAATTTCTTTTACTGTTTATTTAATAATTTGTATTTTTAGCTATTCATATTTTGTGATGAAAAATAAAAATGAATAATAAAAAAATGTACAATTTATTTTTAGTTAGTTTAGTTGTTTTAGTTTATTTGTTGGTTACACTTGGGTTGTATATTTTTCAAAGAAATCTTTTATATCATCCAACGGAAAATAATTATTATGGAGACAAATTAACTGTAAAAATTGAAAAAGTTAAAATTAAAACAGATGATAATATTGATTTATTAGCTTGGTATCACAATAAAGATATTAAAAAATTTAAAACTATTCTTTACTTACATGGTAATGCTGGATCACTAGAAAATAGAATACATAAAATTAATCACTTTAAAGATATGAATATTAATTTTTTATTACTTGCATGGAGAGGGTTTAGCGGCAATAAAGGAGAGCCTACAGAGCAAGGTCTTTATCGAGATGCAAGAAGTGCAGTTAAATGGTTAATAAATCAGGGTGTTATCGAAGAAAATATAATAATTTATGGCGAGTCCCTAGGTAGTGGAGTTGCAACTGAAATTGCACAGAATAAAAATTTTGCAGGTATAATATTAGAATCACCTTTCACCTCAATGGTTGCGGCCGGCAAATCAAAATATCCTATTTTTCCAATTAAACTACTGCTTAAAGACAGATATGAAAGCGATAAGAAAATAACAAATATTATATCCCCCATATTAGTAATGCATGGAGAGGTAGATAAAATAGTTCCATTTTGGATGGGAGAGAAAATGTTTCAATTAGCGAATGAACCAAAATATTCCTATTTTTCAAAATATGACGATCATATGATGGACTTTAACAATGAACTAATTAATTCGATAAAATTATTTATAAAAAGTTTAAATTAGAACACAATTTAAACAAATGCTCATCATTTTTGGATATTAATTTTTTATTGTGAAAAAATTAATATTTATCATTTTCATACTATTCTATCCTCATTTATCATTTGCGGAATTAAAAGACTCAAACTATGAAAAATATTTTTATATTGGAAAGATGAAGTCTCACCATGATAAATTTACATTATATTTTAAGACTAGAGAGAAAGCTATTGTAGCAAGGGGTCAATATTCAAACTACATTACTGACTACCCCCAAGATTTGTATTATTATGATCATTCAACAAAAAAAGAACATCCTTTAATTTCTTATGATTGGTTTCCCAAAAAAGCTAAAAAATTTTTTACAAGTTATAAGTATCCAGTTTTCCCAGAAGATTTTGCATATTATCTTTTAAATGACAACAATACTTTAATTCTTGTAAGTGCTTTTAAAGATTATAATCAAAACTTAATTTACGATATAAATAAAAAAGAACTTGGAATTCAAAAAAATCGTGGAAAATTGAATTTTATAATTTCAACATATGCACAAAATTGTGGTTATAAGTCTCTTAAAAATAACTTTGAATGTAAAATTTATAAGCCTCTAATTTCAAAAAATTTAATTAATTCGATTGAGTAAATGCTTTCGCGAATTGTTCTGCCTTAAATATTTGCAAATCATCTTCTTTTTCACCCAATCCCAAAGCTACAATTGGTACTTTATATTTTTTAGAAATAGCAATTAAAATACCGCCTTTTGCTGTTCCATCTAACTTTGTCATGATTAAACCTGTTAAAGGTATAATTTTATTAAATTCTTCTAGCTGATTAATAATATTTTGTCCCGATGTTGCATCTAAAACTAAAATTACTTCATGTGGTGCTGTTTCATCACTTTTTTTAATTACATTTGCTATTTTTTTAAATTCATCCATAAGATTTTTCTTATTTTGCAATCTTCCAGCTGTATCAATTAGAACTTGATTAATATTATTATTTTTTGCGTGTTCTAATGCCTTGTATGCAACCGAAGCAGGGTCTGAACCTGGATTAGATTTGATTATGGTAGCATTAACTTTTTCAGACCATTTTTCCAATTGATCAATCGCTGCAGCTCTAAATGTATCGCAAGCAGAAAATAAAACTTCGTTATTATTTTCTCTAAATATTTTGCCTATTTTACCAATTGTTGTTGTTTTCCCTACTCCATTCACTCCAGATACTAAAACAACATTTAAATTTTCTTTTTTTTCAAAAAATTTTTGTTTTTCTAAAGGTTGCATTAGTTCAATTATGTATTCTTTTAAGATTTTATTTACTTCAGAAATTGGATCTTTTTTAGGGTCAATTTTTTTTTGGGCAATTATATCTTTTATATCTGAGGCCGCATCAATGCCCACATCGGAACTTATTAAAAATTCTTCTATTTTATCTAAAGTGCTATCATCTATTTCTTTTTTAATAATTATTTCTCTTAATCCAGATGCAAAATTGTTTGCACTTTTTTTAAATCCTAATTTAAATTTTTCAAAAATACCCATTAAATATTAATTTTAATTTCTTCAATTATTGAGACTGGGCCCATCATACTTATATTATTTTTTTCATCGATATTAATTAATAATTTACCCATGCTAAATTCAATTTCAGTTTTTGAATTAGCAAGATTTTCTAAATTTGCAGCAACTGCCGTTGCGCATGCAGCTGTTCCACAAGCTTTAGTTAGTCCAGCACCTCTTTCCCAAACTTTAACTTTTATTAAATTGGGACTAATTTTTTTTGCTAAAGTAACATTACATTTTTCAGGAAACAGTTCATGATTTTCAATTTCTGGACCAATTTTTTCTAGATTAAATTTATCTATATTTTCTATAAAAAAAATTACATGTGGATTTCCAACATTTACTGCTATTCCACCAATAAATTCTTTATTTTCATTATCAATTAATTTTATTTTTAAATTTTTAGTATCAGAATTTTTGCTTAGCGGTATTTCATTCCAATTCATTTTAGGTGAACCAATTGATGTTTCTACTAAATTATTTTCAAAAATTTTAGATTTAAGAATTTTTGAAGCTACCGTTAAGTTTATTTCTTTTTTATTATTTTCTTTTGAAAGTAAATGAGCAACACATCTTGTGCCATTTCCACATGCATCTGATTTACTTCCGTCTGAATTGTAAAATTCTAATTCTGCATCTAAATTACTATCTTTCTTAATAAATATTAATTGATCACATCCTATAAATTTACGATCACAAATTTTGATAATTTGATCATTAGATAAACTTATATTTTCTTTCCTTTGATCAATGATTACAAAATCATTACCTAATCCATCCATTTTAAATGCATTAAATTCCATATAAATAAATACTTAACTTATTTATTGACTTTTTGAACCTCTAT
>CAJWPG010000048.1 GCA_913045275.1 uncultured Pelagibacteraceae bacterium
AACGCTAAAACTATCAACAAAAGAGGCGGTGGAAACATCAAAACCTGTAGATAATGTATATTCATTCACATCATCACCATCACCCACAACAAACATCTTAGTTCCATCTGCGCTAAATGCTAATCCATATGCATTTACCTCTTGACCACTAATATCAAAAGGTGAACTATCGTGAGAAGCTGCTGCAGTTGTAATAGAATTTGCACTAGCTCCATCTGCCACAGTTAAAGTTCCATCTTCATTAACAATTCCTGTGTTATTAGCTGCAACAGGAGCATTGTTAGAAGCAACAAAGACTCTCATATAGTCACCTGGAGTATTATTTTTAACTCCAGTTCTTAATGTTCTTTGGTTTGAAGATACCGAAACCCAGTCGGTCTCTTTATCAACGTCATCGTCTCCAGATGGTCCACCTGAACTTACATCATTATTTGCATGAAATGCTGTATTCTCATATCCTCTTTGACTATAAGAAGTTGGATAAGTTGCTCCACTCTTATCAAAACCACTCATTGCAATGGTGTCAGCATCATCCCACATAATACCATAAATTTCATTATCAAATGTGATTGAACCTATGTGATCTACCCTATCAGTTTTATTGTTCTCAGTGTCATTCATAAAAACTAAATAAACATCTACAGCGTAAGTATCAGTATCTAAAGATACATTAGAATTGCCATCGTCATCTTTATCTAAAGTTATAGTACCATTGGTAACATTTGCTCTTTCTCTAGTAACAACAAAATATCCAGTGCCGCTTGATTGATAGCCACCCGAACCTACATCTTGAGTATTAAAGTTATCAGCATCATGACCTTCTTCCATGTCACCACTTACTGAAGCTACACCATTTGCTAAGTAATGTTTGTAATCAACAACTTTTACATTTTGTGTTTCAACTATTCCAATTTTTTTCTCTAAATCCCAGTCTCCCCCTTGACCAGTAACATCATCTGAGGCTGCAATATCTGCTTTGGTTACTTCTGAAATTTTACTAATTAAAGTTTTACCACCATCAGTGCTTGCAACATTACATCCATAGAATAATATATCTCCGTCTTCTGTTAAACTTTGACCAATGGATCTCAACGTCTGGTTGTAAGATTGGATGGTATCATTTGAAAGAGTTGCATTACCAAATAATATTTTACCAGCGCTACCGTGGCCAATTATGTGTAGGGAAGAAATATTTTGATTATCTTTTAAAACACTATCAATTTTTTTAAACCCATCTTCATTTGATTGAATTAAACAAACTTCTGTATCTTTATTAAAAGAATTTATTAAAGTTTGATAGTCTTGAACTTGAGAATCTATAAAAACAACTTGTTTTCTATCATTTCTTTTTTGATCTCTTGAAAGTTGATCAAATGGAAGTATTTGAGATTTATCATCAACTTTATTTTCATAAAATTTTGTAATTTTTTTTGATTTTTTATCTAATATTTTGTCCTGATTTCTTTCATCAATTAGATCTAAAAATGTTGAAGCTCCAGCTCCATCGAGCATTATTCTTTGCTCTAAAGCTTCTATAAAAATCTTTTTCTTATTATTATGATCCACTCTGAAATTATAGAGTAAAAGAATTGATCTAGATCAAAAAAACGTATTTCTAAGATACATTAAAAAGCGTATAAAACGCTAAATTTTAATAATTGAGCCCAATATGGTCAGTAACTGAATTTATTAAATATCTTAAAGGCCTATCCTTTTATGCATGTATTTCAAAAAGATAGTTATTCTTTTTATTATAGGATTATTTGCTTTTTCAACTGGTTGTAAAAGAAACCTTGAACCTATTAGTACATATGAAACTGAAAAAAAAGCACAAGAAGATATAGCAAAAATTGAAAAAATTAAAAAAGACAACAAATCTTGGGAAGAAAATCTTGATATTGATTTATACACTGCAATTGCTCTTGCGATAAAAAATAATAAAGAATTAAAAATAAAACTATTAGAAACTGCTATGGCAAACAGGCAGCTTGATAAAGTTAGATTTGAAATGTTACCATCATTTGCAGCAAATGCAGGTTATAGTGGTAGTGAAAGATATAATGCTACTGCTAGCGCCACTGTACCAACAAGTGATTTAGCAGGATCAATTGGATCTTCTTATTCAACTTCTAGAGAAAGAGATGTTAATTCTCAAGATATTGGTTTTACATGGAATGCATTAGATTTTGGTTTGTCTTATATAAGAGCAGGACAAGACTCTAACCGTTATTTAATTTCTGATGAAATGGAACGAAAAGCAGAACACAATATTACAAGTGATGTTATAAGAGCATACTGGAATACATTATCAGCTGATAAATTAATTAAAAAATATGATCCATTATTAATTGAAGTTGATAAAGCTTTAAATGATTCACAAAAAATAGAAGAACTTCTTTTAACAAAACCTATGGATGCTTTGTTATACCAAAAAGAATTATTAGATATTCAAAGAGCTTTGCAAACTCAAAAAGAAATGTTTATAGATTCAAGAATTCAATTAGCAACATTAATGGGTTTATTGCCTAATCAAAAGTTTAAAGTTGTTGAAACAAAAGATCCCTTAACCATTTTAGATATGAATATAAAAGGAATGGAAGAGTATGCTTTAATACACAGACCTGAATTAAGAAAGAGCCATTATGATGAAGCTATATCTATTCAAGAAACAAAAGTTGGCATGGCTTCTTTATTACCAGGTTTAAATTTTAACGCTGCATGGACCCATTCATCAAATGATCATTTGATGAATAAAACAAATTTGGAATACGGATCGGTAATGGGTGCAAATTTATTAAATGTATTTATGTATCCAAAAATAAAAAAAATAAACCAAACAAATACTGAAATTATTAAAGAAAAAAGATTAGCTTTATCTATGGCCGTTCTTTCTCAAGTTCACCTTGCAAATATTGATTATTCATTAGCTTTAGAAGAATACGATACTGCAGAAAGATATTATCAAGTATCTAGAAAAATAACTGAACAAATTAAAAATGCTCAAAAAATTGCAAAATTTGGTAATTTAGAATTAATAAGAGAACAAGCTAGCTTGTTGGTTGCAGAATTAAGACATGATCTTGCTTATACAAAACTTCAGTACGCGGTTGGTAAAATTTACACCTCAGTTGGAATTGATATTTCAAGAGAAAATATTAAAGATTTAAGTTTTAAAGATTATGCTTCACTTATTAAGAAAAATTTTAATGCAAGTGGTAAAAAGTATTACGCTAAATTAAGAAAACCAATAAAAAATCAAAACCCTGTTGTTAAGCACTATGGAGATGAAAGTATAAGCCAATTTGCTTTTGATAGAAAAACATTTGAATTACAAGGAGAAGGAAGAACAAATTTAAATGCTACTTTAAAAAATGGAGATCCTCTTCCTTTATGGTTGAGTTTTTTACCATCTCAAAGGACTTTTTTGGTTAATAATAATGAAAAAGACAGCACAGAAGAGATTGAAATTAGATTAACTGCTAAAAACATTAACACAAAAATAGAAGATACATTTACATTAATAGTTGAAGATCCTGTTTTAAAGGCAAGAAAATTAGAGAAAGAAAAAATAGAAAAAGAAAGATTGTTAGCTGAAAAAAGAAAAGAAGAAGAGCTGATAAAACTTGAACAAGAAAAAGTTTTGCAAGCACAAAAAGAAAAAGAAGAAGCTGAAATGCTAGCTAAAAAACAAGCAGAAGAAGAAAAGTTAAAACTTGAACAAGAAAAAGTTTTGCAAGCACAAAAAGAAAAAGAAGAAGCTGAAATGCTAGCTAAAAAACAAGCAGAAGAAGAAAAAGAAGAAGCTGAAATGATAGTTAAAAAAATAGCAGAAGAAGAGGAAATTAAACTGCTAGCTGAGAAAAGAAAAAAAGAAAAATTAAAAATTGAAAAAAATGCAAAACTATTAGCTAAAAAAAGAGTTGAAAGATTTAAATTGTTGGCAAATTTAGAAGGTGCAGATTTTAATGCAACAGATGATATTTATAAGCAATCAGAAGATATAAAATTATTAAAAGAAAATATTGATGAAATGTTTGCAAAATTAGATTTAGATTCTCGAACTAAATTAATCCAAAGTATTATCAAAGACCTTACTGAAAAAACAAATAATATAAATTATGCAAACAGTGCTGAAAGAAGAAAATCAGTTAGTTTTTTATCACCTGATTATGATAATGAAAATCAAAAAATTATACTTGAAAAATTATCAAAATATGCTGATAGTGTGAAAAATTAAATATGAATGATAATAACAAAATTATTAATAAAGATATTTCTGATAAAAATAAAATTAACCCAATAAAAGATAACAAACCTAGAA
>CAJWPG010000049.1 GCA_913045275.1 uncultured Pelagibacteraceae bacterium
ACGAATTTCGTAATAACCATTACGGACGTGGGGGCAGTACCCACCACCTCCACCATTTTCAACTTATGGGGGTGAATTAGGATCGACGGGTGTCTAAAAGTTATTCTTTCGTTCGGTATTGTTCCGCCGTGATGGGCTAATTTATAAATGCTAACGAAAGTTACGCACTTGCGGCTTAATTAATTTATTAATTAAGTTACGGGGTCTGGGGCACCTGGCAACAGAAGTTCTCAGAGAGTGTGGGATTCGTTCCACACTCTCATTTTTTTTTAAAAAGAGAGCACGAAGTTTCTGGAAAAGTGTTGGTTTCTCTCTTATATTGAACAAGGGTCGAGTAACAGAACGCTCCTCTTCTATAGTTTATATTAACTTGACATTTCTTATCAAATCAATTTAAAGGAGCGCTGTTGTTAGTTTTTACTAACAATAAAGTTAAATTAAAAAGAAAGAAAATAAAATGAGTATAAGTGGAAAAGTTAAATGGTTTAATGGAACAAAAGGATATGGTTTCATTGAAAGAGATGACAAAGAAAAAGATGTTTTTGTACATTCTTCAGCAGCTCAAGAAGCAAACTTGGAGTTAAACGAAGGTGACGCATTAACATTTGAAGTTGAGAACGGTGAAAAAGGTCCTTCCGCAGTTAATCTGCAAAAAGCTTAATCATATTTCAATAAATTTCAAACACATTTGGGGTGGAACTTTAAAAAATTATAAAATTTAATTTCTGCCCCAATAATTATAGGTTGATTTTTAGAGCACTTGCAACAGAACGCCCCTTCATAATTTTTTTTGTTGTCCCAGGATTTATAAGTCAGCACAACCAGACTTGATGATTATTCTATCCTATGAATATATTAAAAATTTTCCTATAGTTTAATTAATTTAATAAAGTTTCGGTAAAAAATTTCTTAACAAGACCGGTGACTTTTTTTGCTGCTTCTTTATCATATTTGTTCGTACCTACTTTGGTTACACAAGATCTATCAAATATTATAGTTGGACTTACATAACCACGCTTACTACCCTTCTTAACCCATTTAAATAATTTCTTTATTTTCTTTTTTTCTGCGCTGGTCAGCCATTCGTTAAAACCAACTTGTGTTAATATTTGTTGAAAACCCTTTCCTAGATTTTCTTCGTTTAGTACTGAACTATCAGTATTTTCTTCAAAGTTACATTTAGAAAAAAATTGACCTTTTTGCTTAAACGTTGTTTGAGGACCATCTTTACCAGTGCTCATTGCATCAAAAGCATGGTGTACGCCTGGATAGACCGTAACTGTTATATCTTTTCCTTTTAAATGAAGGCGCTCAACATATTTTACACATGATTCAGCTGAACCGTATTGGTCCAAATCGCCTATATGAATACGGATTGGTTCATCACTCATTTCATCGTCTTCTACATATTTAAAATTACATACCGGATACATCGGTACACTTGCTGCAAATTCTAATCCAGGAGCTCCCCACATTTTTTGAAACCGTTTAACGCTTTGATAAAGGCATCCTATGCCTCCAAGTGAAGACCCTATACATCCAATACGAGCTGGATCAATACGAGGATGTTTCGATAAAAGTTCTAATGCTCGACGAGCATCTACAATTCTAGTTATGCCCTTGTGTACATCATTGCAATTTGGAATTGCTTTTTTAAATGTCTTTTTACATTTACGACGTGGCCAGTTACTGTCCACCATAAATGTTGCAAGACCCATACTGTTAAATATATTCAGCCATCGTTCTTCGGAACCGTGAATTCCGCCTCCGCCATGCAATACAACAACAACTGGAACGTTTTTATCTGGTGCATTCGCTGGAAAATTCAAGGTTCCCCAAATTGTTTGCATTTTTTCAGGTACTTTTCCAGTTAAGAAATCTTTAACAGTAATTACAGGAATAGATTGAAATTCAATTTTTTCTCCTGATCCCTTCCATTCTTTGGGTTTTGGTGGTCCTTTTTCTTGAGCTAATACTGCTTTTGGTATTACAAGAATGAAGATAACCAAAAAATGTAAAATTATAGTTGCTAGAATTTTTTTTATCAACATATGTTTACTAAGATAAATAACAAATCTTATAAAAATCTAATTTGATACAAATCAATTTAACTCCATAATAAAATCTCTAAAAGTTTTTTATTATTTTAGGTTATCAATATTTGAAATATTTAACAATGAGTTATTTAATTTATTTAAATTTTCTCTCCTAGAAATTGAAAATACTAAAACTAATAACAAAATAACTAATGAAACAGGAATCAGCATAATAACAGTAATGTTTTGATGAATTAAAAACATATATACCATCAGAAACAATATAGATCTTATTAATACATTTATTTTAAAAACAGAAATTATTGCTAATGAGTGAATAATTAAATTCTTAAAACTCATTTTTGATGGCCCAAAATATCTCGATCCTCTAGTTGAAGGAACGCTAGATCTATCTTTTTCTAACTTTGTTAATGCACCTGAAAAACTACTCCACGTAGCCTTATCATTAATCATTTTTTCTACAGTTGATTTAGGAAGGCAAGTATAATTTCCAAATTTTATTGATTGTCCTGTAAATGCAAATGTTAGAATTTTGTGAATGCTGTAACAAGATTTAAACAACAAACTTTCAGATCTTTTTACTCTTTCGCCTACAATGGGTTTATCTGAAGCATAATTTAAATACTCTACAAAATTCTTTATTTCTTCTGGTCTATCTTCGCCATCACCATCCATAGGGATTGCATAATCAAATTCTTCTTTTTCAAAAATATATTTTAATCCTGATGCGATACATCTTGCGTGCCCTCTATTTTCTTTCATATTTATAATTTTGATAGATTGTAAATTTTCTATATTTGGAACATGCATTGCTTGTTGTTCTGTAGATGCGTCATTTACAATTATAATTGAAAACTGAAAATCTAATCCTGAAACTTTAGAGTTAATTTCTTCTATTAGTTTTGATGCTGATTGACAATCGTTGTAAATAGGAACTAAAATTATTATTTTCATTAAGATGCAGAGTTTATTAATCTAAATAATGATGCAAAGAAACCATATCCTGTAAATTCTATTGCAACAACAATTACAATAATTAATAATATTTTTTTCCATTTCTCGCTAATTTGAAAGTTCATTTAATTATCTTTATAAATTACTTTAAAATCTTCTTTTTCAGTGCAAAAATAATGCAACCAAATAGAAATGTAAGTATAAATTGCAACTACAAACATTGATTGTGATCCTGTTGCAACTGCAAAAGCAAAAGGAATACCAATTGCAAAAACATACATTGCATTGGGAGACCATTTAAAAATACCTCTTTTTTCAAATGGCATATCTTTATACTTTGGGTCAAAATGATCGGCACCAGCGGCTCTTAAAAATCCAAAATATTTTTTAACAGAGTACATTGTGTAAACGCCCGGTATAAATAAAATTATTGATAAAATCCAAGCTAATAAACCAGGTTTATATAAAGAGCCATAATCGACAAAGCATAGAATAATAGCTGACAACCTTGAGATTATTAATGTAAAGAAAATTATTATGTATCCTTTAAAGCCAATTGTATTACTTATTGATTGCCAACACAGTTCTGATCTCCAACAAATCCATACATATGCTTGGTGAATTAAAGGTACAGACATTGCGATCATAAACCAGTTTAAAGCACTAATTCCAAGAAAAGCATTGGTATTAACTTCAAGATCAACCATTTGGACTCCTATATAAAACAAAAGAATGCTTCCACCCAAATGCCAGATTTGATGTCTAAAGAAAAATCTTAATTTATTTTCAATCATTTATATTTTACGCATTCTAAATTTTTATTACATATAAAGATATTATTTGGATCATAAATCCACTTTGGTCTTTCTTTTAGATGATAAGATAAATTACCCGCAACCCATTCATTACCTTTAACAAAAGCTATTTCTCCAGTTACTTGATTTTGATTTTCATAAAACAACTTAACTTTTTCAGCTTCTTTTTTTCCTGGATAATCAGTTCTCTTATCTGTTTTAGTAATTGAAACATATGCATAAGCAAATGGAGAAAAAATAAATAAAATTATGAACAGTGTGGTAAAACCTTTTAGTTTATTTAAATTGATTTGAGATTGAAATATATAAATTACTAAAACTCCAAAGAATAAATAAAAAGGTGTCATCCACATTGTTCTAATCTTAACACCCAAAATCATAGAAGTTAAAAATACTAAAGCTATAGGAACTATATTTATTACTAATAAA
>CAJWPG010000050.1 GCA_913045275.1 uncultured Pelagibacteraceae bacterium
ATATTGATCCTGGAAAACCTGAATCGAGAAGTATGTATGAAGCTCAAGCCGCAGGAAAAAAGGTTAAAAAATTACCTTTAAGCCTTGGTGAAGCTTTAGAACATTTGAAAGAAGATAAAGTTATTCAATCTGCGATGCCTGATGAAATGTATAAAGTATTCCATTGGTATAAAAATGATGAATGGGAAAAATTCTTGGGCGCAACAACTCAATGGGATCTTGATACATATTTAGATTGTCTACCATAATAGATTACTAGAAAGGTTTAGAAAATGTGCGGAATTGCGGGATTAATACATCGAGGAAAATCATCTAACGTAGGTCAAGAACTACAAGGTATGCTTCAAGCTTTGAGACATAGAGGAGAAGATTCTACAGGTTATGCTCTTTATGGTGACACTGATGGTGAAAACTTCATTATGCGTTTTAAAGTTGGAGAAAACGTAGGAGAAGGAAGTACTTCGATTATGGAAGATGTTTCTGTTTATGATGAAAGAAAAAAAATAGTTGATGGACATCTATCTGAGTTAGGAGCTAAAATAGTTAAAGAAGAAAGAATTCTTCCCTACTCTTTAAGATATGAAATTAAGTACGACAAAGACTTAATGGAATTTTCACAAAAAATTGAAAGTGTTCCTGGAGTTGAAATATTATCAATGGGTAAATCTCTTGAGGTAATTAAAGATCTTGGAAATGCTAAAGTTGTTTGTGATAGATATAACTTAGACAAACTTGTTGGCACACATGCTATAGGACATGCAAGAATGGCAACTGAATCTGGAGTTGATATTAAATCTGCTCACCCCTTCTGGGGATATCCTTTTAGTGATGTTTCTGTAGTTCATAATGGTCAATTAACCAATTATTGGAATAATAGAAGAGTACTTGAGAATAAAGGTATGAGATTTATGTCTGAATGTGACTCAGAACTAATAGCTGTTTATCTTGCAGAAAAAATGAGGAAAGGAGCAACTCTTGAAGAAGGTATGAGAGAATCTTTAACAGGACTTGATGGTGTATTTACTTACTTTGTTGCAACCAAAGATTCTTTGGGAATGGCAAAAGATACTATGGCTGCAAAACCTTTAGTTTTATATGAGTCAGATGATCTAGTTGCAATGGGATCAGAAGAAATAGCAATTAGATCTGTTCTTCCTCAAGAAATAGATACTTACGATCCTTTTGATGGAGAGGTTAAAGTATGGCAAATATAAAAACATCTGAAAAGAAAACAAAAGCCCAATCAATGGGACTTCACTCAGAAGTTCTTACAGGAAAAACTCAACAAAAATTCTTCAATCCGGACGAGGCTGAAAACTTTTACTATTTTGGAACTCACGATGTTGATTTTAACAAAAGAGCTGAGTTAGACGTTAAAGATATGGATTGCAAACAAGCAAATGGAAAAATTGATGAATTAATGAGTCAAGGTTACGGAACAATAGTTATCAAAAACCCTCAAGGTAAACATAGTCTTGGTGTTGGAATATTAAATAAACTAAATTTAATTTTCGAAGGAAGTTTAGGATACTTCGGTTGTGGTTCTGTGGATGGACCTACAGTTAGAATTAATGGAAGAGTTGGTTGGTCTTGCGCAGAAAACATGATGGCAGGAAAAGTAGTTATTGAAAAAAATGCAGGCTCTTGTTTTGGTGCAGCTATTAGAGGTGGTGATTTAATTTGTAAAGGAAGTGTTGGTGCAAGAACTGGAATTGACCAAAAAGGCGGAACAATTATAATTGGTGGTGACGCAGGTGCATTTACAGGTTTTATGATGCAAAGAGGAAGAATAGTAATACTTGGCGATGTTGGAATTAACCTAGGAGACTCTATGTATGATGGAACTATTTTCGTAGGTGGAAAAATAGGCTCTTTTGGTAGTGACGCTGTTGAAGCAGAGATAACAAGTTCAGATATAGGATGGTTGAAAAGAAAATTAAAAGTTGCTGAAATTGGTGATAATTTTGATGTTTCTAAAATGACAAAAGTTGTAGCAGGTAAAAAACTTTGGAACTACGATGCATTAGAACCGACTGAGCGAAAAGGAGCTATATAATGGCAAAGAAAAAAAATAAAAAAGCTAACAGTAGCCCAATTAGTAAAACTGAATTTTCAAAAAGAAATAAAAGCTTATTAGGCTATAATTCTATTTTTACTCCAGAAGTCATAGATGATATTCATATAAAAGCAGAACTTGGAAGATACAGAATGCGTGGTATGGCATTGATGAAGAAAATTCCAACATTTGATGATTTAGTTTTCTTACCTGGAACTTTGACAAGATTTGTTATTGAAGGATATAGAGAAAAATGTGAAACCAAAACTATAATTGGACCTAGATGTGAAAACCCAATTGAATTAGATATTCCTGTTTATATTACAGGTATGAGTTTTGGTGCTTTATCTTATGAAGCAAAAACAGCTTTAGCTAGAGGAGCAACAATGGCCGGTAGTGCCACTTGTTCTGGTGAAGGTGGAATGATACCTGATGAAAGAAGATATTCTGAAAAATGGTTCTATCAATGTATTCAATCAAGATATGGTTTTAATCCTCATCATGCTCAATTAGCTGATGGTATCGAGGTATTCATTGGACAAGGTCAAAAAGTTGGAATGGGTGGACACCTTATGGGTCAAAAAGTAACTGATCAAGTTGCTGAGATGAGATCATTACCTGCTGGTATTGATCAAAGATCACCTGCTAGACACCCTGACTGGTTAGGTCCAGATGATTTAGCTTTAAAAGTTCAAGAATTAAGAGAATTAACAAAAAATAAAGTTCCAATTCAGTTAAAATTAGGTGCTGCAAAAGTATATGACGATGTTCGTATGGCAGCAAAATGTGACCCTGACTCTATATATTTAGATGGAATGGAAGGATCAACAGGTGCAGGGCCTCATATCGCTGCAGCAAATACAGGTATTCCTGGAATTGCTGGTATTAGAGAAGCTAGAAGAGCATTGGATGATGTGGGACAAACTGGAAGAGTAACACTTATTTATGCTGGAGGTGTAAGAGATGGTGCTGATATGGCTAAAGCTTTAGCTTTAGGCGCTGATGCTATCGCGATAGGTACCGGTTCAATGATAGCTTTAAACTGTAATAAAGAAATACCAGAGTCAAACTTTGAAAAAGAAATGGGAGTTCCTGCTGGTCATTGTTATCATTGTCATACAGGAAGATGTCCTGTTGGTGTAGCAACTCAAGATGTTAAATTAAGAAAAAGATTAAACCCTGATGCTGCTGCAATAAGAGTTTATAACTATTTACATACAATGACTCTAGAAGCTCAACTTTTAGCTAGAGCTTGTGGTAAAACTAATATTCACTCATTAGAGCCTGAAGATCTGGCCGCATTAACAATGGAAGCTTCAGCATTAGCAAAAGTTCCTTTATCAGGAACAAATCATACAGTTGGAGTTGATGACTTCCATAAAATATAAGGATTAACTATGGCTAAAAAGAAAAAAAATAAAATAAAAAAAGAAATTAAAGGTCAGCTAGGTAAGAAAAAAGAAACAGCTAGAGAAAAAATGATTGGTCAAACAATCGGTTACCGATACGACGTTAATCTTTTACCTGATTATAAAAGAATTACTCCATTCTTAAAAAAATATATAGAAGCAATGGGATGGGATG
The DNA here is from genome assembly GCA_913045275.1 of uncultured Pelagibacteraceae bacterium. Lineage (GTDB taxonomy): Bacteria > Pseudomonadota > Alphaproteobacteria > Pelagibacterales > Pelagibacteraceae > Pelagibacter. Next base: position 3,641 of record CAJWPG010000050.1, read on the forward strand.
ATCTTAATTGGTTAGAAGATGTTCATATGGGTTATGAGGAAGATAAACCTGCGGTATTTGATAGAAATGCAAATGGCTGGGTAACTATTCCAAGTAAAATAAAACTTCCAAACAACCAACAAGATAGGGATATGATAGCAAGAGAACTGTTAGTTAAATTCCAAATGTCTCCAAATCATCCATTGGTTGATCTCAAAAAAGCATATTTAAAATTTTAAGAATCTAAAAAAAAAATCTACCTGAGGTTGTTAAACTACAAGTTACACATAGGTTTTATCTATATTTTTTATCATTGTACTAAGTTAAGCATATAATAGAATCTCTACATTTTGTTTAAACAAATGGAGGTTTGAAAATGACTGATCAATTAGGTGCATTGACAACCATATTTACAGAATTTTATTACTGGATCACAGTAGTGCTCATGTTTTTAATTCACGTGGGATTTTGTATGTATGAAGTTGGAGCTTCCCGATACAAACACCATCAACATACTTTAATGAAAAACACAATGCTGATACCTTTGGTAACAGTAACGTGGTTTTTATTTGGTTGGTGGATTTATTGGGCGTTTCCAAC
>CAJWPG010000051.1 GCA_913045275.1 uncultured Pelagibacteraceae bacterium
TCTCTTCGGCGTGGAAGCTTCCCATTTTTCCAGTAAAACCTTGAATAATTATTTTTGTTTTTTTATCTATTATAATTGCCATGTTAATTTGCTAAAGCTTTGACGGCCTTATTCGCTGCATCTTCTAATGTGCTTGCTTCTATATAATTAATATTACTTTTTTTTAAAATCTCATTTCCTTTTTCAACATTTGTTCCTGCTAATCTTATTACTAAAGGTACTTTAATTTCTATTTTTTCTAATGCCTGGACTATTCCTTCTGCAACCCAATCGCATCTGTTTATTCCTGCAAAAATATTAACTAATATAACTTTCACTTTTTCATCCATAGAAATCAGTTTAAATGCTTTAACTATTTTTTCAGGAGTGGCTCCTCCTCCAACATCTAAGAAATTAGCTGGTTCACCCCCTGCTAATTTTATCATGTCCATTGAAGCCATTGCTAGTCCAGCACCATTAATTATGTTTCCGATATTTCCATCTAGACTTACATAATTTAGACCTCTATCTGATGCATAAACTTCATTTGTATTTTCTTGAGTTTTATCTCTTAATTCAGAAACTTGGTTTCTTCTAAATAGAGCATTGTTATCAAAACTCATTTTACAATCTAAAGCTAATATTTGATCTTGATTTGAAATTACTAATGGATTTACTTCAACCATAGTTGCATCAAGTTCACTAAAAGCGCGATAACATCCAATTATTGTTTCGGATGCTCTTCTTATTAGTTCAGTTTCAATACCTAAACCAAAAGCAATTTCTCTTGCTTGAAATTGCTGCATTCCAACAGCAACTTCAATTTTTGATCTTATAATTGAATCAGGTTTTTCTTTTGAAATTTCTTCAACACTCATTCCTCCTTGTGTTGAGGCTACAACCATAATGCTTTCAGAACCTCGATCAAAAACCAACCCTAAGTATAATTCTTTTTTTATATCTGTTGCTTCTTCAATATAAATTCTATTTATTATTTTTCCCTCAGGTCCTGTTTGGTTAGTTACTAATTTTTTTCCTAAAAGTTTATCAGTTGCTTGGGCTACGGCTAAAGGTGTGTCACAAACAACTATTCCACCAGCTTTACCTCTGGCACCTGAATGAACTTGTGCTTTTACTACCCACTTATTTCCTCCTATTTCTCTAGCTTTGTTTTCAGCATTCTCTGGGCTATATGCAATTCCTCCTCTTGGTATAGTAACACCAAAGTCTGAAAGAATTTTTTTTGCTTGATATTCATGTATGTCCATTTTTATTTTTTATTAATTAAGTTATCTATATTGACAATATTTTCTGCCATTCGAGCTGAGGCAGCATCAATCAGTCTTCCATCTAATTGTGCCGCTCCTTTTCCTTCTTTTGCTGCTTTGTCTAACTCTTCAAGAATTCTTTTTGCTTTATTTACTTCGGTCTCAGGTGGTGAAAAAACTTTATTAGCTAAATCAATTTGTGATGGATGAATGGCCCACTTTCCTTCAATTCCTATTGCCGCTCCTCTTTTTGCTGCCGCTGTATAAGCTTCAGGATCATTAAAATCCCCAAACGGTCCATCAATTGCTCTTAGTCCGTAAGCTCTACAAGTCATAACAAGTTTTGACAAACCATGATGCCATTGATCGCCAGGGTAATCAGGATTTAATCCTCCTATTACAACTGTTCTTGCTCTTAAACTTGCAGCATAATCTGCCACTCCAAAATGAAGTGCTTCCAGTCTACTGCTTGATTTAGCAATTTCTTTTATATTTGACATTCCTAATGCCGTTTCAATTAGACATTCAATTCCAATTTTATTTTTAAGTTTTTTATTTGTTTCAATTTGAGTTAACAAACAATCTACCATGTAAACATCGCTAGCTGTTCCCGCTTTTGGTACTAATAATGTGTCAACTTTTTCTCCAGCTCCTTCAACTATTTCTATCACATCACGATACATATAATGTGTATCAAGACTATTAATTCTTACTGAAATAGTTTTTCCTTTTTCCTTCCAATTAATTTCTTTAAGAGCTTTAATAATATTTTGTCGTGCAGTTATTTTATCATTAGGAGATACAGCATCTTCAAGATCTAAAAAAATATAATCAGCATTAGAGTTTAATGCTTTTTCAAACATTTTAGGTGATGAACCAGGTACCGTTAGTTCGCTTCTTTGTAGCCTAGAAGTTGCAGGTTTATAGAATTTAAAACTCATTACATTAGTTATAAATCCCAAGAAAAATCTATTAAATAATATATTTAAGGTATTGTTTTTATATATAATTTTTAGATATTTAAATAAAACTTTCTTAAGCAATATTGTTTTGTTACAGATTCAAAAAAATTATTAAGATGAAGATCAAATAGATTATGGCTTTTCCAACTAAAGCAAAGTATGTAATTATCGGAGCAGGAATTCACGGCCTTAGTACAGCTTGGCACTTAGCTGAAAAAATTAAAAAAAATGGAAATGGAAGTAATAACGATATCGTTGTTATAGACAAAGGTGGAATTTCTTCAGGCGCAAGTGGAATAGCATGTGGAGTTGTAAGAAACAATTATTACCAACCTGCTATGAGAGAGCTTATGGCTCATAGTGTAAAAATTTGGGAAAGTGATCCAAAAAAATTTAGTTATCATCCTGTTGGCTACATGCAAATTAGTCCTGAAAGCATGAGAAAAGATGTAACTACAATTTACGAGCAACAAAAAGCAATTGGTTATGAATCTACATTTATCGAAGGAGAAAAAGATTCAACAGAATATATGAAAAACATGTTTGACGATTGGCAAGCTCAAGGAATTACTTCTGTATTACATGAAAAAAAAGGTGGTTATGCAAATAACTCAGCAGCTATTTACGGAATGGCGGATAAAGCAGAAGCTCTGGGAGTAAATATAATTACCGGAACTGAAGTTACGGGATTTAAAAGAGGAAGTAATAGTAAAGCGGTAACGGGTGTTGAAACAACAAAAGGTACTATTGATTGCGAACAAGTAGTTGTTGGTGCAGGTCCTTGGGTTAAAACTTTTTGGGATAAACTTGAACTGCCTAACAAAATTTCAATTACAGATGAAAAAGGTAAAAGGCATGAAAATTTTCCAATGTGGAAATATTGGTTTTTAACAGAAGGAGTTTTGGGAGTTGATCCAAATTTTCAAAAAACTAATGATGGTAAAATGCCTCCAGTAATTCATGTTGATAGTGATGCACCTTTGTATTCAGATGTAGATAAATCTCTAATAACAGACAAAATGTGGGGAATATATTACAAACCAGATTTCAATTTTAATGGACTACAAGGTGGAACCGCGCCTTACAAAATTAATAAAGCAGCTGAAGATGTAAAAGTTGATCCTTATGGTATTGATTCACCTGAATATCAAACTACAGATGAATTTGCTCACATGTGGTGCTCAGCTTTGGCGCATTGCCAAAAAAGATTTGAAGGAAAAATAAAAGTTTATCAAAAAGGTCCTTCTGGTGGATTAGGATGTTTTACTCCAGATTCATTTCCAATTTTTGACCGTTTTTGTGAAAATGTTTATTTCATTGCAGACTCAAACCATGGATACAAAATGATTGGAGTTGGAGAATTGGTTGCTGATGAAATGTTAGGCACAGAAAGGGATTTATTAAAACCATTTAGATTCAACCGATACGAGAAAGGCGAATTGCATCCTTCTTCAAGCAGTCCCTTTCCTTGGAGTTAATCTAACTATGTGGACACAAATTAAAATATCAGCTAACTTTTATTTTATAAAAATTTTTTTGAAGGGAGAAAAATGACAGATCTTGAAAAACATGTAAATCAACCGGGTAGAGCCGCGCTAGTTAAAAAAGTTAGAGCTAAAATTAACGAGCTAGGTGTTGAGTATATATTTTTTCAATTTATTTCTGTAACTGGAAGAGTTGTAGGTAAAGGTATTCCTACTGATCATTGGGAAAGAACTTGCGAAAAAGGATTTCAATTAGTTTACG
>CAJWPG010000052.1 GCA_913045275.1 uncultured Pelagibacteraceae bacterium
TTCTGGGTTTGTTTATTCTTTTACAGAATACCTCTTATGCAGCAAAAAAAAATTTATTAGACGGTAATTGGGAATTAAACAAACAAACAAATTGTAAAGATCCTATTTTAAAATTAACTATAAAGAAAAATAAAATTGAGGCTGATAAATTAAAAGGCAAAGTAAATATCAAAAAAAAAAGTTTGAAACTAGGTAAAGATTTAACAGGTACATTTAGCTCTAATTTTTCTATCCAACTATCTTCTAAAACAAGCGAATGTGTATATGAATTTACAAAGAAGGAAGAATGGGCTGCGTCATTTGGGAAAATTATTTTATCAGATGAAGCCAAGGAGATGTTTGATGACCACGTTGAGCAAAGCGAACTTCTTAAAGTTCCGCTGCCAAGCGATAACAGAGTTATCAAGGACTATGAGCGTTTTAAGGATTATCGAAAAAACCATCTCGCCAACAATTGGCGTTTCACGTCCTACTTATGGAAAGAGAATGCTCTAGGCTTAAAGGATGTATCGAAAGGTCAGATCTTAACAAAAGATTTCTGTATGAAAATGATTGCTGAATTCAAGGTGCCAACAACAGGTGCAAAAGAAAAAAAAGATTTTAACAAATGTTCTAGGTCTTTTTCGGACTATGCTGTCGTAAATTTTGATGATGGAATACAATTATATAAAGAATTAATATTAAAGATTGCAACTGCAAAAAAAGACAAGTGGATTTATATAAATTCGGGTAAAGATGATTTTAATCCCCGTGACTATCAACTGTGGGGAACGCTCGCACCTATTACCATGTTTTATGCCGTCAACTACGAAGAGTTGAACTATACGAAAGAAGAAAACAAAAAAATTCAACAATATTTAAAAAACAAGGCCATGATAGAACGCTTAGATAGGGATGGTAATCGTAGTGCACGAAAACTTTGCCCGATTACAGCTCCTATGAAACTCAATGGAAAAAAACATAAAGTCAATAATTGCGGAAGTGTTCGTTTGAGGTTTGCTGCAGCTGAATTGGCTCTTGCAATTGTAATGCAGGATCAAGAACTTTGGGCAAAAGGTTTGTGGGATCTGGATTACACGTTGAGCATGATTGAGAAAGAAGGTTTTTTTGTTCCACTTTCTGCCAAGGGATGTAAGGCTCTTGGTTACACATGGGATACCAGTAAGTTATTTTCTTTAAATGTTGAGATGCTCAAATTAGCAAACTTTAATCTTCTAGATTACAAGACAAGACACGGAAAGACTGTAGGGGAAGCTTATGAAATGCTTTTTAAACAATATGAAGATATTACCATATCAAATCATATTGCAAAAAAAGCTATTGGTTCAGGTTCTTGTGGCAAAAAGCCCTACAAGACACATGAAAAGTTTTTATTTCAACAATTTGATTTTGATCAAGATCGGATCGCAGAAGCTGTAAAAGAGAATCAGATACCAACTCATGAAGACTTTATGAATTGGTCCATAAGATTTGTTTCTGAAAAACACCCCGAATGGCTTAAGGGCAAATATACCCTTAGAGACATTAAGGTATATCCGTGGATGAGCACGTACTATTTCGTTCAAGCAATTGAGATATTTAACGCCAATATAATGTCTGAAAGTCATAGTATTTGGCAGGAAAAATATAAACAATTTGAGCTCGAGACTAAAAAGGAGCTTGCTGCCTGTAAAGTTAGTGATCTTAATGGTGAATATGTGGCTAAATGGTTTTTTGGAAGTGGTGATGATGGCAAGGATTTAAATTTTATTGGTTCAGAAAAACTAACTTTCGATAAATGTGTTGGTGAATTTGAGAGCGTGGAAAGTTTTCAGCCATCAAAAGAACTCAGAAAGAATTTGCAAGTCACTTTAAAAACTAATGGTCAAATAACTATTTCGGGTCATATTGATTTATGGGATGCTGGAATCAGTTATCATACTGTGCTCAAAGGAGACATAAATAGTGGTGAAATTTCTGGAATCTTTCAAAAAGGTAACATGATTAAGATTGAAATTATTAGTCAGAAAGAAATTAAACAAAAACTAATTGAAGCCGCTTCAGAATTATCCATTTTTGAATTTGAAGGCGAGGCGCTCAACTTAGTAGTAGATAAAGTAGATTTTATTGAAACTAGTCCTTTTGAATTAGAACGTTCAGAAGAATATCTTCAACCCTATCAACTGCATAAAGCCGTTATAAAAGGTATCTTAAAACCAAGAAGCGACAACAACAAAAAGCTCGATTTCAAAACTCTAGTCTTTAAGCATGCTGGTACCCAAGAGCAAAGATTGGTGATCCATGTAGATTACCCAACACTGAAGTCGCTTAAGCGACATAGTGATTCCCTTCAAAAGAAATGTGGATCAGAATTAGTGAACGAGTGGGGCTGGCTAAGTTTTATCAGTGAAACCAATGATATGGAGATGGCCAGAAACCAACAATGTCATTATGATTATTTTAAAGAAGCGAAAGATAAGGAAGCTTGGGAGGTATTCCAAGCAGTGTTGGGTGGCACAAATTCTATATTAGATTATTTACAAACAAATGTTGAACGATGATATGCTAATCACAACTATTTATGTCGGGTACACTAATAAAACTGATAAAAATTTAACGTAAATAAAATAAATGAAAAAACTTTTAGGGATCGTGGTATTAGGTAGCTTTTATCGTTGGTAAACAATGAAAATCAACCGTATCTATCCTTGAGTAGTGCTGCCTTTTTGAGCTCCATTTTTTACGAACACCAGCGCTTGCAAGACTTAAAGTTGATCTGCCATATCTATAATTGGTATTATCAATAGACTTCATTAAACAATTTATTTTCTCATCTTTTTTAGAAGAAAATAGATTTTTATTATTAGTGGACTCTGATAAGCCAGATAACAGTACTCCTGCTTTTTGATAACGGTAACCATTTTTAAAAATACTTTCTAAAATTGTTAAAGCGGTTTTAACTATTTCAATACTGTCGCTTGTTCCAATTGGAAAATCAATTGTTTTTGAATTTGAATAATATCCAAAACGACTTTGAAAAGGACTAGTCCTTATAAAAACAGTAATTGATTTTGCAATTAAAGATTCTGATCTAATTTTTTCAGAAGCATTTAAACAATAACCTGCAACTGCTTCTTTTAATTCTTGATATTTTTCAACTCTTTGTCCAAAAGAACGTGACACTACACAACTTTTTCTTTTTGATTTTGTTTTTTCTATATCAATACAAGAAATACCTCTAAGCTCCATTGCTGTTCTTGATCCCAAAACATTTGAACTTTTTTTAATCCAAGTGTTTGATTTATTTTTTAATTGTTTGGCATTATAAATTCCATTTTTATGATAGAACTTAGTTAGCTGTTTACCCACTCCCCAAACATCATTGATGTCAACTTTTTCTAATAATGGATCTATATTTTCAACTCCAATAAAATTTGTAATACCGGATTGTTTTTTCTTTGCAATATGATTTGCAACTTTACTTAATGTTTTTGTTTTAGCAATACCAATGCTGGTTGGAATTCCTGTCCACTGTAATACAGTTGCTCTAATTTCTTGTGCCACGTTTTCAACTTCATTATCAGGAAAATTTGATAAATCTATAAAAGCCTCATCAATTGAATAAACTTCTATATCAGAATTAAATCTTTTAAGAGTTCGCATCACTCTTCTAGATAGATCTCCATACAAAGAATAGTTTGATGAAAAAACATGAACGTTATTTTTAACTATTATATCTTTTGCTTTAAAATAAGGTTCACCCATTTTAATCCCTAAAGCCTTTGCTTCATTAGATCTTGAAACAATGCAACCATCATTGTTGGATAAAACAACAACAGGTTTTTTTCTTATTTTAGGATTAA
>CAJWPG010000053.1 GCA_913045275.1 uncultured Pelagibacteraceae bacterium
TAGCAATACCAACAAGTGCATTTAAATTTGCTCCATCCATATAAACTTGACCACCGTTTTCATGAATTAAATCACAAATTTCTGTAATTTTTTCCTCGAATACACCATGTGTTGATGGATAAGTAACCATTAAAGCTCCAAGGTTTTCTGAGTTTTCTTCAGCTTTCTTTTTTAAATCTTTAAAATCAATATTTCCATGTTTGTCACAATCAATCACTACTACTTTCATGCCTGCCATTTGTGCACTTGCTGGGTTTGTTCCATGAGCAGAACTTGGAATTAAACAAATTTTTCTATTAGTTTGCTCATTTTTTTCATGAAATTTTCTAATTACTGCAAGACCTGCAAATTCACCTTGAGCACCAGCATTTGGCTGAAGGGAAACGCCAGAAAATCCTGTTATTGATCTCAGCCAATTTTTTAAGTCTGTAAATAAATTTCTATATCCTTCCATTTGTTCAACTGGAGTAAATGGATGTGGTTGTGAAAATTCTCTCCATGTAACTGGGGTCATTTCAGAAGCTGAATTTAACTTCATTGTACATGATCCAAGAGCAATCATAGATTTATTCAAAGAAATATCTGAATCTTCTAATCTTTTTAAATATCTAAGCATTTCAGTTTCTGAATGGTAACTATTAAAAACTGGGTGATCTAAATATGTTGAAGTTCTTAATAAATTTTTTGGTAAATTAGATAAATTTAAATTCATTGTTTCTTTAATTGTTTCAGCACAATTAAAAATTTTTAATAACTGATTGGCTCTATAAACATTCTTTTTTTCATCAAAAGAAACTGCAAGCATTTCTGTATTTACTTTTCTAATATTAACTTTTTGCTCCAATGCGTTTTGATAAATTTTTTCCGTTTCACCGAAAGTTTTTATTGTAACGGTATCAAAATAATGGTCTGAATAAAGTTCATAGCCTGACTGTTTTAATTTATCTGCAAAATTTTTTGTAAGTTGAGAAACGCTTTCGGCTATCTTTTTAATTCCACTCGGACCATGATAAATAGCAAAAGCCGCAGAAACTATTGCTAATAAAGCTTGAGCGGTACAGATATTACTTGTGGCTTTGTCTCTTCTTATATGTTGTTCTCTAGTTTGAAGAGATAGCCTGTAAGCTTTGCTTCCATGTCTATCAATTGAAACTCCAACAATTCTTCCTGGCATTGATCTTTTGTATTCATTTTTTGTTGCAAAAAAAGCAGCGTGAGGTCCTCCATAACCCATCGGAATTCCAAAACGTTGTGAACTACCGACAGCAATATCTGCTCCCAATTCCGCTGGTGTTTTTAATTTTGCCAATGCCAACAAGTCACAAATTAAAACAGCTTTTCCATTATTATTATGTATCTTGCTTATAGTTTCGCTTGGATCTTTTATATCACCTAACGTCCCTGGATATTGAATTATTCCGCAAATTATATCGCTATCAATATCTTTCTCTTCATCTCCCACTATTAGATCTAAACCTAAGTGTTTTGTTCTAGTTTTAATTACATCTATTGTTTGTGGATGACAGTCTTTAGACACAAAAACTTTTTTTGTATCCTTTTTACATAATCTATAACTTAAACCGATAGCTTCAGCTGCTGCGGTTCCTTCATCTAAAAGAGATGCATTTGCTATATCCATTCCAGTAAAATCGATTATCATTTGCTGAAAGTTCATTAACATTTCAAGTCTTCCTTGGGCAACTTCTGGCTGATAAGGAGTATATGAAGTGTACCAGCCCGGGTTTTCAAGTATATTTCTCAATATTACATACGGAGTGTAAGTTCCATAATAACCCATGCCAATAAAGCTAGAATAAACTTTATTTTTTTTAGCTATTTCTTTTAGTTTTCTTAATGCTTTATATTCAGAATTTGAATCTCCTATGCTTAAACTTTCTTTTAACAAAATTTTTTCTGGAACAGTTTTAGATATAAGTTCATCTAGACTATTAAAACCTAACTCTTGAAGCATTGTCTTTTGTTCGGCTTCAGTAGGACCTATGTGTCTTCTGATAAAATCTTTTTGTGCATTTTTAAGCATTTAGTTGTTACTTTCTTTTGCAAATTTATCGTATTCTTCTTTATTCATTAAAGTATCTATCTCTGATTTGTCTTTGATTTTTAATTTAAAAATCCATCCTTCATTTTCTGGATCAGAATTAATTTTTGAAGGATCATCAACAATTGATTGATTGGTTTCAGTAATTTCTCCAGAAATAGGTGTGTAAACATCGCTTGCTGCTTTTGTAGATTCAACAACTCCAATATTTCCATCTTTTTCAACTAAAGTTTCTTTTTTAGGCAGTTCAATAAAAACAATATCTCCTAACATTTCTGTTGCATGTTTGGTTATTCCAATTGTGGCTATATCGCCATCTATTTTTATCCACTCATGTTCTTTGGAAAATTTTAAATTACTCATTAGTCGCTCCTTTCACATAGTTTTTTTTATAAAATGGTAAATTACAAATATTTGCCGGATATTTGTTTCCTCTTACTTCTAAAAATATTTTAGTATTTATTTTCGAAAAGGTATTAACAACATATCCCATTGCTACAGATGATTGAACGCTCGGACCAAATGTGCCACTTGTTATTTTCCCAATTTCATTATTCTGTTCATCAAAAATTTTTGTACTTTCTCTAGCAATAACTCTACTTTCAGGTTTAATTCCAACTCTCAGCTTTTTTACTCCTTCTGCTATTTGTTTATTTATAGTTTGTGATCCTAAAAATTGAGTATCCAACCTATTTTTTGAAATAGCCCATTTTAAATTTGCTTCTATAGGACTTGTTTCTTCATTAATATCATGACCATATAAACAAAGACCTGCTTCTAATCGTAAAGTATCTCTCGCTCCCAAGCCAACTAAATTTGAACCTTGCTCTATTAAATTCTTTACAAAAATTTCTACAACATCATTAGGAATAGATACTTCAAAACCATCTTCACCTGTATACCCTGATCTTGTTATATATAATTTGTTATCTTGATATTTAAATTTATTGCCCTGCATAAATTTTAAATTTGAAATATTAGGAACTAATTTTTCTAAAACATTTCTTGCATCGGGTCCTTGAATTGCAATTAAAGATAAGTCATTACTTAGTTTTAGATCATATTTATTTCCTAGTTTTAAATTTAAAATTTTTAAATCATTTTCTTTGCATGCTGCATTTAAGATAATCATAAATCCATCTTCTAACTTTGTAATAATCAAGTCATCATATATTCCGCCATTATCTTTCATCAAAAATGAATATTTGCTTTGGTTAACTTGAAGGTTTTGTAAATCTATTGGAAAAATTTTCTCTAAGTTTTTTGTTAATTCTTTTTCACCTTTAATAAATAACTGTCCCATATGAGAAACATCAAATATTCCTGATTTAGATCTTGTTAGATTGTGCTCTTCAACAATTCCCGTTTTATATTGTATCGGCATTTCATATCCTGCAAACTCTACGAACTTTGCTCCATGAAATTTGTGTAAATCAAACAGGGGTGTTTTTTTTGTTTTCATATTAACTCTTTAACCCCCTCTGTCTATTTGCCTGAGAGATTTGCTCCTTCGGCGAGAATTATTCTCTTTCCAGAGTTAATATGGTCGGTCCTTTTGCCTGAGAGTTTCCGGGGTGGTTGCTCCTTCGGC
>CAJWPG010000054.1 GCA_913045275.1 uncultured Pelagibacteraceae bacterium
TTCTTTGAGGGTTATTAATAATCAAACCTTCTTTAATTGGTGTAAAGGTAGCATCGATATGAATTGGATATGGATCTCCTGGAAAATTAACAGCATGAACTCTATGGTCTTTATAATGTCTTTTGATCCAGTCTATTCCTTTTAAATTCGTAGTAAATCCATGTTGAACTACTAAATCTTTTCCAAACCTTAAAATATCAGCCGCATCAAATAGTGGTTCTTCTTCTGTAGTTACAAAAAACTTATTTTCAGTCCATTCTAATCTTTTTTGAATTCCAATCTTATCAGATAGATAATCCTCTCTATAATCATCATCTGTTAGCCTTGGTTTTGGAGCGGATTCATGACGCATATTAGGATCGGAATTATAATATTTTTTCAACAAAGGTCTGTAACATAAGTACTCAAACCATCTACATCTATAGCTCATAGTAGCTTCTAATATTTCATTTCCAATGGTTAACAAAACGTCTCTTGGCGGCATACAGCCAAACATGGTTTCGGTTTCCCAATCAGGTGTTGATGTTTTTTGATTAAAATTAATTGGGTCTGGTCTATCAACCTTAATTCCTCTTTTTATCAAAATATTAGAAAAATCATCAAGTAATTGATTGGCTTTATCTATGCTATCTTTGGTTCTGGAACCAAACTGACCTCTCATATCAGAGTCTTCTGGAACTTTAGCTTCTAAAGCTGGTTCAGGCGCTGGAATGCATGTCCCATCAGCTTTTCCAACAATTACATGTTTTAAAGGATCCCATTCGTTCCAAGAATTAACTATAATTTTTTCTGAACTCATTTAATTTATTATTACATTTTTTTCAGGCCCAAAAGGAAATTTGGTAATGTTTTCTGCTCCATTCTCTTTAATAACCAAAATATCATGCTCTCTATAACCCCCTGCTCCAGGTTTTTCCTCTGGGATCATTATCATTGGTTCCATTGATATAACCATATTTTCTTGAAGTACCGTATCAATATCCTCTCTTAATTCTAGTCCTGCTTCTCTGCCATAAAAATGCGAAAGCATTCCAAAAGAATGTCCGTATCCAAAAGTTCTATATTGCAAATAACCAAGTTGTGTAAAAAGATCATTTAATTCTTCGCAAATTTCAGAACATTTAGCTCCTGGTTTTATAAGTTCCAATCCTCTCTTGTGAACTTTGACATTTGCTTCCCAAGCTTTTAAAGATTCTTCATCTACTTGCTCAACAAATAAAGTTCTCTCTAGTGCTGTGTAGTAGCCTGATATCATTGGAAAAGTATTTAAAGATAGAATATCTCCTGACTTAAGTTTTCTATTAGTTTTTGGGTTGTGTGCCCCGTCGGTATTTATTCCTGATTGAAACCAAACCCATGTGTCCATATATTCTGCGTCTGGATAAGTTTTTGCTATTTCTCTTTCCATTCTATCTCTTCCCGCAATAGCAATTTCTAATTCACTTTCTCCAACTTTAATATTTTTTACAATTTCCTCTGCACCTAAATCAGCAATTCTTGCACCATTTTTTATTATATCTATCTCTTCATGAGACTTTATCATTCTCAATTTCATAAGATCTTTGGATATGTCTTTAAAGCTAGAAAGATTAAAAATAGAGTTTAATTTATCTTTTATGTCTAATGTCACATGATCGTTTTCAATTGCAATAGTTTTTGGGGGATCTTCTCTTCCAATTATTGACACTATCGCTTTTAAAAAATTATCTCTTTTCCAATCTGTAAAAATTATATTTTCACAATGTGATCTTCTCCAAGGTTGGCTGGCATCTATATTTGCAGAAATTGTAACGATTTTCTCTTGTGTTACTACACATCCATAAGTTCTACCGAATGAACAATAAATAAATCCTGTATAATAAGCAACATTGTGCATTGAAGTAAGAATTGTCATGTCTATATTTTTTTCAGACATTACGTTTCTTATTTTTTTTAATCGGTTTTGATATTCAGTTTCTGTAAAAGGTAATTTTACCTTTGACCCATTTTTTAGTTCAAAAAAATCTGGTCTTTTCATTTTAATTTAAACCAATAAATCTTCTATTAGTTTGCATTATTAAGCTATAATAAAATATAGCTATAAAAATAAAGAAACCACCAATAATAGTATTCGTTGATGGTACTTCATTAATACCAAGCCAGGGAAGCCAAACCCAAAATATTCCTCCAATAACTTCTGTTAGTGATAATAAGGTTAAATCTGCTGCTGGTAAATTTTTCGATCCAATTGAGTATAAAATTAAACCAGAACAAACAAGTGTTCCATGAGTTGCAAATAAAGCTTCATTTTTACTTGTTGATAAAAAACTTAAATCATTAATTGAAATCATTAATGATGAAAATAAAAAACAAAATAAACCTGCTATAGCAACTGTTGTAAATTTTGGAGTATTCTTTCTCCATCTTAAAGTAACTGAAAAAATTGAAAAACCTAATGCTGAAGCAAGTCCAAAAATTAGACCTGCAAGTGAATTTTTTTCTGTATTCCCAATTGCCATTACAAATATTCCGAAAGCGGCCACAAAAATTGATATCCATACTGTAAGAGAAATTCTTTCTCTTAAAAACATAAAACCAAGTAGAGCGGTTATAAATGGCATGGCAGCTAAACATAATAATGTTACTGCTGCAGTTGTATTAGTAATTGACCAGATAAAAGTAATCATGGCCGTACCAAGGCCTACTCCTCCAATTATCCCTGAAATTCCTATTTTTAAATAATTTTTATAAAATCCTAAACCTTCATTCAAAAACAAATAAATATTTAATAAGATAAATATTACTATTCCTCTAGTGAATAAATACTGCCACGGAACTAATTGAGGTTGATCAATGTGTCTTACTACGTAAGGTCCTAAAGACCAAAAAGTTCCCGCAAGTAAAACAATAAGAATAGCTGATTTTTGATTTTTTAAATTTGTCATCCGAAATATTTATTATTTTTTTATTTATGAAACAAGAAAATATAATTACCCCATTAATAATTCATTGAAGCCTGAAGAGGAATAGCATTCAATATTACTGCCTTTTTTAAAGTTTGAAATTCCATCTTTAAATACACCCCATGCGTTAGATTTTGTGAAAGATCTCATCTTATAAGACTCTTGACCTTTAAAAATTTCAAATTCTATTTCGCCTTTTTTTGAGAAAGTAATTTTGCCTTTAATGAATTTTGTAAAATTTTTTTTTTTTGAAAAATTATTTTTTAATTTTGCAATAATTGGTTTTTCCAAATTTATTTCTAGTGATTTAAATAGCAGTGGCAAAACAAAAAACCTAAAGCAAACAACTGAAGAAATAGGATTTCCAGGTAAACCAAAAAAACACATATTGTTTTTAAATTTCGCAAACATTAACGGTTTACCAGGTCTTATGGCAACGCCTTTAAAAAAACTTTTTAATTTAAATTGTTTAATTACATTTGGAATAAAATCAAATTT
>CAJWPG010000055.1 GCA_913045275.1 uncultured Pelagibacteraceae bacterium
GATTCATATTTTTGTCTAATTAAATCATAAGACTCATCAAACTTTGGCAGTTCTACAAATTCGCAATTTTTTTCATTTGCTAACTTTATGACTTTTTCAATTAAAAGAAAAAAAACTTGTTTTTGTAAAATAGGACTTGAAGCATTCAAATTTTCAACAACAATTCCATTTGAAAGTTTTTCTTTTTTTGAATTGCCAAGTAACTCCGATGAGACTGTTTGAAGAGTATATATTAGTAAACCAACATTATATAAAGCTTCATTTTGAGCAATCAATATACCTGAAACATCAAGATTTTTTGAAATTACAAGTTTTACATAATTTTTTATTTTATCTATTGTCCAGTTTGGAAATTCTTGTGATAGCAATGGTAACAAAGGATAAATATTATCATTTGTATAATTTCTAATATCAAGACCCGTATCCATATAGCCTTTTTCTGATATTTCAGGACACATCTGTCCAATTTATCATTTATTGATCAAAATAAATTGACATGAATCAATTGTTATTTGTTTTTCATTGTATTAGAATGATTTCATGTCTTCTGACAATGCCAATAACCTTGAAGAATATAAAAATAGATGCAATATATGCAAGATCAGGTCATATTCATTTTGCCGATGTTTAGATGATGATAAATTACAATTATTCTCAGATATATCTACTGAAAAAAATTATCAAGATAAACAAAACATCTTTATTCAAAATGATCCAGCAAAACATTTATATAATATTACCGAAGGCAATGTAAAAATTTACCAACTTTTAGATGACGGAAGAATTCAAATAGTAGGATTTTTATATCCTGGTGATTTTTTTGGATCTTATAGAAATAATCAATATAATTATTCAGCAGAAGCAATTGGAAACCTCAAGATATGTGTTTTTGATCAAAAAATATTAGATAAATATTTAGACGAAAACCCAGTTTTGGCTAAAGAATTATTGCATCAAACTTCATTTGAATTAACACTAGCGCAAGATCGAATAACTGTACTTGGAAAACTAAATGCAGGTGAAAGAATTGCAACATTTTTACTAAATATTTCAGAACAACGTAAACGTATTGGTTGGCAAAATAATCCAATCAGTTTGCCAATGACCAGGCAAGATATTGCTGATTATTTAGGATTAACTATTGAAACAGTTAGTAGAGAATTTTCAAACCTTAAATCATCTAATATCGTTAAATTTATGACCTCAAAGCAAATTTATTTAACCAATCCTGAAGCTTTACAATCTTATATTGTTTAAAAATTGATATAGATCAATGTTGCCAATAATCATTGTCTTATTTTATTTAAGGCTACACATTTTGAAATGTTAAGTGATTATTCTCTTACGAAGACGACTGTACTACTTCTAGTCAAATCTCCTACTTCTTAGATGTGTAGTCACTTTTTTTAATAATCATCTCTTTATTATAATTTTTACTGAACTGATTAAAATAATTTGGATATTTCAAAGTCATAAAGACAAATAATAATGAGAAAATAATCAGTGAAATTATATAAATTAACGAAATACGTAACATTAAAAAGAATATAACGGTTTAATATTAAATGTATTTGATGCAAATCATTATTCAAATTTTTTGATTTATATCAATATTAATTTTTTTTTTTGTAATAAAAATAAGTATATGTCGACGCAAATAATTTTTTCTCTAACTTATGTTCCTTTTGTTATTTTTATTGCAATGTCATGTTTTTACAAAGGTAAAACTGCACAAATATTAAAATCACTTTCAGCAGCTTGTGCGGTAGTGGCTACAGTTAGTTATGTCTTTTTTATAAAAAGTATTATCTAGATTTAATCAATCTGAAAATAAATTTGATTTAAATCAAGATTTCTAATTATTGATACAAATCATAAAAATAATTTTGATTCATGATTAAGTAAAACAAGCAATAAAACCTGCACGTATAGTGAAGTGAATTATGAATATTGATAACGAAGAATATACTAAAGAAATCGCAAGACTTCAAAGTGAAAATGAGTATTTAAAATCGGAAAAAAGAGAAGAAAAAGAAAAGTTAGAAAATACAATTAAAAATCTACATTCTAAGATTGAAGTATTAAAAGATAAAAATTCTATATTAGAAGAGGATTTAAAAGAAGTTATGTTAGACAATAAATTTTTATCTTTAGAAAATAAAAAACATGCATAGAATAAGGATTATAAGACCCTGAGCATCTGGCAACAAAACTTTCTTCTCAATTTTAACTGGTTATGAATTTTTGTAAGTGATTTATAAGGTCTTTTTGTTCCTTAATCATGATTTTTAACACATCACCGATTGAAATAATTCCAATAATTTTTTTATTTTCAAGAACAGGAAGATGTCTGATTTTTTTTTCAGTCATTATTTCCATACACTGGTCAATTTTATGATCTTTGGTAATGGTGATTAATTCCTTAGTCATAACTTCGTCTAATAATGTATCTTTGCTACTTTTTCCTTTTAAAATAACCTTTCTTGCATAATCTCTTTCTGAAAATATACCTATAGGAAAATCATTACTATCAACAATAATGATTGCACCTATATTTTTTTCTGACATTAAAATTAGTGCTTGCATTACACTTTGATCATTTGAAATAGTCCAAATTTGTCTATTTTCATTTAGTTTTATAAAATCTTCTACTCTAGTCAAAATTAGTTAACCTTCTTTTATTGTATTATTTTTTATTATAACACAAATATCCAATTGCGAATATAATTCTTCCTATTGGTGTAAAGCTATAATCTATATATATTCTTTCAAATAATGTTACAGAACCTTCTGCATTGTCAGTTACCATTAACCACCACGTTAAAAAAAACATACTACACACACCAAAAATTCCTGTTGTTAATCCTAATGATCGAATTGATGTTATTTTTCTACTCCTTCTTCCTATGTATTTGATTATAATACGATTCAACTATAAATTTAATAATTTTTTTAATAATAGAAAAATTTGATTTGAGTCAAAGTATCAACTTTTTTTTGTGATTTAATACAATCAATTAAGAGGCAACTCTTAACTGGCCAGGTAAGCAAAAACTTTAAGTACAAAATTACCGGGCAGAAAGTCCCACAAAGTAGCGCTCACATAGTGGGGCGGTCGACTTGGCGGTAGCGCTTAGCAACGACGAGTCAAAACTTTCGTACATGCGCTTTGTGCATGCTCTTAAAAGTGCATGGAACGGAGGTTCTACGGATAATATGAACACAATATTTTATTGGATATTAATTTTGATTGGGTTTGGATTGTTTGTTTATTTAGTTTCTTATAAAAATATACAAAAATTACAATAAAATGGGCTTGAATAACTTGATATAATAGTAGAATTGTTAAAAAAAAATTAATATCTTTGTTGAATGTCGGATCTTAAAGATTTAATAAAAAAACATAAAAAAGTA
>CAJWPG010000056.1 GCA_913045275.1 uncultured Pelagibacteraceae bacterium
CACCATATTGGAACCAAGATAAGAATGCTATATTGTCAATTCCTACTCCTGCTCCAGCAACTGGCGAACCAAACAACATCGCCGCTGGGTGATCTCCTGACCAATAGTGTGTCCAAGCAAATCCACAATCAATTAAACCTTTGTCTACAGCATCTAGAGTTTCTTTAACTCCAACTACTGTTCCAGCAGGCATGATTTCAAATTTAAGTGATCCACCTGTTAAAGCAGTAACTGTATCTGTGAAGTCTTTTAACATAACAACTTCATCAGCTTTTGCACTGATAACAGTTTGGCATTTTAATGTTTTTGCAGCGTTAGCATTAGATATAAATCCAAAAACTAAAGTAACTGCAAATAACGTTGAAATGATTTTTTTCATTATTTTCCCTCTTTATTGTTAAATTTAACGAACGGCATATTTGCAAAATTATCTTTATGATACAAGTACCAAATAGGATATTTTTTTTTTAAAAGCTTTAAATAGCTTAATAATTTAAAATAAATTATAACTCATTTAGATGGAAATCTTTGATTTTATAATTATTGGCGCTGGTTCTGCTGGTTGTGTACTAGCTAATAGATTAACCTCTAACCCTAATCATAAAGTATTACTTTTAGAAGCAGGAGGAAAAGACAGTAATCCATGGATACATATACCTGGTGGATATTTTAAAACAATGCACAATCCTGAAACTGATTGGTGCTTTAACACTGAACAAGAGCCTAATTGCGATAATAGACAAATGGTTTACCCAAGAGGAAAAACACTTGGTGGAAGTTCTTCTATTAATGGTATGCTTTATATTAGAGGACAATCTAATGATTACAATTATTGGAGACAACTTGGAAATGTAGGTTGGTCATGGGAAGATGTGCTTCCTTATTTTAAAAAATCTGAAGATTTTCAATTTGGTGAAAATGAGTTCCATGGATCTGGCGGCCCTATTAAAGTAGAAAAAATAAGAGCCACATTTAAAGTTTTAGATTTATTTTTAGAAGCAGCAGAAGAATTTGGATATAAAAAAACAGACGATTTTAATAGTGGAAATAATGAAGGAATGGGATACTTCCCTTTCACAATTAAAAATGGTTTTAGATGTAGTACGGCTGTTGGTTATTTAAACCCAGTTAAAAACAGAAAAAATTTAAAAATTATTACAAAAGCTCATATAAAAAATATTGATTTTGAAAATAATAAAGCAACAAATGTTAATTATTGGTTAAATAATAATTTAATCTCAGTTAAAGCAAATAAAGAAATAATTTTAAGCGCAGGCACAATCGGTTCTCCGCATATTTTACAAGCTTCGGGTATTGGTCCGGGCGATCTATTAAAAAATAACAATATTAATGTAATTAAAGATCATCAAGGTATAGGAAAAAATCTTACTGACCATTTAATGCTTAGGCCGGTCTATAAAATAAAAAATTTAGAAACTTTAAATGACATCTATTACAGCATTTCCAAAAAAATTATTACTGGAATAAATTTCTTTTTATTTAGAAAAGGTCCTTTGAGTGTTGGAGCTAGTTATCTATGTGGTTTTATTAAAAGCGATTCTCATTTAGAAACTCCAAATTTACAATTTCACGTCTCTCCAGCAAGCACAGATTATTTAGGAAAATCTTCTCTACATAAATTTCCTGGTTTTACACCAACCATAACAAATGTAAGACCAACCAGTAGAGGTTCTATTGAATTAAAATCTCCTGACACAAGGGTGTCGCCAAAAATAAAAATGAATTATTTATCTACTGATGAAGATAGAGAAATTGCAGGCAAATCTTTAAAAATTGTTCGAAAAATTGTTATGGAGTCTAATGCTTACAAAGAGTATCAGCCCGAGGAATTAAGACCTGGAATAAATATTACTGACAACGAAACTCTGGCCAAAGAAGCTGGTAAATTTGCTAATACTATATTTCATCCTGTAAGCACTTGTAGAATGGGAAATGATGATAACGCAGTTGTAAATGATAGATGTATTGCTCATGGACTAAAAAATTTAAGAATAGTAGATGCTTCTGTAATGCCTCATATAACTTCTGGAAATACTAACGCTCCAACTATTATGATTGCAGAAAAAGCTTCGGATATGATAATAGAAGACAGCAAATCATGAGTGAACAGATTGTAATTTTTTTTCAAATTGTATTCATAGATTTAGTTTTAGCTGGTGATAACGCTATTATCATTGGTATGGTTGCTTCACAATTTCCTGTAGATCAAAGAAAGAAAATAATTTTCTGGGGTATAGGAGCTGCAATTATATTAAGAATAATTTTTACTCTTTTAACTGCTTATTTGCTTCAAATAACCGGTTTAAGATTAATAGGAGGAATTCTTCTACTTTATATTTGTTATAAATTATACAAGGATGTTATAAAAAATAGTTCTAACGATAATGAGAATATAAAAGTTGATAATTCATCATTTTTAAAAGCTATAACAACAGTTATTTTAGCAGATATATCAATGAGTCTTGATAATGTTTTAGGTGTAGCGGGTGCCGCAAGAGATCATTACATTTTATTGATTTTTGGATTAGCTTTATCAATAATATTAATGGCAACTGCTGCCACTCTTATTTCAAACTGGATAAAAAAATACAAATGGATTGGATGGATTGGTTTAATCGCCATTTTGGTTGTAGCAATTGAATTGATATATACAGATATAACGCTATTTTTATAAAAATGTACTTAAAGAAAATTAATTTAAAACATAAATACGCATTAGTAACGGGTGCTGGCAAAGGTCTAGGTAGAGCTTGTTCGATAGCTTTAGCAGAAGC
>CAJWPG010000057.1 GCA_913045275.1 uncultured Pelagibacteraceae bacterium
TATTAGCTTATAAACAAAAACCTTTAGCAGTAGTTTTGCCTGAAAATACTTTAGAAGTAAGTAAAATATTAAAATACTGTAATGAGAATAAAATAAAAGTCATTCCAAGAGGCGCTGGTACAGGACTTTCTGGTGGTGCACTTCCTTTGCAGGATGGAATTTTAGTGTCACTTGGTAAATTTAACAAAATTTTAGAAATAGATTTTGATAATAATTGTGTGGTAACCCAACCAGGAGTTACCAATTTATCAATAACACAATCAGTGCAGCATAAAGATCTTTACTACGCACCGGATCCATCGAGTCAGTTAGTATGTTCAATAGGTGGGAATGTTGCAGAAAACTCAGGAGGAGTTCATTCTTTAAAATATGGCACTACTTCAAATAATATTTTAGGTGTTGAAATCGTTCTTATGGATGGCACAATCTGTAAAATTGGAGGCAAAACTTTTGATTCTGCAGGATATGATATTCTTGGATTGATAAGTGGATCAGAGGGTTTGTTAGGAGTTATTACTGAAATAACTGTTAAAATATTAAAAAAACCTCAAACAGTTAGAACAGCATTAATTGGTTTTCCTTCAGCAGAGGATGGAGGAAATTTTGTATCAGATGTAATTTCAAATGGAATAATTCCAGCCGGAATGGAAATGATGGATAAAGCATTAACAAAAGCTACCGATAATTTTTGTAAAGCAGGATACCCAAGAGATGCAGAATCTATGCTAATAGTTGAGCTTGACGGAACAAAGTCAGAAGTCGATGAATTAATTTTAAAAGTTGGTGATTTTGCCAAGAAGAATAACTCATCAAGTTTGAGAATTAATAATAGCGAAGAAGAAAGACGTATATTTTGGGCAGGAAGAAAAGCAGCATTTCCTGCATGCGCCGCATTAGCACCAGATTATTATTGCATGGATGGAACCATTCCAAGAAGAAAATTATCTGAAGTATTAATAGAAATAGATAGATTATCAAAAAAATATAATCTACCAGTTGCGAATGCGTTTCATGCTGGCGATGGAAATCTTCATCCATTAATAATGTATGATGCTAACAATGAAGGCGAATTAATAAAAACAGAAGAGTTTGGCGCAGAAATACTAAAATATTGTGTTAAAGTAGGTGGTGTTTTAACAGGAGAACATGGAGTTGGAGTTGAAAAAAGAGAACTAATGTGTGAAATGTTTAATAACGAAGATATACAACAACAAATAAGAATAAAAAAATCTTTGGATAATAATAATCTATTAAATCCTGGAAAAGTATATCCTATATTAAGAACTTGTGTAGAGGAAGGAAGGGCCCATGTCCATGGAGGAGAAGAAAAATTCCCCGATATCCCAAGATTCTAATAATATTTTTAATCCAATAAGTGAAGATGATGTTTCACAAATAGTTGAAAATTTATATAAAAATAAAATTTCAGTTGAAATAACTGGACTAGGATCAAAAAAATTTATTGGAAATAAATTACAGTGTTCAAAAATTCTAGATCTTTCAAAATTATCTGGAATTATTGAATATTTTCCAGAGGAACTTTATATAAAAGTAAAAGCTTGTACGCCCATTATAGAAATTGAAAAAATATTAAATGAAAACAATCAACAGTTAGCATTTGAAACTTTAGATTTTGGTTATATTTTTTCGGGAAAAAGTAACAAAGGTACTGCGGCAGGTTCTGTTTCTTGTAATTTTGCAGGATCGAGAAGATTTAAAGCCGGCAGTGTTAGAGACCATGTTATTGGATTTAGAGGAGTTAATGGCAGAGGAGAAATAATTAAATCTGGAGGAACTGTAGTAAAAAATGTAACCGGGTATGATTTAAGCAAACTTATTACAGGGTCTTTTGGAACATTGGTAGCTTTAACAGAAATAACTTTTAAAGTGCTTCCTAAAAAAACCTTTAATAAAACAATAATTTTTCATGAAATATTAAAAAAAAATATACCGCAATTATTTAATAAAATTTTAAATTCAAGCAGCGAGATATCTGGCTCAATGTACTTACCTTTAGACCCAAAGAATAAAAGTGATGAGATATTCAAGTTTAATGATTTAAAACACGGTGGACCTTATATCGCCATTAGAGTAGGTGGTTCGGAAAAATCTATTGAAGAAAAAATCAATAATTTGTCAACTGAACTGGAATTAAATAATAAAACTTCGATTTTAGATTATCATCAGTCAGATTTATTTTGGAAAAAAGTAAATAATCTAGAATTATTTAGCAATACTAAAAATTCAATATTAAGAGTGGTGATACCACAATCAAAATGTTTAAATTTATTAGAATATTTTGACGAAGATTATAGATATTTTATAGATTGGTGTGGTTCTTTAGTTTGGATTGAAGCTAGTGAATTAACAGAGGAAAAATTTTTTTCATTAAAAAAATCTATTGTTGAGCTGGGTGGTTATCTGACTGTGATTAAACAGCAAGATAATGGCTTATATATTAAAGAAAATTTTACTGTGAATGAAAATATATTAAATATTTCAAAAAAAATAAAAGAAAGTTTTGATCCTGGAAAAATATTTAATCCTGGAAAAATGTATACAGAGATTTAAATGCAAACAAATTTTTCAATTGAACAGCTAAAAGATAAAGACAACCAGT
>CAJWPG010000058.1 GCA_913045275.1 uncultured Pelagibacteraceae bacterium
CAGCAAAAAGATTACAAGAAATTAAAGTTAAACCTGAAATAGAAGCATTTGATTTGGGCAATATGTGGTTTGGTGCTCAATTATATAAAGAAGGATTGCTTGATGATCCTCCTATGTTTCAAATATGTTTAGGAATTCCTTGGGGAGCGCCCGCAACTACTTTAGCGATGCAAGCAATGAAAGATATTATGCCCAAAGAAGGAGTTTGGTCTGGTTTTGCTATTTCAAGAAACGAAATGCCTTTTGTTGCTCAAACAGTAATTATGGGAGGAAATCCTAGGGTAGGGCTAGAAGATAATTTATATTTATCAAAAGGAAAACTTGCAACAAATGCACAATTAGTTGAAAAAGCACTAAGAATAGTTAATGACCTTGGCGTTTCAACAATGACACCCGCTGAAACAAGAGAAAAATTAAAACTTGTTAAACACAAGTAATGTCAAAAATAATAGTTCTCGCAAGCTTTTATCCCAAAAGAGATAAAGATAACGAAGCTAAGGAAATAATAACTTCTATGATAAACCCAACTAGAGCAGAGGAAGGAAATGAACTTTATAATTTTTTTGAAGAAAAAAACAATGAAGGTATAATTACATCTTTTCATTTATTTGAAATATACAAAGATTCTGCAGCATTAGATTTTCATAGAAATACATCTCATTACAAAAATTATAGATCTAAAATAGTTGATTCACTGGAAAAACCTATTGAGGTAAAAGTTTTAAATTCAATAGACTCTGTCTAATTTTTAATAACCTAGTTTTTTATCAACCTGATTTGATAATTCTTTATTTTCAATAAATAGTTTTAAATTTTTGACAAATACATCTAGAGTTAATTTAACATAATTTCCATTATCATCAGATGATACATGGGGTGTTATGATTAAATTAGGAGTTTCCCAAAGTTTTGAATTTTTATCAAGTGGCTCATTTGTAAAAACATCAAGTATTGCGCCAGCTATTTCATTATTATTTAGTTTTTTACATAAAGCATCATAATCCATTACCGATTGTCTTCCTATATTTACTATTCCACAAGTAGGTTTAAGCATATCAAGTTTTTCTTTAGTTATAAGGTTTTTTGTTTCAGGAGTTTCAGGAACAGCGAGATATAAAAAATCAGCATTTGGTAAAACGCTATCAATATTATCTATCGTAACAATCTTGTTACAACCTTCTGCATTTTTACCTCTTTTATTTACTCCTATAACGTTTGCTCCTAATACACTAATATGTTTTGCCATTGAAGATCCCAAGGAACCTGTTCCAACAACAACTACTGTTTTTCCATTTATAGGATTGCTAAAAAGAGAAACAAATTCTTTATTTTTTTGATTAGTAACAATTTTAGTCATGTGATTTTGCAACATCAAAACACTCATTAACCCATATTCTCCAGCTTTTTTAGCATGAACTCCGCTACTATTAGTCAAAACTAAATTATCAAACATCCAATCTAAAGGAAGCAAATGTTCAATACCGGCTGAAATAACATGTATCCATTTTAAGCCTGGTGAAATTTTTTTAAGATCTTTTGTAGGAAAGTTCCAAGCTAACAAAATATCAGAATTAGACATTGATTTTTCAAAATTATCTTCATCCCAATCAACAAATATTTCTAATTTTTCTTTTATTTCTGGATAGTTTTTAAGAGCTTCGTCTAAATGTTCTTTAGTAATTGTAAAATTTTTTTCCCCCTCTGCATCAGTAGGGAATGAACCTGGTGCCCAATGATTATTTTTTACATGAATTTTAATTTTTTTATTTGTCAAAATGCACCATTTTTTTCCATATTAGATAATTCTTTAATTATAAAATTATCACGATCTTTATTAAGCATTTTCTCAGAGTCAAACTGCAATTTCATTACTCTTGAACCAATTGATTTTATAAATTTTCGATCATCAATGTTTCTTTTGGGAACTCTCAAAACTGTATCTTGACCATAGGTTTTTATTATATCTCCATTTTTTTTAGGTTGAGTAGGATCTTTCCCTTCTTGAAGTGCTTTTATTGATTTTCTAATATGTTTTCTATAAGCCATAATCCCATGATCAGTTGGCATTAAATGTTCACCTTTATGTGCGCTTATTGATCCCATTCCTTCTACTGCTTCAGCATCTCCTGGACTTTTCTGTTTTTCTTCAAAAGTTCTATCAATTGTTTCACCAGCTTCAATTTTTTCATATCCTTCTTTATTATCATATTCAATTGGATCTCCTCTTTCACCAAAGTTAGCCCAAGCAATCGCCACACAATGATGATCATCTACAGGAACCACCCATCTTGTAAAAGAACTTCTACCAAAATATTTAGTTTTTGTTCCATCCGCTGCAAATGCTGATCCTGCTTGAGTAAAGTTAGGTAAAATTAATTCATTTATTCTAACCCACACATTGTCATCAATTCTTCTTATATTAGCTCCAAGATATTGTGTTCCTCTTTCAAAAAATTC
>CAJWPG010000059.1 GCA_913045275.1 uncultured Pelagibacteraceae bacterium
AAAATAATTATTCAAGGTTTTACTGGAAAAATGGGAAGCTTCCACGCCGAAGAGATGATAAAATATGGTTCTAACGTTGTTGGAGGAGTAACACCTGGAAAAGGAGGATCTAAACATCTTAATCTTCCTGTTTTTAATACTGTAAAGGAAGCGGTAAAAAATACTGGAGCAACAGCTTCAATACTATTTGTTCCACCTGCTTTTGCAGCAGACTCAGCTATGGAAGCTGCTGATGCTGGAATTAAAAGTTGTGTTGCAATAGTCGATGGAATCCCTTCGCACGATATGATTAGAATTAAACGTTATATGAGGAGATATACCAAAACTGAAAAAATGAGTTTAGTTGGTCCAAATTGTGCTGGTATCATAAGTCCTGGAAAATCAATGTTAGGAATTATGCCTGGCCATATATATAAAGAGGGCAGAGTTGGAATAATTAGCAGATCTGGAACTTTAGGATATGAAGCCGCGCAACAATTAAAGAATTTAGATATTGGCGTTTCAACAAGCGTTGGTATTGGTGGAGATCCTATTAACGGAAGTTCATTTAAAGATATTATAGGTAAGTTTGAAGAAGATGAAGAGACAGATGCTATATTAATGATAGGAGAGATTGGCGGACCACAAGAAGTTGCTGCCGGCGAGTTTGCAAAAAATAATATGAAAAAGCCTGTTATTGCCTATATAGCAGGATTAACTGCACCCAAAGGAAGAGTTATGGGTCATGCTGGAGCTATAGTTTCTGCTTATGGTGAAAGTGCAGTAGAAAAAGTTGAAATATTAAAAGAGTATGGAATTACAATTTCAAAAAACCCATCTGTTATGGGAGAAACTGTTAAAAACGTACTTAGTAAAATCTAAAGAACTAAATTTTTTAAAGTAGTAATATAATCTTCAAACTCTTTAACAAAGGATTCGGTTGGTTTTATGAATTTTTTTCTTTGGTCAGATGAAGTTTTCTCTAAATAAAAAAAATTTTTTTCGCAAGCTTCAGTAATTATAATTGCTGATTTTGGTCTTGAAGTTTTAAATAATTTTGTTTTAAGTTCTTCTACCGATAGATCTTGATTGAGCTTATATGCTGACATTACCAACAACATCATATGATAATGTGATGGAGATTTTCTAAAAAAATAATTACTAGAACGATGAGATTGTTTCATCTGTGTTTCCCAAAATTCTAATAAACTCGCTGTATCTTTCATTTAAGCTCTAACCCTAGTTTTTTGTGGATCGTAATGTGGAAATCCAACTACTTTTGCCGGAATTCTTTTTTGCTCACCATCAATTTTTCCAACCTCAACTTCAGTTCCTATTTCAGAATGTCCAATGTCCATTCTACATAAAGCAATATTTTTATTAAGTGTTGGAGATATACATCCACTAGTAATAATACCTACTTGAGCTCTTCCAATGTGAACACAGTCTCCGTGATTAGCTTTTTCTTTACTAATTAATTCAAGACCTACTAATTTTTTTTGCGGGTTTTCTTTTCTTTTAATTAAATTTTCTTTTCCAATAAAATCATCAGTTTTTGTTTTTAATGGAACAGTAAAACCCACGCCTGCTTCAAAAGGATCAATTTGTCCATCAAATTCATTACCAAAAAGAATTAATCCTGCTTCAATCCTTAATAGGTCTAAAGCTGCAAAACCTGCTGGTATTAAACCTTCATCTTTACCTGCTTCCATAACTTTATCCCAGACTTTAGGTGCATCAGATGGATGGCACCAAATTTCGTAACCTAATTCACCTGTATAACCTGTTCTTGAAACCATTAAAGGTATTCCATTTAATTCTTCAAGTCTGCAAATAGTAAATCTAAACCATTGCAATTCAGAAATAGAAGGTTGAGTTGGAGGTGTAAAAATAATTTTTTCAAGAATTTTTCTACTATTCGGTCCTTGCAAAGAAATATTATTTATTTGATCAGTAGAATCTTTAATTAATACTTTATAGTTTTTTTTCTTAGCTTGTTCTTTCAGCCATTGTCCAGCATATTCATCTCCACAAACCCATCTAAAACCTTGGTCGCTTAGTTTTAAAAGCGTTCCATCATCAAACATAGTTCCATTTTCATAACACATTGATGAATAAACTACCTGACCAACTGAAAGTTTTTTTACGTTTCTTGTTAATGTGTAGTTCATTAATTCTTCTGCATCAGGACCAAGTATTTCAAATTTTCTTAAAGATGATAAATCAATAACAACAGCTTTTTCACGACAAGCAGTATGTTCATTAATTATTCCATGTTTTGTATAATCATTTGGTAGCCAAAAACCCCTAGCATCAACAAAGTTTCTTGTAAGTTTAGAAGTTCTTTCATAAAAACCTGTATTTCTAGTTAATTTTGTTTCAGAGTCTGTTTTCATTCTAAATGCAAAAGATT
>CAJWPG010000060.1 GCA_913045275.1 uncultured Pelagibacteraceae bacterium
GCGCATCTGGTTTGGGACCAGAGGGTCGCAGGTTCAAATCCTGCCGCCCCGACCAAAATTATGAAGAAGGCAATAATTTACAAACCATCAAAAACACCTATGCAATCAGGTATTGCTAAATATAATAGATGGATCATTGAATTTATTACTGAAAAACCTGGAATCAATCCATTAATGGGGTGGGAAAGTTCAACTGATACTTATAGCGAATTAAAACTTGAATTTAATAATAAAGCTTTGGCCATAGAATATGCTAAAAAAAATAATATTAATTATGAAATAGTTGAACCTAATATTAAAAAAATTAATAAAAAATCTTATGCAGATAATTTCACTAAATAATTAAAATAATGTTTAAATTTTTCAGCAATAGGAAATGGTTTTTATGGAGTATTCTGGGATCTATATTTATTTTAATATCCACATGGTACCAAGTTCAGCTTGATGTAAGAATTAATGAATGGTTTGGTGAATTCTACGATACATTACAAAAGGCACTAACAACTCCAAATTCAGTTAGTGAAAAAGAATTTATTGGTTATCTTTTTACATTTGCAAAAATAGCTGCTTTATGGATATTGATCGCAGTATTTACAGGTTTTTTTACTAGTCACTGGGTTTTTCGCTGGAGAACTGCTATGGCTAATTATTATCACGAACAATGGTTAAAAGCTAGACTAACAGAAGGTGCATCACAAAGAGTTCAAGAAGATACATTAAAATTTGCAAGAATAATGGAAGGATTAGGAACTGGTTTATTAGATAGTATAATGACTCTAATTGCTTTTACTCCTATACTGTGGGAACTTTCTAAACAAATAGATGTTTTGCCTTGGATTGGTCAAGTTAATCATGCGTTGGTTTGGGTTGCTATAATTTCTGCATTGGGTGGCACTATACTTTTAGCTGCTGTGGGAATTAAATTACCTGGAATAGAATACGATATACAAAAAGAAGAAGCAGGATATCGAAAAGAATTAGTTCATGGAGAAGATGACCCTATAAGAGCGGCACCTCCAACGATAGGACAATTATACAACAGGGTAAGAGGCATACATTATAAATCATATTTCCATTATTTGTATTTTAACACTGTTAAATGGAGTTATTTTCAAGGAATGGTAATAGTCCCTTATTTGGCATTGGCACCAACTATTGTTACAGGAGCAATTACACTTGGATTTGTTCAACAGATAACAAGAGCATTTGGAAGAGTTGAGGGATCATTGCAATATTTAGTTAAAAGTTGGTCTACAATTGTTGAATTTATATCTGTTTGGAAAAGACTAAGAGAATTTGAAACTAAACTTCATTCAATAGAAAATGATACTAATATAATTAATAATAGTGAATCTAGATAAACAGTTAATAGATAAATTTGTTAATGTTACCTCGGGTGCTGCCGCATCTTGTTATAAACACATTGGAAAAGGTAACAAAACAATAGCTGATAAAGCTGCCACAGATTCTATGAGAGAAAGTTTAAATAAATTAGATATTAATGGAAAAGTTGTAATAGGCGAAGGTGAATTAGATGAAGCCCCTATGCTTTATATTGGTGAAAAATTAGGAACAGGAAACGGCCCGTCAATAGACATAGCTGTTGATCCGTTAGAAGGTACAAATTTTGCTGCCAATAATTTACCAGGAGCCTTGTCTGTTATGGCAATAGCCTCAAAAGGAAATTTATTTAATGCACCAGAAACTTATATGGAAAAAATTGCTGTAGGTAAGGATGTGCCATTTGATGCTACAGATTTAGATTTTCCCATCGAAAAAAATATTAAGAATATAGCCGATTCTAAAAATAAAAATATTAGCGAAATAACAGTGTGTTTACTTGATAGATCTAGACATAAAAAAATTATAGAAAAATTAAAAATTTTAAATGTTAAATTAAAATTAATTACAGATGGCGATATATCTGGCGCTTTATTGGTTACAAATGAAAAATATAAAGTTGATATATTTGTAGGCACAGGAGGTGGTCCAGAAGGTGTACTGACAGCTTCTGCCCTGGATGCCTTTGGTTGTAAATTTCAGGGGAGATTTATTTTTAAAACTGATGATGATATAAGTAGAGCAAAATTAATGGGTATCAAAGATTTAGGTAAAAAATATGAATTAAAAGAGATAATAAAAGGTGATTCTATATTTTGCGCAACAGGCATTACATCGGGAGATCTTGTAAGAGGTGTAAAAATAGCTAATGGAAAATTTATTACAGAAACATTAATTACTCACAAACAATCTTCAATCAATATTGTAAAAAAAGAGGTTCCTATTACTTGATTAATTATATTAATTACAATAAAAGATCTTGCTCTGGTCCCTTCGTCTATCGGTTAGGACACATGGTTTTCATCCATGAAAGAGGGGTT